>DASSJT010000001.1:0-14985 GCA_035691065.1 Dermatophilaceae bacterium
CATCGCGGGTGGTCGAATCGGCCCGGCGGTGGCCTTGGTGCTGCTGCCCCCGGTGGCGGCCGGTTTCGCGCGCACGGCCCGACCGGGCGGCAGCGCCACGGCCATGTTCGCGACGTCCCTGGCCGCGGCCGTTCTCGGGGCCTTCGTGCCAGCGCTGCTGGTGCTGCTCGCGGCGGCGTCGCTGACCCTGCTCGTCGTCGGCCGCGCCGGGCGGCGGGTGCGCGCCCTCGTGCTGCTCCTGCTGCCGATGGCCCTCCAAGGTCCCTGGCTGCTGGAGCTGGTCCGCCACCCGGAGCAGCTGCTCGCCGGTGGCCCCGGTCTGCTGTCCTGGGGCGAGCCGGTTCCACAGGCGTGGCAGCTGGCTCTGCTCCATCCGGGCGGCGCCGGAAGCTTCCCGGTGCTGCTCTCGGCGCCGCTGCTCGGGTTGGCGGTGCTCGGGCTCGCCCGCACCGGCCGTCGCAGCGCGGCGCTGAGCGGGCTCGCCGGCCTCGCCCTGGTCTCGCTCGCCGGGGCCCTGGCCGCACCCAGGGTCGTCCTCGGCACGGTTCCCGCCCAGCTGCCCCACGCCGGGCAGCCGATCACGCCCTGGACCGGCGTGGCCCTGCTGCCGCTCGCCCTCGCGGTCATCGCAGCGGCCCTCGTCGGAGTGAGCGGCCTGAGTCTCTCCCGCCGCGAAGCGGGATGGTCGGCTGTCGTCCGCTGGCCCTTCGTGCTGGGCGCAGTGGCCACCGTGCTGGCAAGCGCTGGCTACATCGGCTGGCAGACCTTCGGCGACCAGCTGGCCAGCTGGCGCGAGCCCCGCCCAGCCGTGGCCGTCGACCAGGCCGACAGCACAGTTTCCAACCGCATGCTGTTCCTCGAGCCGACGACGACCGGCGAGGCTGACGCCACCAGCACCAGCACCAGCACCAGCACCAGCACCAGCACCTCCACCAGCGCAAGGCCGGCCCCCGGGCCCCCCGGGGCCAGCGGCGGCCAGGACCGCTCAGCGATGGGCTTCCGCGTGGTGGGCCGCGAGGCCAGCGGCCTGACCCGCGCCCTCCCCGGCAGCGCCGCGGACCCGGCGCGCGACACCCGAATCGCGCCCACCGTGGTAGCCCTCCTCGGGGGGCAGGCGGCCGGCACGTCAGGCGCAGCGGAAGGCCCCGTCGCCCAGCTGGCGCGCGAGGCGATCGGTTTCGTGGGGCTGTCGGCCGACGAGACCGACCCGCGCATCCGAGCCCTCGACGCCACCGCTGGTCTCGTGCGGTCCGGCACCCGCGACGGCGTCCTTGTCTGGCGGGTCCTGCCCCCAGGTGCCAGCTCGGCCACGGCTCCCACCCGGCTGACGCTCGTGACCGGCAAGAAGGTGGTGCCTGTCGACACCACCGGCAGCCACGCCGCGACGCACACGCAGATCACCGCCCCTGCCGGCACGACCCTGGTGGTCGCGGAGCCGCCCGCGTGGGCAGAGCACGCGTCGGTGCGGGTAGACGGGCGCAGCCTCACCCAGGTGCCGGGCGCATCCACACCGACGTATGCCGTGCCCCGCGGCACGGGGACGCTCACCATCGACGTCGCCTCCGACGACGCCGGCTGGCGTCTCGCCCAGGGGGCGCTGTTCGCGCTCGTCCTCTTCCTGGCGCTGCCCCTCGGACGCCGTCCGCAGGCCGTCCCGGGGAGGACCTCATGAGGCCCAGTGGGAAGTCACTCGTCCGGGCGACCCTGGTCGCGGCAGCCGGCGCCGGTCTCGTGCTCGGGGCCATGCGGCTACCGGCGAGTTGGGCGGTGCGCACCGAAGCCGGCGCGGCTGCAGATCCCTCGTCAGCCGGGGCTCCGGCGCTCACCGGCGCCTCGGTGGTGTGTGTGGGCTCGGAGCTCATGGGCGCCCGAGGGGTAGATGACGTCGTCCTGGGCGGCTCGGTCCTGGCGGCGACAGCACCGGCGCAGGTTCTCGCCGGGCTCCAGCTCTCGGCCAAGCCGGGGGCGGTGCGCATCGCGCCGCTGGCTTCTGGCAAGGCGGCGTCGTCGTCGGTCACGAAGCAGCGAGGCGCCGCGCTCTCCTACGACTACACCGGAGCCCGGGCGGTGATGGTCACCGGTACCCAGTCGCTGGCTGCCGGTCTGGTCGCCGGACAGCAGTGGGCGGTGTCGAGCGACACCGTGCGCGGGCTGGTCAGCTCGGCGTGCGGCGAGGCCACGTCCGACGCCTGGCTGCTCGCCGGTGGCGGCGACCCGGGGCGCCAGGAGCGCCTGCTCCTGGCCAATCCCAGCCCCAACCCGGTGACCGTCGACGTCGAGCTCCACGGCGCCAAGGGCCTTGTCGACTCGCCCAACGGGGGCGACATCGTGGTGCCGCCCAGGTCGCGGGTCAACTTCCTGGTCGACGCCATCTCCGGCACCGAGCCGACGCCGGCGGTCCACATCTCCACCCGGGGAGGTCTGGTGCGAGCCGTGCTCAACGACACCTGGCTCGACGGCACCCGCGCGGCCGGCTCCGACGACGCCGGGCCGACCGCTCCGCCGTCGACCCACCAGGTGATCCCGGCGGTGCCCGTCAACGGCATGGCTCGGGTCCGCGTGGCCGTTCCCGGCGACCAGGAGGCCGTGGTCCAGACGCGGGCGCTCACTGCCGAAGGGCCGAAGGCCCTGCCCTCGGGTGGGGTCACACGCGTGGCCGGAGGTGCGGTGGCGGACATCGACCTGACCGGCGTGCCCAACGGCTTCTACGCCATCGAGGTGAAGGCCGACGTGCCTGTGGTCGCGGGCGCATCCGTGTCCCGGCGCGCGGCGCTCGACGAGGTCGGCGACTTCGCCTGGATCCCATCGGCCCGGCCCGCCCCACGGCTGCTCGGGATGGCGGTCCCGCAGCACCAGCCCGGCGTGCCAGGGACGCCAGCCCGCTCGCTGGGTCTGACCGCGTCCGGTGACGATGTCGTGGCCGAGGTGCTCGTCGTGACCGAGAAGGGCGTCGCGACGGGCCAGCGCATGACCGTGACCAGCGATACCGTGGCCGACGTCAAGCTCCCAGTCGGTACTGCGTCGGTATGGGTGCGGCGCCTCAGCGGCGGAGAGCTCCGAGGTGCGGTGGTCACGCAGATCCCCGCGGCCCCAAGCCCGTTCATCACCGTCACCAGCCTGGCTGAGCCGGTGCTGGAGTCGACCGCGTCGCGGGTGGTCCCCCTGCCCTGACGACCTTGCGTCAGTCGTCGCCCTCGTCATAGCGGCGGTCGACCTCGCCGGGCCGCACGCCGAGCAGCGCGGCCACCTGCTCCACGACGACGTCGTGCACGACCTGCGCCAGCTCGCGCTCGTCGGCAGCCCGGGCCTCGACCGGCCGGCGGTAGACCACGATGCGCGGGGTGACCGAGCCGCGCCCCGGGAACACCCGTCCGAGGGGCACCGCGTCCCCCTCCCACGGAGCGGGGTCGCTCGGCGGGACGTCCTCCACGGCGAACTCAACGGCGTGCCCGCCTAACACATCCTCCAGCCGCTCCGCGCTGTCGAGCACCAGGTCGTCGAACCGCTCGGCGCGCGTGGTCATCGCGGGCACCGCGGGCCACGCCAGCGGTCCACGCCGGCCCCGGCCATGGCGGTCCCGCCTGCGGCGCCGCGCAGCCCCCCTCGTGCCCGAAATCCCACTCACCCCGCCAGCCTACGGCGGATGGGCCGATGGCCATGCGGTATGCCGCGTGCCCACCTCCACGTGTCCGGTCGCGGCCTGCCGGCCGCGGCTCCCGGTCGCGCGGCGCGCCGATGCGACGGCCCGGTTCCCGTGGCATAGAGTCCAGCCGTGAGCCTGACCCGCAAGTGTTCCCGCGCCGCCTGTTCACGCGCAGCGGTGGCCACGCTCACCTACGTCTACGCAGACCAGACCGCTGTCGTTGGCCCGCTCGCGACCTACGCCGAGCCCCACACCTACGACCTGTGTGTCGACCACGCCGAGCGCCTCACGGTCCCGCGCGGGTGGCAGGTCGTGCGGCTCGCCGGCGAGTACACCGTCCCCGAGCCCAGCCACGACGACCTGCTCGCCCTGGCGAATGCCGTCCGCGAGGCCGCCAAGCCCAGGGCCCAGTCGTCGCCCGTGCCTGCCGTGGCGCCGGTCAGGGGAGCGTCGGGCAGGGGGAATACGGGGTCAGCGCAGGACGCCGATGACGGTGGGCGCCGATCCGAGGCCTCCGAGGTGTTCGCGCCCGAGTCCTCCCGCCGGGGTCACCTTCGGGTGCTCCGTGATCTCTGATCCGACCTCCAATCCGACCTCCGAACCGACCCCTGGACCCGGGCGCACCGCCTTCGTCGACCTCTCCCGCCCACTAGGGTTGGCAGGGTGACTGCCCCAGTTCTCGCAGATTTCGTCAAGGCCTACGACGTCCGCGGACTCGTGCCCGAGCAGCTCAACGTCGATGTGGCGTGGGCCCTGGGCGAGGCGTTCGCCCAGGTGGTGGCTGCCCCAGAGGGTGCCCACGCGGTGGTCATCGGTCACGACATGCGCCCCTCCTCACCGGAGCTCGCCTCCGCCTTCGCTGCCGGTGTCACGTCCCACGGTCTCGACGCCGTCGTCATCGGCCTAGCCAGCACCGACGGCCTCTACTACGCCAGCGGGGCTCTCGACCTGCCTGGCGCGATGTTCACTGCAAGCCACAACCCGGCCGCATACAACGGCATCAAGTTCTGCCGCGCAGGAGCGCGGCCGGTTGGCCAGGACACGGGGCTGGCCGAGGTGCGCGACCTGGCCCAGAAGCTCCTCGACGAGGGCGTGAGCGCCGACGAGTCCGCCGACCACAAGGGCCAAGTCATCGAGCGCGACCTCCTCGGCGACTATGCCGCCTTCCTCCGCGGGCTGGTCGACCTCAGCGGCTCGCGGCTGCTCAAAGTCGTGGTCGACGCAGGCAACGGCATGGCAGGCCACACCGTGCCGGCGGTCCTCGGCACCGCCGCGGGTCTGCCCCCACTGCCGGTCGAGCTCGTCCCCTTGTACTTCGAGCTCGACGGGACCTTCCCCAACCACGAGGCCAACCCGCTCGAGCCTGCCAACCTGCGCGATCTCCAGCACGCCGTGCGCCACCACCACGCCGACATCGGGCTCGCCTTCGACGGCGACGCCGACCGCTGCTTCGTCATCGACGAGCTTGGCCTGCCGGTCAGCCCGAGCGCGATCACCGCGATGATCGCCGGCCGCGAGATCGACCGCGAGGTCGCCGCCGGACGCGCGCCCAGCGACGTCTGCGTCGTCCACAACGTCATCACCAGCTCGGCGGTCCCCGACTACATCGCCCGGCGCGGTGCCCGCCCGGTCCGCACCCGGGTCGGCCACTCGTTCATCAAGGGGGAGATGGCGAAGGCCGACGCGGTCTTCGGCGGCGAGCACAGCGCCCACTACTACTTCCGCGACTTCTGGTTCGCCGACACCGGCATGCTCGCCGCCATGCACGTCCTGGCCGCCCTGGGCGAGCAGGACCAGCCGCTGAGCGCGCTGATGCACGAATACAGCTGGTATGCCGCTTCCGGCGAGATCAACTCGAGGGTCGCCGACGTGCCCGCGGCCACCGCGAAGGTGCGGGCCTGGGCGCAGGAGCGGGGCGCCGAGTTCGACGAGCTCGACGGCCTCACCGCCACCCATGCGGGCAACGAGGCGACTGGCGACGAGGCGACCGGCGACGAGGCGACCGGCGACCCCATGTGGTGGTTCAACCTGCGGGCGTCCAACACCGAGCCGCTACTGCGGCTCAACGTCGAGGCCGCCGACGAGCAGACGATGGAGCGGGTGCGAGACGAGGTGCTCGCCCTGGTGAGAGGATCGGACGCATGACGAGCACCCCCAGTGATGCGGGCGAGGGCATCGACACGGGCACCGACGCCCCCGGCGAGACTGACGCTACGCCCAGCGGCACGGTGGTCGAGACCGGCATCGAGCCTTGGCTGCGCGACATCCTGCGCTGCCCCAACTGCCGCAGCGAGCTCCTCGACGCGCAGGGCGAATCCGGCCCGGAGCTGCACTGCACCAGCGCCGAGTGCGGCCTGCAGTACCGCATCGACGACGGCGTCCCCGTCCTGCTCGTCGACGAGGCACGCAAGCCGGCCTGACCGGCATACGCCATGGCACCCTTCCTGGACGAGCAGCGCCTCGACAGCGAGGAAGCCCTTGCCACGCTCGACTCCCACGCCACCCTCCGGTCGCTTGCCACGGCCGGCGCGCAGGTGCGGCTGGCGCTGACCCTTGCGACCGAGGCGGGCATCGAGAAGGTCAACGGCGGGGAGCGACCGCGGTCGGTGCTCGTGGCCTCCCTCGGCGGCACCGCGGTCGTGTGCGACGTGCTCGACGTGCTGGCCGAGCCGGGGTCGCCCGTCCCGGTCACCACCCGTCGCAACGTGCCGCTGCCGGGCTGGGTGGGGCCGCTCGACCTGGTCATCGCCGTGTCGCAGTCCGGCCGCGCTACTGGGCCGCTGGCGCTGGCAGCCGAGGCGGCCCGCCGCGGAGCCGGCCTGCTCACCGTGGGTGCCGCTGACTCGCCGCTTGCTGACGTGTGTGCGCAGGGCCGGGGCGTGCACGTCCCGGTGCGCGACAGCACGTCCGGGTCGCGAACCGCCCTCTGGGCTCTGCTCGCGCCGGTGCTTCTTGCTGCGGGCCACCTGGGGCTCATCGACATGAGCGCCGAGGTGCTGGAGGACGTCGCCGACCGGCTCGACGAGCAGGCCGAGGCCTGCCGGCCCTCGAGCGAGGCCTTCGTCAACCCCGCCAAGGTCATGGCCGTCGACCTGGCCGACACTGTCCCGGTCGTGCTGGGCGACGGGCCGCTCACCGGGGTGGCCGCGGCTCGGGCCGCGTCGATGCTGGCCCGAACAGCCCGTATGCCGGCCACGTTCGGGGAGCTCCCGGACGCGGCTTCGCAGGTGGTTGCGTGCTTCGACGGGCCGTTCGCGGCCGGTGCCGGGGCGGCGACTCCCGACGGCGGCCGCGACATCTTCGCCGACCCCTACCTCGACGGGCCCAGCACCCCGCAGCTCGGGTTGCTGATGCTCCGCGACATGGTGCCCGATCCGATGACCGTTGAGCAGGCCGACGCCCAGAACCTCGCGCAGGCGGTCATCGACTCGGCCCGCGACTCGAACGTGAAGGTGTCCGAGGCGCGAGCGGGGGAGGGGCACCCGGTGGTGCGCCTGGCCGACCTGATCTCGCTCACCGACTTCGCCGCGACGTACCTCGCGCTCGGGCTGGGGCTGGACCCGACGGTCTCGCCCCACGTCGCCGACCTGCGCGACCGCACCTCCTGAGTGCTGGACCCGTTCGCTTGCGCCCCCGAGCCGCGACCCGGGTGCGGGCGGTGACCACCCGGCATACGCCCAGGTGAGGCCGGGAACGGGTGGCGGGCTGAGCCTCGGCTACGCCTCCAGCAGGGCCACGATGTGCTTGGCGATCTCGAGGGAGCTCGTCGCCGCGGGAGACGGGGCGTTGAGGACGTGGACGATCCCGCGGTCGCGCTCGATCAGGAAGTCGTCGACCAGCCGGCCGTCGCGGTGCATCGCCTGGGCGCGCACGCCGGCGGACGCGCGCACCAGGTCGTCGTCGCGGATCTCGGGCACCAAGCGGCGCAGGCTGTCGCCGAACAGCCGCCGCGATGCGGAACGCGCCATCTCACGCGCCCCGGCCCGGTAGTTCTTCCGGGCCAGTCGCCAGAACCCCGGGTAGGTCAGGGTGCCGAACAGCTCTCGCGGCACGACCGTGGACCAGCGGTACCCCTCCCGGGCGAAGGCGAGCACGGCGTTGGGGCCGGCGTGGACGTGTCCCTCGACGCCTCGCGTCAGGTGCACGCCGAGGAAGGGGAAGTCGGGGTCCGGCACCGGGTAGATCAGGCCCTGCACGAGGTGGGAGCGCTCGGGGCGCAGCTCGTAGTACTCGCCGCGGAACGGCACGATCCGCGCGCTCGGGGTGTGGCCCAGGCGCTGGGCCACGAGGTCGCTGTGCAGACCGGCGCAGTTGACGACCGTGTCGGCTGTGAGGTCGCCCCGGCTGGTGTGGACGATGGTGGCCGCGCCCGTGCGATCGGCTCCCAGCACTTCGGTGCCCAGGCACAGGGTTGCGCCGGCCGCGTCCAGCCGCCGCACCAGGGCCTGGCAGACCTCGTCGAAGTCGATGATCCCGGTGCTGGGCACGTGCAGCGCGGCGATGACGTTGACATGGGGCTCGTGCTCGCGGGCCTGCTCCGGTGACAGCTTCGTCACGGCGAGCCCGTTCTCGAGGCCCCGGCGGTGGAGCCGGTCCAGCCCGGGCAGCTCGTCCTCGGAGGTGGCCACCACGAGCTTGCCGCAGACCTCGTGCTTGATGCCCTCGCGCTCGGCGAACTCCACCATCGACTTCGCGCCGGCCCGGCACATGAGCGCCTTCTGGGAGCCGGGCGCATAGTAGAGGCCGGAATGGATGACGCCGCTGTTGCGCCCGGTCTGGTGCGCCGCCCACGTGGCTTCCTTCTCGATGACGCTGACTGACGCCTCTGGATACTCGGTCGTGAGCCGGTCCGCGACGGCGAGACCCACGATGCCGCCGCCGATCACCACGTACCGTGCAGGTGCTGTCATGGTCCCCAGACTAGGCAGCGGCCTTCGCTGCAGTGCTGAGTCGGGCGAAGAGCGGCCGTTCGGCCCGGGCTGGCACTACTGGGCGAGGGGTTGAGACAGGGCCAGCACCTCGGCGCCGGGCAGTCCCACCAGCGACGCGCCCGACAGCAGGAGCTTGCTGCCCCGGATCCCGCTGCCGATCACGACGTCGCCAGCCTCGACCACGGCGGTGTCGACCAGGATCGGCCAGTCGCCGGGCAGCCCGATCGGGGTGATCCCGCCGAACTCCATCCCCGTCAGCCGTACCGCTTCCTCATGCGGCGCGAACGAGATCTTCCGGACGCCCAGGTGCTTGCGAACGACGCTGTTGATATCGGCGCGCATCGTGGCAAGAACCATGACCGCGGCATACCGCGTGACCTCGCCGCGGCGCCCAGCGACGACGACGCAGTTCGCCGAGCGGTCCAAGGCGACGTCGTATGCCGCACAGAACGCTGCCGTGTCAGCGAGGGTCGGGTCGATGGGCGCCACCTGGGCGGACGGGGTCGTCTCGATGGCGGCGAAGACGGGAGGGGCGACGAGCTCGGGGTGTTCGCGGGCGGGGGACCAGGTCAGGTTGCCGCGGGCAGAAGGCATGGACGCACGCTAGCGCGGCACACCGGACCGACTGCGGCAGCCCGTGAGCGAAACCGGAGCCATCGCGCTGGTGGCTCTCTTGGCATCGAGTCATCCGTTCGTCGGCGCGCGAGTGGTCCGACCGGGCAGGTCTTGTCGGCGACACTGGTGCGACTCCTGTGCCACCTTAGGCTGCGCGGCGTGATGGGGAACGCTCGGTGACACTCAGGGTCGAGGAGGCCCGCGATTCGGCTCTGGCGCCCGACCTGCAGGCGCGGTCACGCATCGTGGCTGTTCTCTACGCGACGACGTCTTTCTCCGGTGCGGCCATGCTGTTCGTGGTCCAGCCCATGGTCGCGAGGATGGTTCTCCCGGAGTTCGGTGGCTCGGCCACGGTCTGGAGCACGAGCAGCCTCTTCTTCCAGGTCGTCCTGATGCTCGGCTACCTCTACGCCCACGGCAGCACGCGTTGGCGCGATGGCGCAGGCCAGCCGTGGCTGCACTTCGGCGTCCTGCTCCTTCCGCTCGCAGCCCTGCCGATAGCCCTGCCTGCCGGAGCAGCTGTGGACGCTGCAAGCTCTCCGCTCCTTTCGCTCCTTCGGACCCTCACGATTCTGGTGGGCCTCCCGTTCGCCGTGTTGTCCACGACGGGCCCCCTCCTGCAACGCTGGTACGCATCGACGGCAGGGCCACGAGCGGGCGACCCGTACTTCCTCTTCGCGGCTGGGAACCTCGGGAGCTTCGTGGGGTTGCTCGCCTACCCGCTGGCTATCGAGCCCCGCCTGACCTTGGAGCAACAGCGCTTCTGCTGGTCGGTGGCATTCATCGTCCTGATGGTGCTGGTTGCCTCCTGCGGAGTGGCCGTTCTGCTCGGCGGCTCCCAGCCCACGGTGGCTGGCGCGGTCCTGAGCCCAGCCTCCGAGCCGATCAGCCGACAACAGCTCGTCCGCTGGTTCGGGCTGGCCCTGCTGCCCTCAAGCCTCATGCTCGGGGTGACTGCACATATATCGGCGGACGTGGCGTCCGTACCGCTCCTCTGGGTGGTCCCGCTTGCGATCTACCTGGCCACATTCGTGGTGGCCTTCGCCCGACAGAGCCGTCAACGGCCCGTGCAGGTCACCCGTGTGGCAGCCGCCCTGGCATCGGTCGCAGCAGTCTGGTGGTTCGTGAGGCAGGGACAGGCCGTCCTGCCCCAAATAGCAGTCGACCTGGCTCTGCTAGGGGCGACTGGCCTGGCTGCGCACGTTCGGCTTGCTGCGGATCGGCCGGCTCCCACCAATCTGACGGTGTTCTACCTCGTCGTGTCGGCTGGCGGGGCGGCGGGCGGCCTGATCAACGGCCTACTCGCCCCTCTTGTTCTCGACCGGGTGTGGGAGTACCCAGTGGCTCTGCTGGCCGTGCTGGCGCTCAGCCTGCGGTCCTCCTCGCCGCCATGGAGAGGCCTCGAGCTGCGATACCACCCCGGATTCGTCCGCCTGGTCGAAGCGTTCTTCTTCGCCGTGGTCCTGCTGGTGGGCCTGATGACAACGGAGCGGATCTCGGGCTCGGGCGCCGTGGCTCTCGCGGCGGTCGGGCTGGCCCTACTGGGGCTGGCGTGGCTGATGGCGTCCAGGCCGCTCCCACTGCTGGCAGCGGTGTGCCTCCTGATCCTCGCGCCGACTTTGGTGTTCGGGGGCGACGAGATGTACGTCTCCCGGACTTTCTACGGCGCCTACCGGGTGACAGGCGACGGGCAGCGGCACGACTTGGTGCACGGCACGACTAGCCACGGGAGCCAATGGACGGGATCCCGCGCCTCGGAGCCGACGACCTACTACTCAGCCGACGGACCCGTAGGCGACCTCTTTCGCCACCTTCCAGGAGCCAGGGACATCGGCGTGGTCGGGCTGGGCGCAGGCACGCTGGCCGCCTATGGCAAGGGCGGACAGACCCTGACCTTCTTCGAGATCGATCCGGAAGTCGTGCGAATTGCCACGGATCCCCGGCTCTTCACCTACCTTCGCGACACCCGTGCATCCACCCGCGTCGTCACTGGCGACGGGCGCCTGTCGTTGACCGCCACACCGGACGGCAGCTTTGACCTCCTCATCTTGGACGCCTTCAGCTCCGACGCGATCCCGGTCCACCTCCTGACCCAGGAGGCGTTCAGGCTGTATGCCTCGAAGTTGAGGCCAGGCGGCACGCTCATGGTCCACATCAGCAACCGCGTGTTCGACCTGGAGCCTGTGGTGGCGGCAGCGGGAGATCGGCTGGGCTGGCGGGTCGCCGTTGGCGCAGGATCGTCCTCGGCGGGCGGTGCGATGCCCTCGCGGTGGGTGGCCTTGTCAAGCACGGGCAAGACCATCGGCGACCTTCTCGGCCTCGACGACTGGCGACCGCCTCACAGCCGCCGCGTGGCTTGGACGGACGACCACTCATCTGTGCTCACCGTCCTCAACGGCTGGTGAGGAAGAACTGCCGAGCACCCTCGCAAGCCGGCGCCTCTTTGCGGCGTCGTTAGGATTCCGGCATGTCTACCGAGGGCGGGACCCGGGCAATCGTCGCCGCACTGATCGCGAACTTGGGCATCGCGGTCACCAAGTTCGTGGCCTATCTGGCGACTTCATCGAGCTCGATGTTGGCCGAGTCGATCCACTCGGTGGCCGACTCGGGGAACCAGCTCCTCTTACTGCTCGGCGGTAAGCGCGCACAACGCGAGGCGACCCCGCAGCACCCGTTCGGCTACGGGCGCGAGCGCTACGTCTACGGGTTCGTGGTCTCGATCGTCCTGTTCAGCGTGGGAGGTCTGTTCGCGCTGTACGAGGCCTACCACAAGTGGCATGAGGCTCAAGCGGGACACGGGGCTATCGAGGGCCGGTGGTGGTGGGTGCCGCTAGTCGTCCTGCTGGTGGCGATCGCGCTGGAGTCCTACTCGTTCCGTACGGCCATCGCGGAGAGCAACCGGGTCCGTGGCACGCGCACATGGGCAGAGTTCATTCGAAGTGCCAAGGCCCCCGAGCTCCCCGTCATCCTGCTGGAGGATTTCGCCGCGCTGCTGGGTCTGGTGTTCGCGCTGTTCGGCGTGAGCCTCACGCTGATCACAGGAGATGGCATCTGGGACGCGGTCGGCACGGCCATGATCGGCCTCCTGCTCGTGACGGTGGCCATCACTCTCGCGATCGAGATGAAGTCGCTTCTTATCGGTGAAGGCGCCAAACCCGAGCACACCACAGCGATCGAGAAGGCCCTCTCGGGGACGGGTGGAGTAAACCGGATCATCCACATGAAGACGTTGCACCTCGGGCCCGAGGAGCTGCTCGTCGCCGCGAAACTCGCGGTGCCAGCGGCCACGTCTGCGGCCGAGGTGGCCGGGGCCATCGATGACGCCGAACAGCGGGCCCGGTCGGCGGTGCCTGGGCTGACCCTGGTGATGTACCTCGAGCCCGACATCGACCGGGCGGTCGCCCCAACGAGTTCTGCCGAGGCCTGATCCGCGGCGTGATCCACGGGGTTTCAGCGTGGCGAGCGCCCGGTCGACGATGCGGAATCACTCGGGGTTGGCGCGGCCCTCGTCCTCGCCCTCGTCGTCGCCTTCCTCGGCTTCGGCCGCGTCGAGCTGTGCTTGGTCCATGCTGTTGGGCACGGGCTGGCCGCCTGGTTCGGTCTCGTAGTCGGACTTGATCCGGTCCCAGGCCTCGCGCTTCTCCTGGTCGACGTTCAGGTCCAGGTCAGGCTGTTGCTGTTGCTCCGGCGCCGACTGGTCTTCCTCGACTTCCGCGTTCGCGATGTCCTCTGGGATGTTGCTGCTCGGCTCGGTCATGGTTCTGCCTTCCGTCGGGCGGCTTGACGTGGTGATTCCTACCCCGCAGCCGCCCTGATCACCCCGCGGGCACCCAACGGCAGGCTTCAGCGCAAGGCGGCTCACCCGGCATACGCGATAGACTCGCTCCTTGCCGGCGTGGGTGATAACCCGCCAGACGTGAGCCCAGAGGGGCGCGCCGGGTCGCACTGAACAGTCAACCAAGGAGATTTGCTGTGCCCTTTGACTACAAGGTTGCCGACCTGAGCCTCGCCGAGGCTGGCCGCCACCAGATCCGCCTGGCCGAGCACGAGATGCCCGGCCTGATGTCCCTGCGTGAGGAGTTCGGGGCGGCCAAGCCGCTCAAGGGCGCCAAGATCGCGGGTTCCCTGCACATGACCGTGCAGACCGCCGTGCTCATCGAGACCCTCGTTGCGCTCGGTGCCGAGGTCCGCTGGGCCTCGTGCAACATCTTCTCCACCCAGGACGAGGCCGCCGCCGCGGTCGTCGTGGGCCAGGGAACCCCGGACGAGCCGCAGGGCGTGCCGGTGTTCGCCTGGAAGGGCGAGACCCTCGAGGAGTACTGGGACTGCACCGAGGCCATCCTGACCTGGCCCAACGGTGACGGCCCGAATATGATCCTCGACGACGGCGGCGACGCCACGATGCTGGTCCACCGCGGCCGCGAGTGGGAGCTGGCCGGGCATGTGCCGGCGACGAGCGACGAGGACTCCGAGGAGTTCAGCGTCTTCAAGGCGCTGGTTCGCAAGACCATCGCAGCCGACCCGCAGAAGTGGACCAAGGTTTCAGACCAGATCAAGGGCGTCACCGAGGAGACCACGACCGGCGTCCACCGCCTCTACCAGCTGGCCGAGGTCGGCAACCTGCTCTTCCCGGCGATCAACGTCAACGACTCGGTCACCAAGAGCAAGTTCGACAACAAGTACGGCTGCCGTCACTCCCTGATCGACGGCCTCAACCGGGCGGTCGACGTACTCATCGGCGGCAAGGTCGCCGTCGTGTGCGGCTACGGCGACGTCGGCAAGGGCTGCGCCCAGTCGCTCGCCGGCCAGGGCGCCCGGGTGATCGTGACCGAGGTGGATCCGATCTGCGCGCTCCAGGCCGCCATGGAGGGCTACCAGGTCGCGCAGCTCGACGACGTCGTGGAGTCGGGCGACATCTTCATCACCGCCACAGGCTGCTACGACGTCATCCGCTCCGAGCACCTCGAGCGGATGAAGAACAAGGCGATCGTGGCCAACATCGGCCACTTCGACAACGAGATCGACATGGCCGGGCTGGCGCGGGTCCCCGGCATCAGCAAGACCGAGATCAAGCCCCAGGTCCACGAGTGGAGCTTCGCCGATGGCCACTCCATCATCGTGCTGTCGGAGGGCCGCCTGATGAACCTCGGCAACGCGACCGGCCATCCGTCGTTCGTGATGAGCAACTCCTTCTCCAACCAGGTGATCGCGCAGATCGAGCTCTGGTCGAAGCCGGGCGAGTACCTCAACAAGGTCTACACACTGCCCAAGCACCTCGACGAGAAGGTCGCTCGCCTCCACCTGGACGCGCTCGGCGCGAAGCTCACTGAGCTGACCAAGGCGCAGGCCGAGTACCTCGGCGTCGACCTCACCGGCCCGTACAAGCCGGAGCACTACCGCTACTGACGGCCGGTCAGCACATCCGGTATGCCGCCCGCTCACCTCGAGCGGGCGGCATGCCTTTCATTGCGAGGACTGAAAGCCTCTCACCAGAACGTCGAATCGGCTGAACGGGTGACGGAGATGGGGCTGTTGGGCTTGTTGTCGCGGTGCTCTTGGCCTCAGAAGCGGCTCGGCGTGGGGCAGATGGCATCCTGACCCGATGTCAGGAGCTCACCCAGGAGGTTCGCATTCCGTGATGGCCTGCGCGTCGAGCTCAGTGAGGAGCGTCTTGGCGATGGCGGCACGAAGTTCCTCAACAGGGGTCGATACTCAACAGGTCTGCGTTCAAGAGGGTCTGGGCCACTCGCCAGGTTCAGCCGGCGGTGACTCCATCGCCGCTCGAGTCGCCGGACT
>DASSJT010000002.1:0-40414 GCA_035691065.1 Dermatophilaceae bacterium
CGTGTGGATCGTGGACACCAAGAAGGAGCACCTGGCCGTCGACGAGGCCCGCAAGCTCGGCCTGCCGGTCATCGCGATCCTGGACACCAACTGCGACCCCGACGAGGTCGACTACAAGATCCCCGGCAACGACGACGCCATTCGCTCGGTCACCCTCCTGACCCGGGTGATCGCCGACGCCGTCGCGGACGGCCTGATCGCCCGCTCGGGTGGCGGTGCGCGCGCCGAGGGCACCGAGGTCGGCGGCGACGAGCCGCTGGCCGAGTGGGAGCGCGAGCTGCTCCAAGGCGAGGCCGCCCAGGCTGCGCCTGCCGAGGCCGCAGCGGCTGCCCCCGCCGAAGCCGCAGCGGCTGCGCCTGCCGAAGCTGCGCCTGAGGATGCTGCGCCCGCCGAGGCCGCTGCACCGGCTCCGGCCGAGGCAGCTGCTCCGACCGAGGTGCCCGCCGACGCGCCTGCCGAAGGCAGCGACGCCAAGGCCTGAGCCGCTGCTCCTGCCCTGCGTACCCGATCGACCCACGGAAAGAGCGATAACACCCATGGCGAACTACACCGCCGCTGACATCAAGGCGCTCCGCGAGGCCACCGGCGCCGGCATGCTCGACGTCAAGAAGGCCCTCGACGAGGCCGACGGCGACCAGGCCAAGGCCACCGAGATCCTGCGCATCAAGGGCCTGAAGGGCGTCACCAAGCGTGAGGGCCGCACCACGTCCAACGGCCTGGTCACCGCCCGGACCCAGGACGGCGTGGGCACGCTGGTCGAGGTGCTCTGCGAGACCGACTTCGTCGCCAAGGGCGCGAAGTTCATCGCGCTGGCCGACCAGGTCCTGGCCCAGGCTGTCGCGATCGGCGCGGCCGACGCCGACACCCTGCTCAAGAGCACGCTGGCCGACGGCCGGACCGTGCAGGAGCTCGTCGACGAGGCCAACGCCACGATCGGCGAGAAGATCGAGGTCAAGCGCGTGGCCCGGGTCGAGGGCCCGACCGTCGTGTCCTACCTGCACAAGACCAGCCCGGACCTGCCCGCGCAGATCGGTGTGCTCGTCGCCACCGAGGGCGGCGACCAGCAGGTGGCGCGCGACGTCGCGATGCACATCGCGGCGTTCAGCCCCACCGTCCTCTCCCGCGAGGAGGTCCCGGCGGAGACCGTCGCCAACGAGCGCCGGGTCGCCGAGGCGACTGCCCGCGAGGAGGGCAAGCCCGAGGCTGCGCTGCCCCGGATCATCGAGGGCCGGGTCAACGGGTACTTCAAGGAGAACGTCCTGCTCGAGCAGCCCTTCGCCAAGGACCCGAAGAAGACCGTGGCCAAGGTGCTGGAGGAGGCCGGGGCCAAGGCCCAGACCTTCGCGCGGTTCAAGGTCGGCGTCTGACCCACAGGCAGTGACTGACGGTATGCCGCCCGCTCACCCGAGCGGGCGGCATAGCTTTGCCTTCTCCTCCACCGCCGGGGTGCTGCAGCCGCGGCGGTCAGCACCGACTGGCACGATGGGACCATGAGCGCCGAGCCGGTGGGAGACGAGTCCAACGATCTCGTGCCGCTGCTCGACGAGTGCTACGGCCTGGTGACCGGCGCGGTGAGCTACCTCGGGCCGCGCGATCTCCTGCGGGCCACACATCTGGAGGCGTGGACGGTGCAGGACCTGCTGTTCCATCAGCTCCTCGACGCCCAGCGGGCCCTGATGGCCTTCGCCCAGCCCATCGAGGACTCGGCCGACACCGACGCGGTGTCGTACTGGAAAGGCTTCACCCGGCAGACCAGCCCGGAGGAGGAAGCCGCCCATGCGCGCTACGTCCGGCTGAGCGCCGCCGCCTACGGCCCCGGTGACGGGCTCGTGCGCCACTGGACCGACCTCAGCACCGCGGCGCTCAACGCGGCCCATCGCACACCGCCTGCCGTGCGGGTGCGCACCCAGGGCCACGTCCTGACCGCACGCGACTTCGTGCACACGCTCGTCGTGGAGGCCAGCGTCCACTACCTCGACCTGACGGTGCGGCTGGACGCCGCCCCGCCGCCCATGCGTGGCCTGTCGTTGGTCCGCGAGGTGCTCGAGGGCCTCCTCGCCAGCCCACTCCCGGCCCGGTGGGACGACGTGGAGGCGGCACTCAAGGGCACGGGTCGGGTGGAGCTGAGCGCCGAGGATCGTCAGGATCTCGGCTACCTCGCCGGCGGTTTCCCCGTCTTCGGCTGAGCACAGCGAAACGCCCGGCAGGCGCTGATGCCGGGCCACGGTGGGGGACGTCGCCAGAATGGAGGCCATGGTCGGTTCGACCCAGACCCTTGCTGCGGCCGCGGCGGCGCCTGGCCTGCTCAGCGTCGGCACGCTGGTGGGACTGGCTCTCGGCTACTTCCTGGGCCGGGGTCACGCCATGTGGGTGCGCGCCCGCAAGGACTACGTGACCGCCAGGACGACGGTGCCCAAGATGCGGGCGACGAAGTGGACGGCCTGGTGGTCTCTGACGAAGTGGGCCGCCATCGTCGCGGCGGCGCTGTGGCTGGTCGCGGCCGGCTTGCAGCTCGGCGGCTAGTCCGGGCTCCGCGGGCGGCGCCCCGAGCCGGCTGTTGTCCGGGGTCCTCGCGTCGTGGTGAGCCGGCGCTGGTGTGGCCTCGCTCACGCCGGCCGCAAGGCCCGAGCGCGTGCGGTCGAGCCGGTGGCCGCCGGTGTGGAAAGATCGACCGTCGGTGCCCTGCCGGGCACGTGCCCTCATGCACCCGACCGACCAGGAGGCACCGTGACCGACGTCCACCCTGATGAGGCGGCCGCGCGCTCCTACCGGCGGGTGCTGCTCAAGCTCTCGGGCGAGGTGTTCGGCGGCGGCAAGGTCGGGCTGGCTCCCGACGTGGTGCGGGGCATCGCCGCCCAGATCGCCGAGGCGGTGCGCGACGGCGTGCAGGTCGCGGTCGTGGTCGGAGGCGGCAACTTCTTCCGCGGCACCGAGCTCCAGCAGCAGGGCATGGACCGCACCCGAGCCGACTACATGGGCATGCTCGGGACGGTCATGAACTGCCTGGCCCTGCAGGACTTTCTTGAGAAGCAGGGCGTCGAGACCCGCGTGCAGACCGCGATCACGATGGGCCAGGTGGCTGAGCCCTACATCCCCCGCCGCGCGATCCGCCACCTCGAGAAGGGGCGCGTGGTCATCTTCGGGGCGGGCGCCGGTATGCCGTTCTTCTCCACTGACACGGTCAGCGCGCAGCGCGCCCTGGAGATCAAGTGCGACGCGGTGCTCATGAGCAAGAGCGGGGTCGACGGCGTCTACGACTCCGATCCGCGCACCAACCCCCATGCGCAGAAGATCGACCACATCACCTACCAGGAGGCACTCCAGAGGGGCCTCAAGGTCGTGGATGCCGCAGCCTTCAGCCTGTGCATGGAGAACAAGCTCCCGATGATCGTGTTCGGCATGGAGGGGGACGGCAACGTGGCGCGGGCAGTGCGGGGTGAGAGGATCGGCACGCTCGTCACCGCCGAATGAGCCCTTCACGGTCAGGGTTTGACAGACTTGGGCCTTGACCCGGTGACCGGCCCAGCTGCGCCACACGGACATCGGACCAGCCCACACATTGGACCAGCACATCGGACCAGCACATCGGACCCAGCACCACGGCATACTGCCGCTTTGAAGGAGCCTGACATGATCGACGACACGTTGCTCGAGGCCGAGGAGAAGATGGAGAAGGCCGTCGAGGTGGCCAAGGACGACTTCGCAGGCATCCGCACCGGCCGGGCCCACCCGGGCATGTTCAACAAGCTCCTCGTCGACTACTACGGGGCGCCGACCCCGCTGCAGCAGCTCGCGTCGTTCCAGACGCCCGAGGCGCGCACGATCCTGATCTCGCCGTTCGACAAGACCGCCATGAAGGCCATCGAGAAGGCGATCCGCGACGCCGACCTGGGCGTCAACCCCAGCAACGACGGCAACATCATCCGCTGCATCCTCCCGCAGCTCACCGAGGAGCGCCGCAGGGAGTACATCAAGATGGCGCGCCACAAGGGCGAGGAGGCCAAGGTCTCCGTGCGCAACATCCGCCGCCACGCCAAGGACCAGCTGGACCGCCTGATCAAGGACGGCGAGGTCGGCGAGGACGAAGGGCACCGCGCAGAGCGGGAGCTCGATGGCACGACCAAGAAGTACGTCGACAGCATCGACGAGCTGCTCAAGGGCAAGGAGGCCGAGCTCCTGGAGGTGTGAGGCCCCGGGCCTCGCCCTCCGGCTCCCACCGCCATGACGTCTGACGCGAAGTCCGAGACCGCCATCGTGGGCCGTCCGCCGTCTACGGCGCCCCCGCCTTCGAGGGCTGGCCGCAACCTGCCGGCCGCGATCGCGGTCGGCGTGCTGCTCGGCGCCGCAGTCCTGGGCTCGCTGGCGTTCGGCGACGGACGCTACTTCCTCGCGCTGGTGGGCCTCGCCGTGGTCCTCGCCGTGTGGGAGATGCGCCGCGCGCTGGCGCAGGCAGGTCTGGAGGTGCCCCTCATTCCCTGTGTGGTGGGGGCCGTGAGCATGATCGTCAGTGCCTACGTCGGCGGCGGCCAGGCCCTTGCCGTGACGTTCGGGCTGTCCTGTGTCGCTGTCCTGCTCTGGCGGGTGGCCGATGGGGTCGGCAACGCCGCCCGTGACATCGCCGGAGGCATGCTCGTCCTGCTCTACCCCTCCTTCCTGGCCGGTTTCGCGTCGCTGCTGCTCGCACCCTCGGACGGACGCCTCCGCGTGATCGTCTTCCTGCTCGTCACCGTCTGCAGCGACGTGGGAGGCTTCGCCGCCGGGGTCATCTTCGGCCGGCACCCGATGGCGCCGTCGCTCAGCCCCAAGAAGTCATGGGAGGGGTTCGTCGGCTCGGTGGTGCTCTGCTGCGTCGCGGCGGCCGTGTCGATCTCCCTCATGCTCGGCGGACCCTGGTGGGGCGGCCTGCTGGTCGGCCTGGCCGTGGCCGTCGCCGCCACGCTCGGCGACCTCATGGAGTCGTCGGTCAAGCGCGACCTCGGCATCAAGGACATGGGCAACATCCTCCCCGGCCACGGCGGGATCATGGACCGGATCGACTCCCTGGTCGTGACCGCTCCCCTCGTGTGGGGGCTCCTGCTCGTGCTGGTTCCGATCGTCTGACCTGAGAGACTGGCACGGCCATGTCGAACCCGCTGCCCAAGCCCACCACCAGCCGACCCGAGCCGGGTCGGCTGACCTTCCAAGCCCCCCGCCGCGGCAAGCCGCCCCGGCACCTTGCCGACCTGACGCCCTCCGAGCGCAAGGCTGCTGTCGAGGCGCTGGGGCACAAGGGATTTCGGGCGAAGCAGCTGTCTACGCACTACTTCGAGCGGCTGGTGGCGACAGCCGACGACATGACCGACCTCCCCAAGGCCATCCGCGAAGACCTCGTGGCGGATCTGCTTCCGGGGCTGATCACGCCGGTGCGCACGCTCAGTGCCGACAGCGGGGCCACGCTGAAGTCGGTGTGGCGGCTGTTCGACGGCGCCCTCGTCGAGTCGGTGCTCATGCGCTACCCACACCGGGTCACGGTGTGCATCTCCAGCCAGGCAGGCTGCGGGATGAACTGCCCGTTCTGCGCGACGGGACAGGAGGGGCTCACCCGCAACCTGTCCGCGGCCGAGATCGTGGAACAGGTCGTGTATGCCGCCCGGCTGGTGAGGCGGGGCGGGCTGGCCCCGGCTGAGGCCGGGTCAGGCCGGACCGCCGGGTCAGGCGGGACGGCTGGGTGCGCCGGGTCAGCCGCGACAACTGGGCCCGTCGGGTCAGCCGCGTCGGCCGGGTCAGCCGGGGAGAGCGGGGCGGAACTGGGCAGCGAGGACGACGACGGCGCGGGGCTTGAGCCCGCTGACGGGCGCGGACCGACGCGGGTCTCGAACGTCGTCTTCATGGGCATGGGGGAGGCCCTGGCCAACTACAAGGCGGCGGTGGGCGCGATCCGGCGGCTGACCGACCCGACACCCGACGGCTTGGGCCTGTCCGCCCGCGGGATCACGATGTCCACCGTCGGGCTGGTTCCAGGCATCGACAAGCTGGCGGCTGAGGGCATCCCGGTCACGCTCGCGCTGTCGCTGCACGCACCCGACGACGAGCTACGCGACGAGCTGGTGCCCATCAACACGCGGTGGAAGGTCGACGAGGCGATCGATGCCGCCCGCCGCTACTTCGACCGGACGGGGCGCCGGGTGAGCATCGAGTACGCCCTCATCCGCGACATGAACGACCAGGCCTGGCGCGCTGACCTGCTGGGGGAGAAGCTCAATGCGCGCGGCCGGGGCTGGGTGCACGTCAACCCGATCCCGCTCAACCCCACCCCAGGCTCGCAGTGGACGGCCTCCCGCCCGGGTGTGGAACAGCAGTTCGTCGAGCGGCTTCGCGCCAACGGCATCCCGACCACGGTGCGCGACACGCGCGGCTCCGAGATCGACGGCGCCTGCGGGCAGCTGGCCGCCGCGACCGCCTGAGCCGCGCGCTGAACCACAGCCGGGGAGCCGTGCGGGCGCGCATAGACTCCCACCATGGCATCCCGCGTCCGCGTCGGCCTCGGAGCGGCGGTCCTGCTGCTCGCGGCGTGCGGCGCCCCCAGCGCCTCGCCGACCAGCAGCCCGCGGGCCGCCTCCCCCTCGGCGCCGGCAGCCACGACGGCCACGACCACGGCGCCCACCTCTGCAGCAGCACCAGCCGCCGCACCGGTTCCGCTGCGCAAGGGCGAGCGGTTCGTGACCGTGAAGATGGGCAGGGCCTATACGCCCAGGGCACCATCAACAGGCACCGACGACTACCGCTGTTTCCTGCTCGACCCCCGGCTCAAGCGCGACTCCTTCGTCACCGGCCTGAACGTGCTGCCCGGCAATGCCCACGTCGTCCACCAC
The DNA here is from genome assembly GCA_035691065.1 of Dermatophilaceae bacterium. Taxonomy (GTDB): domain Bacteria; phylum Actinomycetota; class Actinomycetes; order Actinomycetales; family Dermatophilaceae; genus DASSJT01. Next base: position 6,852 of record DASSJT010000002.1, read on the forward strand.
GTCATCCTGTTCCGGGTGCCACCCTCCGACGTCGCCCGGGCCGATGCCCTCGACGGCAAGGACGGGCGTCCGGGCTGGACCTGCTTCGGAGGGTCAGGGCTCGAGGCCCAGGGTGGCAGCCTCGACAGCGCGCCCTGGCTGGGCGCGTGGGCCCCAGGCGGCGGTGAGAGCACCCTCGCGCCAGATCTCGGGATCCCGCTGAAGGCAAGGTCGCGCATCATCATGCAGGTCCACTACAACCTGCTCGCCGGCAGGTCGCCGGACATCAGCAGCGCGAAGCTGCGCGTCACGAACGCCTCGTCGGCACGCAGGGCTCTGGACACGATTCTGCTGCCCGCCCCGGTGAACCTGCCCTGCCGCCCTGGCAAGACGGGGCCGCTGTGCGACTACCGCGCGGCCAGCGCCGACCTGCAAGATCGCTTCGGTGCCATGGCTGCCAAGACCAACGACCTGCTGAACCTGTTCTGCCAGAGCCCCCTGCCCGGGCCCACCCAGTCGTGCACCCGCCCGGTCCGCGAGCGCGCCACGATCCGGGCCGTCGCCGGCCACATGCACCTGCTCGGCCGCCGCATCACCATCGTTGTCAACAAGGGCAAGCCCGATGCCCGCACCGTCCTGGACATCCCGGTCTGGGACTTCGACAACCAGGCCAGCCGGCCCCTGCGCAAACCGCTCGCCATCGGTCCCGGCGACACCCTGACCGTCACCTGCACCCACGACCAGGCCCTCCGAGACATCCAGCCTGCCTTCGCCGGCCGGCCCGAGCGGTTCGTGATGTGGGGCGAGGGGACGACCGACGAGATGTGCCTGGGCATCGTCCTGGTCACGCGGCCGTGACCGGCCCTGATCGGCCCTGATCGCCACCCAGAACGGCCCTGATCAGACCCTCAACGGCCCGGAACGGCACCCTGAACGGCACGAGAGCTGGAGAAGCATGCACGGTGAGTCACGGGTCGCCCGCGAGGCCGGCCGCGAGTTCGTCCTGACGGTGTCGTGCCCCGACCGGCGTGGCATCGTCCACGCCGTCACCGGCGCCATGCTGCAGGAGGACCTGACGATCGCCGACAGCCAGCAGTTCGGCGACCCCTCCTCGGGGGAGTTCCACCTGCGCATGCACCTGATCCGGGAGGGTGACCCGGTCGATGTGCAGGACGTGCGGGCCGCCTTCGAGCCGGTCGCACGCGACTTCGGCATGGACTGGCGGGTGCGCGACATGTCCGTCCCGCACCGGGTCCTGGTCATGGTCAGCCAGCAGGGGCACTGCCTCAACGACCTGCTCTACCGCACCGAGACCGGATCGCTGCCGATCCAGGTCCCGGCGATCGTCTCCAACCACGAGGACTTCCGCTCCCTGGCCGAGTGGCACGGAATCCCGTTCCACCACATCCCCGTGACGGTCAGGACGAAGCCGCAGGCCGAGGCGCGGCTGCGCGCCCTGGTCGCCGACTACGGCATCGACACCATCGTCCTGGCCCGCTACATGCAGATCCTGTCCGCGCAGCTGTGCGCCGACATGCCCGGACGCATCATCAACATCCACCACTCGCTGCTGCCGAGCTTCAAGGGGGCCAAGCCCTACACCCAGGCCCATGACCGCGGTGTCAAGGTGATCGGCGCGACGGCCCACTACGTCACGGCCGACCTCGACGAGGGGCCGATCATCGAGCAGGACTTCCGCCGCGTCGACCACCGGCTCAGCCCGGCCGAGCTCGCGGCCGTGGGGCAGGACGTCGAGGCCATGGCGCTGGCCCGCGCGGTCCGATGGCACGTCGAGAGCCGGGTCATCCTGCGCGGACGCCGGACGATCGTCTTCGACTAAGAGCAGAGCTCGGCAGCCTCATCCACCGTGTCCACGAGGTGGATCGACTGCCCCAGCGCCCGCCCGGCCCCCAGCGAGCGAAGGGCGCGCCACACCGGCAGTGCCTCGGTCCAGTGCTGCCGGTCGACCAGCACGATGCGGGGCAGCACGTGGTCGTCGGCGTAGTAGAGCCGGGTCGCCGCCTGGAAGATCTCCTGAACGGTACCTGCGGCACCCTTGAGCACCACCAGCCCGGCGGTGCAGCGCGAGAGGAGCCCGTCCTCGCGGATCGCGTTCGAGAAGTACTTGCCGATCCCGTTGCAGAAGACATTCGGTGGCTCGTGACCGTAGAACCATGTGGGGATCCCCACGCTGCGCACCCTGCCGTGGGCCGATGGCTGGTCCACGGGCTCCTCCATGAGGTCCTCGTAGGCGTCCAGCGCGATCTCCGCCCACCGGCGGACGTCCGGCCGGAAGCCCGGGACGGCGGCCAGGCGACCGATGGCAGGCTCCAGTGCCTCATCCGACGGCGCGAGGGCGCCGAGGTTCGCCGCCTCCATCGCACCCGGGCCGCCACCGGTCGCGACCAGCAGTCCCGCCGAGGCGAGCCGGTGCCCTAGACGCGCGGCCGCGGCATACTCCTGCGTCCCCCGGGGCACGGCGTGCCCGCCCATCACGCCGACCACCGGTGCGTCCCCGATGAACTCGGTCAGCGCATCGGTGATGGAGTCGTCGTGGATCGCGCGGAGGAGGGTGACGAACGCGTCGCGCTGGAGCACGCCGTCGAGGGCCCAGTGGTACGCGCGGGCGTCGGGAGTCGCGTCGTAGCCGTGCTCGCGCAGACCGTGGTAGAGCTCGTGCGGCTGGTAGAGGCTGGAGCGGTACGGGTCGATGGGTGCGTGCGGGTCTGTGGGGAAGACGAGGGCGTGGTGGCGCCGCAGGTGGTCGTCCAGCCGCTCGGACAGCTCGCCGCCGAGGACGACGAGCCCCTCCACGTCCGTGCGGGCCATGAGGCGCTGCTCGTATGCCGTGAGGTCCAGTCCCTGGATCCGCACGCCCCGCAGGGTGCGGCCGGAGGACAGCGCGGTATCCAGCGCGGGCAGGCTCTCGATCTCGAGGTGGCCGCCGGGCGCGCGCCGATGCCTGCGATGTGCCATGGCCGCACTCTAGGCGCGCCTACCCTGTGCGCCATGGGCGGGCATCACGCGGTTGGAGTGGAGGAGTCGACGCCGGACTGGGCGGGGGCACCCGGCGGCGGTGACGGCCGGCCGTTCTCCGAGCAGGTCACCGACGCACGCTGGCGCCGCGAGGCCGAGGCCTGGATCGGGCGAGAGCTGGAGCGCCTCGGCATCGTCCGGGCCGGTCCCATCGAGCAGCCGCGCGTGCGGCCGTGGTCCACCCAGCTCGTGGTCCCTGTCGATGGCGGCCCGGTCGAAGGTGGCCCGGTCGAAGGTGGCCCGGTCGAAGGTGGCTCCGGAGAAGGTGGCCCGGTCGAAGTTGGCCCGGTCAGAGGCGCCCGGGTCTGGTTCAAGGCCAACTGCTCGGGGCAGTCGTTCGAGCCGCGGCTGCAAGTCGAGCTGGCCCGGCTGCTACCTCACCATGTCGACGAGCCGCTCGCTGTCGAACCTGAGCGAGCCTGGATGCTCACGCGTGACCGGGGTACCACCCTGGCCGCGTCGCACGAGCCGGGACGGGCCGACTGGGAGGCCGTCCTGAGGCAGATGGCGCAGATGCAGCGGTCCCTCGCCTCCCGCCCCGGCGGGCTCGTGTCCCTGGGCCTTCCCGACTGCTCGCCGGACACGGTGGCCGAGCGGCTCGACGGCATGACCGCCACTCTGGCCGGACTGCCGAGTACCCACCCGGCGCACCTGCCCGAGGAGCAGGCCGCGGCGGTCCGCGCGATCGCACCACAGGTCGAGGCGGCCGCGCAGGTCCTCGCGACCTCGCCGCTGCCACCTTCGCTCCAGCACGGCGACCTCCATCCCGGCAACGTCTTCGTGGTCGACAGCGAGCTGCACGTCTTCGACTTCGGCGATGCCCAGCTCGCCCACCCCCTGGAGTCGCTCCCGCTGCCCTGGGCCCTGACCCACACCAACCCGGGGCTTCCCTGGCCTGAGCTCCTCGGCGCGTACCACGAGCCGTGGTCGGACCTGCTGTCGCTGCCCGAGCTCGAGGAGCTCTTGGCAGCCGCGGTGCTGACCCAGCCAGTCAACCGGTCCTTCACCTGGTGGTCCAGCCTGTCGCAGGCCAGCGACCAGGAATGGGCCGAGTGGGGTGAGGCTCCGGTGCGCCACCTCACGAACGTGCTCCGGCCCTGGCCGTAAGGCGTCTGTCTCCCGTCGTCGCAGCCAGCTGAGGCTGGCGTCCGGGACGGCTTCATCGTTGGACGCCAGTGCGCCCTGTCGTACCCGATGGTCGTGCCTGATGGTCGTCGTACCTAGTGGGCGTCGTACCTGATGGTCGTCGTACCTTATGGTCGCGCCCTGCTCAGGTGGGCAGCGCATCATGTGCTGGTGCTGTCCCACCTCCCGCCTGCGCGGCGCCGGCTGGTGCTGGGGCTCGGCGCTCTGCTCGCCGCCGGGCTCGCCGCGGTACTGGCCGTGGCGGCCCTGATGTCGCTGCGGGCGCGCTCGGTTGAGGTGGTAGACCAGGCCCGGCCCGGACCGGTCCTGCTGGTGCCCGGGTACGGCGGGTCGGTGGCCTCGCTGTCCTCGCTGGCGCGGTTCCTGCGGGCGAGCGGGCGCGACGTCACGGTCGTTTCACTCCCCGACCGAGCCCTGGGTGACCTCGCGGACCAGTCCCGTGTGCTCGCCACCGTCGTCGACGCCGTGCTGGAGCGGACCGGCGCCGGCTCCGTCGACGTCGTGGGCTACTCCGCCGGTGGTGTGGTCGCCAGGCTCTGGGTGACCGAGGAAGGGGGTGCAACGCAGGTCCGCCGCCTCGTGACGCTCGGGTCACCCAACCAGGGGACCGAGCTGGCCGATCTCGGGTCGCTGGTGCAGGGCACCTGCCCGGTGGCCTGCCAGCAGCTGTCGCCCTCCAGCCCCGTCCTTGCCCGGCTCAACGCCGAACCGCTCCCGCGGGGACCGGCATACCTCTCGTTGTGGACCACCCAGGACGACGTCGTGGTACCTCCGGACTCGGCCGTCATCCCCGGCACTCCCAGCCCCTCCCTGCAAAGCATCTGCGCCGACTCGCGGCTGCGGCACAGCGGCCTGCCGGACGACCGGCTGGTCCAGCGACTGGTCGCCGAGGCCCTCGGACCGGGGCCGGTGCCGGGCTGGGGTCCTGGAGACTGCACCCGGCTGCGCTCCTGAAGCCCAGCCGAACCGGGGCTGCCAGCCGCTGCCAGGTCAGCTCGTGATGTCTTTCGTCGCGAAGTTGGCCCACGCCGCCCCCAGCAGCACGACGACGTACAGCGCCTGCAACCCCAGGCCACGCTCGAGGTTGCTCCACAGGATGGGGTCGCGGTAGAGGTCGACGAACGACAGCCAGTAGCGCGTCGGGAGGTAGGGCTGGAGCGGCCGGGCCGCGTCGATCGTGAGCAGCAGCGAGGAGCCGATGAGGAAGGCCAGGGCACCCAGGGTCGCCGACTGGGGTGCGTCAGTCACGGTCGAGAGGAAGAGCGCCATCGCGGCCACCCCGAGCATCGAGAGGGCGATGAAGGAGATCGCGAGCACGGTCCGCCAGCCGACCTGCCACGGCGTCAGCACGGTCCCGGACACGCTCACCATGGCTTGGGACAGCGGTGCGTTGCCGAGCAACAGCCGCCCGACGACGAAGCCGATCGCCGCAACGCTGACGACCGCGGCGCCGACGAAGGCGGCGACGGCGACGAGCTTGCGCAGGAGGAGGCGGGTGCGTCCGACGGGCCGGATCAGCAGGTAGCGCAGAGTCCCCGCCTGCGCCTCTCCGGCCACGCTGTCCCCGGCCACCACGGCCACCGCGACCGGCAGGAACAACGGCAGCACGATGGCCAGCGCGGCGACGGCGAAGAGCGACCCGTTGGCGGTGACCGCAGACAGGAAGGCCGGTCCCTCGCCCGGTCGCGGCGCAATCCGGGTCCATGCGAGGAGCCCGGCAACGACGGTCGGCAGCAGGTTGAGCAGGGCGATCGCGACCCAGGTTCGATGTCGGCCGAAAAGCTTGCGCAGCTCCACCACCATCAGCGGGGCACCTCCCCCTCGGCTCGTGCGCTGGTCCGCTCGATGATGACCTCTTCGAGGGTGCGCCGTTCGGTATGCAGGGCCCGCACGCGCACGCCGGCGGCGACGAGCCTCGTGTTGAGCTCCGCTGGGTCCGGGACCCGGACGAGCAGCCGGTCCCCGTCTCGATGCTCGACGCTGCCGTCAAGGAGTCCGACCGCAACGGCGGCGTCGGGTGTCTCGACGAGGGTCCGGCCGGTGGGTGCCCGCAGCACCGACATGTCCTCCTGGAGGACGAGGCGGCCACGGTCGAGCATCCCCACGCGCGTGCACAGCTGGTCGACCTCGGCCAGCAGATGGCTTGACATGAAGATCGTCGTGCCGTCGGCGTGCAGGCGCTGCAGAAGCTCGCGGATCTCACGGATGCCTTGGGGGTCAAGGCCGTTGGTCGGCTCATCGAGGACGAGCAGCTCGGGCTGGCGAAGCAGTGCGCCCGCCAGACCCAGCCGCTGACGCATGCCCGAGGAGTATGCCGAGACCGGTCGCCGGCCGACCGCCCCGAGACCCACCAGCTCGAGGGCCTGGCGTACTCGGCGGGAACGGTCACGGCGACCGCCGCCGACCGCTCCGTGGGGAAACGGTCCGCTGGCGTCGAGCAGGGCGAGGTTGGCACGCCCCGACAGGTGCCCGTAAGCCGCCGGGCGCTCGACGAGCGCACCCACCTTCGGGAGGACGTCCGGGGCGGCTTTGGGCATCGGCCGACCAAGGACCTCGATGGTCCCGGACGTCGCGAGCACGAGTCCGAGCAGGCAACGCACCGTCGTGGTCTTGCCCGACCCGTTGGCCCCGAGGAAGCCGTAGATGTCACCCGCCCGCACGTCCAGGGCCACGCCGTCGACTGCGGTCACCGTCCGGAACCGCTTGGTCAGGCCTTCGGTCCGGATCACGGCGAACTCCTTGGGGAGGCCGCCAGCTCGGTGGCCGCACGAACCAGTCCCTCGGGGGTGACCGTGCCGGTAAGGAGCCAGTCCTGTCCGGTGGCTGCGCGCTCGGTGAGCAGCAGGGCGACGGGGCCTGCCGCAACCTCCAAGCCCTCGGGGAGTGCCGCGACGCCGGTGGCGAGGCGCAGCTGGGAGCGCAACGACCGGGCCAACCGAGGCGGCAGGGCCGCTACGACGAGCTGGGTGACGCCGTGCCCGTACTGGCCCACCGCCTCGAGGCCGACCGGTGCGGCCGTCCGGGGCATGCCCAGGAGCTCCTCAGGTGGCTCGGCAGGGGCGAAACGGCGCACGATGCCGACCACATCCGGCCGTGTGCCGGTCCTCAGCCGCGACCCGGGCGGCGGCTGGAACTGGATGTCTGTCACCGGCGGGGCTGTCGCCGCGAAGTCGAGGAAGGTGCTGGACATCGCCGGCACCGCCGCGGTGCGGCCGAAGACGTCCACGCGTACCGGCACACCGGACGCCCGGTCCGCCCACACGTCGACGCGGCCGATGCTCGACAGCGCGGCGGACGGGCGCAGCCGAAGGCCGTCCGCGACTCGTCCGGCCACCCGGACCGCGGCGAGCCGACTGACCTCGGCGGGGCTCGCATCCGCGAGGAGTCGGGCGGCCAGCTGGGGCGGAAGGATGTCGGCATCCCGGGGGAGCCGGACCTCTCCAGGGCGCTCGGCCACCGTCCGGGTGACCCGGTTGTCCTCGAAGTCCCATACCCACACGCCCGATGGTGACGTGCGCGTGCTCTGCTCCCCGGTCGGGCTGAGCGTGTCCACCCGCCAGTCGTCCGCTGCGCGCCACCAGACGCGCAGCTGGGTGCGGGCACCGAGCAATGCGGCGACGGACTCGAACTGTGCAGACGCCGGAAGCGCCAGGGCACCGGCGGACTCGACGTACCCGGCATAGGGGTGTGACCACGACGCGCGCATCCGCTGCAGCAGCGACGCGGCCGAGGTGTCGTCGTGGGCGCCGGGAACCGGGAGCGCCCGCACGACACGTGGCGTCACGACCAGCGCCAGCACTGCAGTGACGACGATGGCCCATCGGAGTGACCTCGTCACCTCCTCAAACTACGTCAGCCGCGGCGGTTGCGGCCCAGCCACCACCAATCCGTAATGCGTGCTGGAGGACGCCCGCAGGTCGCTGTCTCATCCTCGCCAAAGGGCAGCGGCGGTGGCGACCGGCGGCTCGCGCAGGGTTCTAGTGGCCCGTGAGGGCTGAGAGCAGCCACCCCAGCCGAGCGGGGCGCCCGGTCGCCGACTCCTCGCGGTCGGCGAGGCCGGCCAGCCGCAGGCCGGCGTTGACGCCCAGCCAGCGCAGCGGCTCCGGCTCCCAGGCAGGGGAGCGGTGGCCCACCCAGGGAAGCCGGGTCAGAGGAGTGTCGCGGCGCGTGACGAGGTCCGACAGGGTGCGCCCTGCGAGGTTCGTTGCGGCGACCCCGTCTCCGACATACCCTCCTGCCCAGCCGACTCCCGCCGTGGCGTCGTAGCCGACAGCCGGGTTCCAGTCGCGGGCGATGCCGAGCGGGCCGCCCCAGGCATGGCTGAACTGCACGCCGTCGAGCTGCGGCAGCAGGTCGACCAGGGCCGCACGCAGGGCCGCGAAGACCCGCTCGTCCCGGTCGAACTCGGGCCGGATCCCCGAGCCCAGGTGATACGGGGCCCCCCGCCCCCCGAACGCGATCCGGTCGTCGACGGTGCGCTGGCCGTAGACGACCACATGACGGTGGTCGGTGAACACCTCATGGTCGCGCAGCCCGATCTGGTCCCATGCCAGGGGCGTCAGGGGCTCGGTCGCCACCATGAGCGAGTAGACCGGGGCGATGCGGCGGCGCAGGCCGGGCAGTCGAGCGGTCCACGCCTCGGTGGCCCGGATGACGTGCCGGGCCCGGACCGTCTGGCCGCCCGCCAGGACCACCCGACCCGGCGAGGCGGTCGCGACATGGCGGCCCTCGGCGATGGTGCCCCCGCGATGTCGGACGGCGGCCGCGAGGCCGTCGGCGAGCAGGCGGGGCTGGATCCGCGCACAGTTCGGGTTGAACGTGGCGCCGTGGACGCGGCTGGCGGCCAGGCGCTCCCGGGCCTGTGCCGCGCCCAGCCAGATGGTGCCGTCGCCCCACGAGGCGCCGTGTGCGGCATACGCCTGCGCGCGTAGCGCCTGCGCCTCGCTGCGGGCGACCGCGATCGTGCCCCCCTTGGCGAACCCGCAGGCGATGCCCTCCTCGGCCGCCGCGCGTCCCACCTCGTCGACGGTGTCCCGGAGCGCGGCCAGCATGGCCAGGGCGGCATCGCGCCCGTGGCCGACAGCCATGGACTCCGGGGCCACCGGCCACAGCGCCGAGACCCAGCCGCCGTTGCGCCCGCTGGCCCCGAAGCCGACGTGCTCGGCTTCGAGGACCAGGACGTCGAGGTCGGGTCGGTCCCGCAGCAGGTAGTAGGCGGTCCACAGCCCGGTGAAACCGCCGCCGACGATGCAGACGTCGACGGCGCCGGGCACGTCCACGGGTAGGGAGATCCCGTATGCCGACTCACGCGGGCTACGCCCCCGTGGACCCCCGACCGAGCGTGGGGCATCCCACCACAGGGGTTGGTTCACGGACGCGTCAGAGGTGCTTCTCGGCGTCCTTGAGCACCGAGCGCAGCCGCGACTCGATGTCGTCGAACTCCGCCTGGCCGATGATCAGCGGCGGTGCGAGCTGGACGACGGGGTCACCGCGGTCGTCGGCGCGGCAGTAGATGCCCGCGTCGAAGAGCGCCTTGGAGAGGTAGCCGCGCAGCAGCCGCTCGCACTCGTCGTCGTTGAAGGTCTCGCGGGTGCTCTTGTCCTTGACCAGCTCGATGCCGTAGAAGTACCCGGCGCCGCGGACGTCGCCGACGATCGGCAGGTCGAGCAGCTTCTCCAAGGTCGCCCGGAAGGCGGGTGCGTTCTGCTTGACGTGCTCGTTGAGGCCCTCGCGCTCGAAGATGTCGAGGTTGGCCATCGCGACGGCCGCCGACACCGGGTGGCCGCCGAAGGTGTAGCCGTGCGGGAAGTACGTCGTGCCCTTCTTGAACGGCTCGAACAGCCGGTCGCTCGCGATCATGGCCCCGATGGGGGAGTAGCCGGACGTCATGCCCTTGGCGCACGTGATGATGTCGGGCACGTAGTTGAAGTCGTCGCACGCGAACATCGAGCCGATCCGCCCGAAGGCGCAGATGACCTCGTCGGAGACGAGCAGCACGTCGTACTCGTCGCAGATCTCCCGAACCCGCTCGAAGTAGCCGGGCGGGGGCGGGAAGCAGCCGCCGGAGTTCTGGACCGGCTCGAGGAAGACGGCTGCAACCGTGTCGGGCCCCTCGAACTCGATCGCCTCCGCGATGCGGTCCGCTGCCCAGCGGCCGAAGGCCTTCTCGTCGCCGCGCAGGTGGTCTGGCGCGCGGTAGTGGTTGGTGTTGGGCACCTTGAACGTGCCCGGGACCAGCGGCTCGAACATCTCCTTGGCAGCAGGGATGCCGGTGATCGAGAGGGCGCCCTGCGGAGTGCCGTGGTAGGCGACGTTGCGGCTGATCACCTTGTGCTTGGTGGGCTTCCCGACCAGCTTGAAGTACTGCTTGGCGAGCTTCCAGGCGGTCTCGACCGCCTCGCCCCCGCCGGTGGTGAAGAACACCCGGTTGAGGTCACCGGGCGCCCCGCCGGCGAGCCGCTCGGCGAGCTCGATGGCCCGAGGGTGGGCGTACGACCACAGGGGGAAGAAGGCGAGTTCCTTCGCCTGGCGGGCGGCGGTGTCGGCGAGCTCCTCGCGACCGTGCCCCACTTGCACGACGAAGAGGCCGGAGAGCCCGTCGATGTACTCATTGCCGCGGTCGTCCCAGATCCGGTGGCCCTCGCCCCGGGTGATGATCGGCCACGAGCCGCCGCTTCCCCCCGCGTCCTTGGGCTCGAACACCGAGTGCCTGGTGAAGTGGCCCCACAGGTGGTCGCGGGCGGCGGTGCTGAGCAGGGTGCCCTTGGGTGTGTGGGTGTCGCTTGACGGTTCGTAGATGGGAGTCGGTTCGGTCATCGGGTACCCCAGTTGTAGTGCTGCTTGTTGAGTTTCAGGTAGACGAACGTCTCGGTGGTCTGGACCCCCTGGAGGGGTCGGATGCGGCGGGTGAGCATCTCCAGCAGCTGCTCGTCGTCCTCGCAGACCACCTCGGCCAGCAGGTCGAAGCTTCCCGCCGTGGTGACCACGTAGGAGACCTCGGGCATCGCGGTCAGGGCCTCGGCCACGGCCGTGAGGTCGCCGTCGACGCGGATGCCGATCATCGCCTGCCGGCGGAAGCCCACCTGCAGCGGGTCGGTCACGGCGACGATCTGCATGACCTCGGCGTCGATGAGGCGCTGCACCCGCTGTCGCACCGCGGCCTCGGAGAGGCCCACGGCCTTGGCGATGGTGGCGTAGGACTGGCGCCCGTCGTTCTGCAGGTGCTCGATGATCGCCTTGGAGACGTCGTCGAGTCGCACCTCGCTTCCCGCGTTGCCGGTCCTGGACACGGGGCCATCGTGGCGGCTAAGTCGACACTGCGCAAGTCCCTTATCGACGAAATCCGTAGGAGACATCGGGTTTGCATGACGGTTTCGACAGAAAAGGCCATCAGATCTGTTGAAATCGACGCTCACGGGTCTACAGTGCGTCGCATACGGATTCCGAAGCCGGGTCGGGGCATGTCCCGGGCCGGCACCGCTCGACCCTCGGCCGACCCACGGCCTGACCCATCCCTGGAGACGCAACGTGAGCAGTCCCCGCGCCCTGCGCAACTTCATCAACGGCGAGTACGTCGACGCCCGGAGCGAGTCGACCTCGGACATCGTCAACCCGGCCACGGGTGCCGTGGTGGCCACCGCTCCGATCAGCTCCCAGGCCGATGTCGACGCGGCCTACGACGCTGCTGCCCGCGCTTTCGAGGGCGAGTGGGGCCAGACCACGCCGAGCGAGCGGCAGAAGGCCCTTCTTGGCTTCGCCGACGCCATCGAGAAACGGGCCGACGAGCTCGTGCGCCTCGAGGCGCAGAACACCGGCAAGCCCCACGCGCTGACCGCCAGCGAAGAGATCCCGCCCATGGTGGACCAGATCCGGTTCTTCGCCGGGGCCGCCCGGGTTCTCGAGGGCCGCGCGGCTGCCGAGTACATGAAGGGCCACACCTCGTGGATCCGGCGCGAGCCGATCGGTGTCGTCGGGCAGGTCACGCCGTGGAACTACCCGATGATGATGGCGGTCTGGAAGATCGCACCGGCCCTGGCGGCCGGCAACACCGTCGTGCTCAAGCCGTCGGACACCACCCCCGAGACGACCCTGCTCATGGCCGAGATCGCGGGCGAGTTCCTGCCTCCCGGCACCTTCAACGTCATCACCGGTGACCGCGGCACCGGGCGGGCCGTCGTCGAGCACAAGACCCCAGCCCTCGTGGCGATCACCGGCTCCGTGCGGGCGGGCATGCAGGTCGCCGAGAGCGCGGCCAGGGACCTCAAGCGCGTCCACCTCGAGCTGGGCGGCAAGGCACCGGTAGTGGTCTTCGACGACGCCGACATCGAGACTGCGGTCGAGGGGATCGCCGTCGCGGGCTACTTCAACGCCGGGCAGGACTGTACGGCGGCGACGCGCGTGCTCGCCGCGCCGCGGATCCACGACGACTTCGTGGCCGCGCTGGGCGAGTACGCCAAGACCAGCGCCAAGGTGGGCATGCCCGAGGACGAGGACGCCCTCCTCGGACCGGTCAACAACCCGGCCCAGCTCGAGCGCGTCACCGGCTTCCTGGAGCGGCTCCCCGAGCATGCCGCCGTGGCCGCCGGTGGGTCCCGCCTGGACATGGGCGGCGGCTTCTTCCTGGAGCCGACCGTGGTTCACGGCCTGCGCCAGGAGGACGAGGCCATCCAGAACGAGATCTTCGGCCCGGTCATCACGGTCCAGCAGTTCACCGACGAGGACGAAGCGGTCCGATGGGCCAACGGCGTCGAGTACGGCCTCGCCTCCAGCGTGTGGACCACGGACTTCGGCCGCGCGATGCGCATGTCGAAGCGCCTCGACTTCGGGTGCGTGTGGATCAACACCCACATCCCGATCGTCGCCGAGATGCCCCACGGCGGCTTCAAGAAGTCCGGCTACGGCAAGGACCTGTCGATGTACGGCTTCGAGGACTACACACGGATCAAGCACATCATGGCCAACATCGAGAGCTGACGAGGCTGCGCGACCGGTAACGATCGTCCCAAGATGCACCCCGTCGTGAGGCTGTGAGGCAGCCCACGGCATACCCTCTGATCCTCAACAAACCTAGCCCCCGGAGGACGCTTTCCATGGCCGACAAGTCGACCGACTCCACCCCTGACCTCTCCTCGCTCGCTTTCCGGGCCGCCCTGGCCCGCGGGCTCGTCAGCCGCCGCTCGTTCGTGGTAGGCGCAGCCGGCCTCGGGGCCGCGGCTGCCCTCGCGGCGTGTGGCAGCGAGGGCACGAACAAGAGCGGCGGCTCGGGCACCTCCACGCCCACCGCCAAGGCGGCCCAGGACCTGTCCGACACCGAAAAGGTGGTCAACTGGTCCAACTGGCCCGAGTACATCGACGTCAACGACAAGACCCAGGCCCGCCCGTCGCTCGACGCCTTCAAGAAGAAGACCGGCATCAAGGTCAACTACACCGAGGACTACAACGACAACGACGAGTTCTACGCCAAGGTGCGGCCGCTGCTGGCGGCCGGTCAGGACACCGGTCGCGACGTGTGGTGCAGCACGGACTGGATGGTCGCCCGCCTGATCCGCCAGGGCTACGTGCAGAAGCTCAACCTCTCCAACATCCCCAACCACGGCAACGTCGAAGACTCGCTCATGAACGTCGAGTTCGACAAGGGCCGCCTCTACTCGCTGCCGTGGCAGTCGGGCTTCGCCGGGATCGCCTACAACCCCAAGGCCACTGGCGGCAAGAAGGTCGAGAGCGTCGACCAGCTGCTCACCGACTCGGCACTCAAGGGCAAGGTCACGCTGCTCACCGAGATGCGCGACACGGTCGGCCTGGTGATGCTCGCGATGGGCAAGAAGCTCGAGAGCTTCACCGACGCCGACTTCGACGCCGCGATCGCCGAGCTCAAGAAGGCCAAGGAAGCCGGACAGATCAAGGGCTTCACCGGCAACGAGTACACCAAGCCGCTGGCCGCCGGCGACACCGCCGCCTGCTTCGCCTGGACCGGTGACGTCGTCCAGCTCCAGGCCGACAACCCGTCGCTCGGCTACACGCTGCCCGAGACCGGCTGCACGCTGTGGTCGGACAACTTCGTGATCCCGGCCCTGGCCAAGCACAAGAAGAACGCCGAGATCCTGATCAACTACTACTACGACCCAGCCGTGATGGCGGACGTCGTCGACTACGTCAACTACATCTCGCCGGTGAAGGGCACCAAGGACATCCTCCTCAAGGCCGACCCCGACGTGGCGAAGAACCCGCTGATCATCCCCGACGCCGCCACGCTGCAGCGGGCGCACGTGTTCCGCGGACTGTCCTCTGCCGAGGAGACGAAGTACAACGCCGCCTTCGCTGAGCTGACGGCCGGGTGAGATGGCGGCACAGCAGTCCGGTGACCTGAGGCTCGTCGGGGTCAGCAAGAAGTTCGACTCCTTCACCGCCGTCCAGCCCCTGGACCTCGAGGTGCCCGCAGGACGCTTCTTCGCGCTCCTCGGGCCCTCGGGGTGCGGCAAGACCACGACCCTGCGCATGGTTGCCGGGCTGGAGGAGCCGACGACGGGGCAGATCCTGATCGGCGACCGTGACATCACGGCGACGAAGGCCTACAAGCGAAACGTCAACACGGTCTTCCAGTCCTACGCACTCTTCCCGCACATGACGGTGCTCGACAACGTCACGTTCGGGCTGAAGCGCAAGGGCGACCGTGACGCCGTGCGGAAGGCCAAGGAGGCGCTGGAGCTGGTGCAGCTCGGGGGGCTGGGCAACAAGAAGCCGGCCCAGCTCTCCGGCGGCATGCAGCAGCGCGTCGCGCTGGCCCGAGCGCTGGTCAACCGGCCTGATGTGCTCCTGCTCGACGAGCCGCTCGGTGCGCTCGACCTCAAGCTGCGCCGCCAGATGCAGATCGAGCTCAAGCGAATCCAGTCCGAGGTCGGGCTCACGTTCATCCACGTGACGCACGACCAGGAGGAGGCCATGACCATGGCCGACTCGATCGCGGTGATGAACGCCGGCCGCATCGAGCAGCTGGGCGACCCGGCGACGCTCTACGAGAAGCCGGTGTCGACCTTCGTCGCCAACTTCCTCGGACAGTCGAACCTCCTGCGCGCTTCCGTCGACGGCACACCGGCGAACGGCACGGTGAAGGTGACCTCGCACGGCCACCACCTGGAGGCCGATGCGAGCCATCTTCCGCCGGGAGCCACCGAGGTGTGGCTGGGCGTGCGGCCGGAGAAGCTCCAGCTGGGCGAGAGCGGTGGCCCGAACTGCCTCAAGGGAATGGTCACCGACGCATCCTTCACCGGGGTGGCGACGCAGTACCTCATCCGTATGCCGTGGGACCAGGAGATCACGCTGGTCCAGCAGAACGACGGCAGCGCCCGCGCGCGGGTGGGTGAGCAGGTGACGGTGTCGTGGTCGAGCGTCCACGGCTTCGTCCTCGACGCGGACGAGCCTGCCGAGGCCGGCCTGGGCGGTGAGGATGGCTGAGGTCGCAGCCGCCATCCCCGGCACGGGGCACGAGCTGCCGCCCCGGCGGCCGGGACGCAACTGGACGCCCTACCTGCTCCTCCTGCCCGGCATGCTCTGGCTCGTCGTGTTCTTCGTCGTGCCCATGGTCACGCTGGCATCGCAGTCGCTCCAGACCGGCGACGTCGACAACGGCTATGCCCTCACCTGGAACTTCTCGATCTACGCCGACGCCCTGAGTGGCTACTGGCCGCAGCTGTTCCGGTCGATCGGCTATGCCGCAAGTGCCACGGGGCTGACGCTGCTCCTGGGCTACCCGCTCGCCTACTACATCGCCACGCGCAAAGGCATGGCGAAGAACGTCCTGCTGGTGCTGGTCATCGCGCCGTTCTTCACCAGCTTCCTGATCCGCACGCTGGCGTGGCAGACGATCCTGGCCGACCGCTACCCGGTGGCGACGTTCGCCCGGTGGATCCACTTCACCGACTTCCTGCAGTTCGTGGGCCTGACCGAGAACCCCTCCCTCCTGTCGAGCAAGTTCTCGGTGATCTGTGGCCTCACCTACAACTTCCTGCCGTTCATGGTGCTGCCGCTGTACGCGTCGCTGGAGCGCCTCGACATCAGGCTGGTCGAGGCGGCGCGCGACCTCTACGCCACCCCCCGGCAGACGTTCCGCTACATCATCTGGCCGCTGTCACTGCCAGGGGTCGTCGCGGGAACCCTCCTGACGTTCATCCCTGCAGCCGGCGACTTCATCAACTCCAAGCTGCTGGGCAACACCCGCACGGTGATGATCGGGCAGGTCATCGACGCGCAGTTCCTCCGCGTGCTCAACTATCCGCTGGCGGCAGCGCTCTCGTTCGCCCTGCTCGTGCTGATCCTGGTGCTCGTGACGGCCTATGTGCGCAAGGCCGGCACCGAGGAGCTGGTCTGACATGGTGCTGGTCTCCTGGTTGCGCCGTCACCTGCTCACCTTTGCGGCCATGGCAGTCCTGGCGATCCTGCTGGTGCCCAACCTCGTCGTCGCCCTGTTCTCGTTCAACAAGCCGAACGGCCGCTACAACTACGAGTGGGTCCGTCCGTCGGCGGACGCCTGGATCCACCCCTGCGGCACCCCCGGCATCTGCGACTCCCTCGGGCTGAGCCTGCGGATCGGCATCATCGCCTCGCTCACCGCCACGGTCCTGGGGACCATGGTCGCGTTCGCCCTCGGCCGCCACCGGTTCCGCGGACGCGCGGCCACCAACCTGCTGATCTTCATGCCCATGGCCACGCCGGAGGTCGTGATGGGCTCGAGCCTGCTCACGCTCTTCGTCGCGATGGGCCTGCCCGCGGGCACCGAAGCCATCCTCATCGCCCACATCATGTTCTGCCTGTCCTTCGTGGTCGTCGCGGTCAAGGCACGGGTCAGCGCGCTCGACCCGGCGCTGGAGGAGGCGGCCGCAGACCTCGGGGCGAGCCCGGTGACCACCTTCGTCAAGATCACCCTGCCCCTGGCCGCCCCGGGGATCGCCGCGGGCGCGCTCCTGGCGTTCTCGCTCAGCTTCGACGACTACATCATCACCAACTTCAACGCGAGCCCGAGCTCGGTGACGTTCCCGATGTTCGTCTGGGGAGCGGCACAGCGGGGAACACCAGTCCAGATCAACGTGATCGGGACCGTCATGTTCATCGTCTCGGTGTCCATCGTCCTGATCGCCCAGCTGGTCTCGGCGCGCCGGACACGAAAGGCATAGCCGGCGTGCGGATCCTCATGATCGGCTCCGGTGGTGTCGGTGACGCTGCCGCCCGGATCGCCGTCGAGCGCGACTTCTTCGACCTCTTGGTGGTGGCCGACTACGACCTGACGCGGGCGCAGGCCACGGTGGCCGCGGCCAGCGCGCGTCGCAAGGGGGAGAGCCGGCTGGTCGCCGCCCAGGTGGATGCCGGCGACGCCGCCGCCGTGGAGGCGCTGGCCCGCCAGCACGGCGCCACCCACGTGTTCAACGCCGTTGACCCCCGTTTCGTCATGCCGATCTTCCGGGCCGCGCTCGCCGCCGGCGCCGACTACCTCGACATGGCGATGAGCCTCTCTCGGCGACACCCCGAGCAGCCCTACTCGCTCGTCCACGTCAAGCTGGGCGACGAGCAGTTCGCCCTGGCGCCGGAGTGGGAGTCGGCCGGGCGCCTCGCCCTGGTCGGCATCGGGGTCGAGCCGGGGCTCTCGGACGTCTTCGCGCGCTATGCCGCCGACCACCTCTTCGCCGAGATCCACGAGCTCGGGACGCGCGACGGCGCCAACCTGGCGGTCCACGACGATGACGGCAACGAGATCTTCGCGCCCAGCTTCTCGATCTGGACCACCATCGAGGAGTGCCTCAACCCGCCGGTGGTCTGGGAGCGGGACCGCGGGTGGTTCACGACGGCGCCGTTCTCCGAGCCCGAGGTGTTCGAGTTCCCTGAGGGGATCGGCCCGGTGGAGTGCGTCAACGTCGAGCACGAGGAGGTCCTCCTCATGCCCCGGTGGGTCGACGCGCAGCGCGTGACCTTCAAGTACGGCCTGGGCGAGGAGTTCATCGGCGTGCTCAAGACGCTCCACACCCTGGGCCTCGACCGCACCGAGAAGGTGCGCGTCGCCGGCGTCGAGGTCTCCCCTCGGGACGTGGTCGCCGCCTGCCTGCCCGACCCGGCGACCATCGGCCCGCGCATGACCGGCAGGACCTGTGCCGGACTCTGGGTCACCGGCGTGGGCAAGGACGGCGAGCCGCGGTCGACCTACCTCTACCACGTGGTCGACAACGCATGGTCGATGCGCGAGTACGGCGCCCAGTGCGTGGTCTGGCAGACCGCGGTCAACCCGGTGGTCGCCCTCGAGCTCCTCGCCCGCGGCACCTGGTCCGGCAATGGGGTCCTCGGGCCCGAGGCGTTCGACGCGGAGCCCTTCCTGGAGCTCCTCAGGGCCCCCAAGCCGGACGGCTACGGCTCGCCGTGGGGCATGGAGGACCGTGCGCCATCGGCCGCCTCCGCCGCACCCGCCTAGGCTGGCCGCATGACCAGTTCGCCCCGGTCATGCTCCTCGTCCCGGCGGGCCGCCCACGCAGAGCGTGGGACCCGGCTCCTTCGTCGCTCGTGTCCTCGGGAGGTCGTCGCATGACCCGTTACGGCCAGCAGTTCGGGCCTGACTTCACCTTCCTCGGTGTTCCCATGTGTGACCTGCAGGACGAGAGCACGTATGCCGGTGCCGACGTCGTCGTGCTGGGTGCGCCTTTCGACGGGGGCACCTCCCACCGGCCGGGCACGCGGTTCGGCCCGCAGGCCATCCGCGCCACCGACTACCTTCCCCACGACGGATCCCGCCCCTCCCTCGCGCTCCGCACTGACGGGCTGGTCGACCTGAGGGTGGTCGACGCCGGCGACGTCGAGATGTACTCCGGGGACATCGAGGTCGCCCTGCCCGCCCTGGAGGCCGCGGTCGAGCGGGTCGCCCGCTCAGGAGCCATCCCCGTGGTCCTCGGCGGCGACCACTCGATCGCCTACCCGGACGCCAAGGGTGTGGCCAACGTGCTCGGCCACGGCCGGGTCTCGATGATCCACTTCGATGCCCATGCCGACACCGGTGACATCGAGTTCGGGTCGCTGTGGGGCCACGGCCAGCCCATGCGCCGGCTGATCGAGTCCGGCGCCCTGCGGGGCGACCGGTTCCTCCAAGTCGGGCTGCGTGGCTACTGGCCACCGCCGGACACACTCGACTGGATGGCACAACAGCGGATGCGGTCCTTCGAGATGACCGAGATCGTCCACCGCGGCCTCGACGAGTGCCTCAGCGACGCTTTCGCGATCGCCACGGACGAGTGTGACGGGGTCTTCCTGTCGGTCGACATCGACGTCTGCGACCCGGGCCACGCCCCGGGCACCGGCACCCCCGAGCCCGGTGGCCTCAGCGCGCGGCAGCTGCTCGACGCGGTCCGGCGGATCTGCCTGGAGCTGCCCGTCGTGGGCATCGACGTCGTCGAGGTCAGCCCGCCCTACGACCACGCCGACATCACCGCGGCTCTTGCCAACCGCGTTGTGCTGGAAGCACTCTCGGCCATCGCCCGAAAGCGCCGCGACGAGCGCGAGGGCACCCGCTGGGACCCCTCGCGACCACTGCTGGCGGGCCGCCTGCCGGACCGGACTCAGCCGTTCGGCGGCGCACACCACCACAGCACAGGCCTCTCCCACGACCACAGCGACGACCCGGCGCCGCGCGGCGGCGACCACCCGGCATACCCCCACACCACCCAGACCGAGGAGAAGCCCTGATGGCCAGCTCACACAAGGACCTGATCGCCTCCGTCCCCACGGGTCTGCTCATCGGCGGCTCGTGGCGGGACAGCTCAGACGGGGGCACGCTCAAGGTCGAGGACCCTGCTACCGGTGAGGTCCTCACCGAGGTCGCCGACGCCACTGTCGCGGACGGCAAGGCGGCGCTGGACGCCGCGGTCGCAGCCCAGGGGGAGTGGGGCAGGGTGCCGCCGCGCGACCGCGGCGAGATCCTGCGCAGCGCCTTCGAGAAGATCACTGAGCGCGCGGAGGAGTTCGCCACGCTCATGACGCTCGAGATGGGCAAGACGCTGGCGGAGTCACGGGGCGAGGTGACCTACGGGGCCGAGTTCTTCCGCTGGTTCTCCGAGGAGGCGGTCCGGGTGCATGGCCGTTACGCGGTGGCCCCGAACGGCGCGACCCGGCTGATGACGATGAAGGCGCCGGTCGGACCCACCCTGATGATCACGCCGTGGAACTTCCCGCTGGCCATGGGCACCCGCAAGATCGGGCCGGCCATCGCTGCGGGCTGCACCATGGTGGTCAAGCCGGCCGGGCAGACCCCGCTGTCCATGCTTGCCCTGGCCGAGGTGCTCCAGGAGTGCGGCCTGCCCGACGGCGTGCTCAATGTGGTCACGACCTCGCGCACCGGCGACGTGATGGAGCCGATCATCCGCGACCCGCGGCTGCGCAAGCTGACCTTCACCGGGTCCACGGAGGTGGGACGCAGGCTCGTGGAGCAGTCCGCGGAACAGCTCCTGCGGGTGTCGATGGAGCTGGGGGGCAATGCGCCGTTCATCGTCTTCGAGGACGCCGACCTGGACCGCGCTGTCGATGGCGCGATGCTGGCCAAGATGCGCAACATCGGCGAGGCCTGCACCGCAGCCAACCGGTTCTACGTCCACGAGAGCGTGAGCGAGGAGTTCGGGCAGCGGTTCGCCGAGCGCATGGGAGCGCTGCGTGTGGGCCGGGGCACTGAGGACGGCGTCGATGTGGGGCCGCTGATCGACGCCAAGGCTCGCGACGGCGTGGCGGCGATGGTCGAGGATGCCCGGGCCAAGGGAGCGACAGTGGTCCTCGGCGGCGCACCCGCCGAGGGCGCCGGCTACTTCTTCGAGCCGACGGTGGTCACGGGGGTGCCCAGGGACGCGCGGGTGATGACCGAGGAGATCTTCGGCCCCGTGGCCCCGATCGCGTCCTTCTCGACCGAGGAGGAGGTGCTGGAGCTGGCCAACGGCACGGAGTACGGCCTGGTCGCCTACGTGTTCACGCGTGACCTGTCGCGCATGATCCGGGTGAGCGAGGGCCTCGAGTTCGGAATGGTCGGTGTCAACCAGGGGATCGTCTCCAACCCGGCGGCACCCTTCGGCGGGGTCAAGGCATCGGGCTTCGGTCGGGAGGGCGGCTTCGAGGGCATCGACGAGTACCTCGAGACCAAGTACGTCGGGATCGCGCCCTGAGCTCGCACCTGCGCGTCTCGTGAGTTCGGCCATGCTTGACCCCAACCCCTTCAGCGACCCGCTGCCGCATGGTCGAATGGCCCCCATGGCCTCAAGCGTGTCCTCAAGCGTGCCCTCGAGCGTGCCGTCGGGCACGTCATCGGGCATTCCCGCCACACCTCCGCCCTCCGACGGTCCGAGGAAGACGTCGGACGGCCGGCTGCAGTCGCTCGCCGCCCTGATCGACGAGACCGAGGACAAGCTGCGGCGGGGCCTGACCGCGGGCGCGCAGGTATGGCCCACGCGGTTCCCCGCCCTCGACCGCGCGCTCGCCGGGGGAGTGCGCTCCGGTGAGCTGCTCCTGCTCGGCGGTCCCCAGGGCCAGGGCAAGACCACCATGGCGATGCAGTTCCTCCGCAACGCGGTCGCCGTCGGCCACGCTGCGGTGATCTTCTCGTACGAGCACGAGGCGCACACGCTCTTGGAGCGGCTGCTCGCGCTGGAGGCGGCGGAGGCCAAGGGCATCGAGGCGGCGCGGGTCCAGGACGTCCGCAAGGCGTTCGAGGAGGCCGGCGCCCACGGCGCCAGCCTCGGCAGCCGACTCGGGCCGCTCGAGGGTGGAAGCGAGGCACTGAGCGCGCTCACGGCATACGGCAACCGGCTCCACGTCCACGAGTCCACCGGCACGTCGACGGACCTGGGCGAGGTCCGCCGGGTCGTGGAGGAGGTTCGCGAGTCCACCGGCCGACCCCCGATGGTGCTGGTCGACTACCTCCAGAAGGTGCCGACGCCTGGGGGTCCGGTCAACGAGGACGAGCGGGCCACGATGGTCGTCGAGCAGCTCAAGGACCTCGCGCTCGACCTCGAGGTGCCGGTGATCGCGATCGTGGCCGCCGAGAAGGCGAGCCTGGTGGCGGGCCACCGGATGCGGATCCACGACCTGCGCGGCTCGTCGTCACTGGCCTATGAGGCGGACATCGTGCTCATCATCAACGACAAGTACGACATCGTGGCCAAGCAGCACCTTGTCTACGACCTCGGCAACGTCGACCGGTTCCGGCACTGGGTGGTGCTGTCGCTGGAGAAGAACCGCAACGGCGTCGACCGGGTCGACCTGGAGTTCCGGAAGATGTTCGAGCACGGCCGGTTCGACCCGCACGGCCAGATCGTCAACGAGCAGCTCATCGAGGAGCGCGTCTTCGTCACCTGATGCGGCACCTGCTGGGGCCACCCGGCTGGGGCCACCCGGCTGGGGCAACCCGGCTGAGGCCACCCGGCTGGGTGCCGAGCGAGCGCGCGGGCCCGCGGTCGGACCCGTGCTGCGCGAACCCTTTCGGGGGTGTGTGGTGACCGGATCATTGCGGAGTCCGGCTGGATCGGGCCTCGCGCGACGGCGGCTCACCCAGTGAGTCTGGACTCATGAACACTGCACTGATCGTCATCGACGTCCAGGAGTCCTTCCGCCAGCGCGAGGCCTGGGCGCACATCGACACCCCCGACATCGCCGACAAGATCGCCCGCCTCGTCGACCACGCCCGCTCCGCCGGGAATGAGGTGGTCTGGGTCCTGCACGCCGAACCGGGATCCGGCGACGTGTTCGACCCCGAGCTCGGGCATGTGAGGCTGCTGCCCGGGCTCAAACCCGAGCCCGGTGAGCCCACGGTCACCAAGACGAGCCACAACGCCTTCACCACCACCAACCTCGGACAGCTGCTCGTGGAACGTGGCGTGACCGAGGTCGTCATCACCGGCATCCGCACCGAGCAGTGCTGCGAGACCACGGCTCGCTTGGCGAGTGACCTCGGCTATGACGTGCGCTTCGTCCTGGACGCGACGGCGACCGACCCGCTGCCCTTGTGGGACGGCTCCGGAACGCTCACTCCGGCCCAGGTCAAGGAGCGCACGGCCTCGGCGCTGCAGGGCCGGTTCGCCGAGGTGGTCACTATCGAGCAGCTGATGAGATCCGGACCGGATCACGAGTAGGACAAGCCCGCGGAGCGTCCTTCCGTCCTGACACCCGGCGGGGCACCTGGCGCTCATCGGAAGGTGAGCCACAACTGAATGCGCCACTGATCCGGCAATGACGGCTTGCTGGCACGGCTCCAGCCGTTCGTCTGCAGACCTCACGGCGGACGCGTCCTGACGACCCTGAAGTCCTCAGGGCCTACGTGGTGGAAGGGGGAAGAAGAAGCTGGTGCGGGCCATGTACTCCCGGTAGCCGGGGCGCTGGGACATGCTCCGCTCGAGCGGCTTGCCCCCGGTGGCGTACATCAGGAAGTACGTCATGGTGGCCGGCGACAGGACGGTCAGTATGCCGGGCCAGGCCTCCGCGGCGACGAGCCACAGACCCCACCAGACGCACGCGTCACCGAAGTAGTTCGGGTGGCGGGTCCACGACCAGAGCCCTCGGTCCATGATCCGGCCGCGGTTGGCCGGGTCGGCCTTGAACGCCCGCAGCTGCGCGTCCCCGACCGACTCGAACACCACGCCCACGAGCCAAACGGCGGCGCCGACGGCCGCAACCCACCCGAGGCCGCCCGGAGCGACAGCCGCCACCTGGAGGGGAAGCGACACGAACCAGACCGCCGCCCCCTGGACAAGGAAGACCTTCCGCACCGCGTAGGCGAAGCGGCTTCCGGGCGCGCCGGCCAGCATGGCGTCGTAGCGCGGGTCCTCACCGTGTCCTCGGCTGCGCGCGTAGATGTGCCAGGACAGCCGGCAGCCCCAGATCGTCACCAGCACAGCCAGCAGCACCCGGCGCGCCAGGTCGCCCGGGCCGAGCAGCAGGCCGACCACCCCAGCCGAGGCCAGCGCCAGCCCCCACGTCACGTCCACGACGCTGTAGCGGCCCACTCGCCGGGCGACCGCCGCAGTCACTGCCATGGCCGCGGCCACCACGGCGAGGCTCACCCCCGACACGAGCAGGAAGCCCGACCAGTCGAACGTGCTCATCGCCGGGCCCCCTCGGCGTGTCCGCCCCGTACGGGAGGCATCCAGGTCGACCCGTCAGCCGACGGACGCACCATGAGGACCTGGTCGACGCCCATCCGGCCGTCCCGGAACGCCATTGCTCCGCCGACGAGGTACAGCCGCCACACGCGCGCCGACTCCTCCCCGACCAGGGCAACCGCCTCGTCCCACCGGGCCTCCAAGGTCTCCAGCCACGCCCGGACGGTCCGCACATAGTGCTCCCGCAGCGCCTCCACGTCACGCACCTCCAGCCCGGAACGTTCCAGCAGCGCGACGGTCTCGCCCAGCGGCCGCATGTGCATGTCCGGCGCGATGAACGACTCGATGAACGGCCCGCCGCCCGGGTGCCGCCCCGCCCGCGACATCTGCTGCACGAGCACGCGCCCGCCGGGGCGCACCCGGGAGGCGAGCACCGAGGCGAACGCCGGGTAGTTCGCCGCGCCCACGTGCTCGCCCATCTCGAGCGACACAACCGCGTCGTAGCCGTCGTCGGCGATCTCGCGGTAGTCCTGCAGGCGAACCTCGACCAGGTCGCCCAGCCCGCGCTCCGCCACCAGACGCTCGACCCGCTCCTTCTGTTCGCTCGCAATCGTCACACCGGTGACGCGCACGCCGTGGTGCTCGGCGGCATACAGGCTGAGCGAGCCCCAGCCGCAGCCGATGTCGAGCAGCCTGCTCCCCGGCCGCAGGCCCACCTTCTGGCAGACCAGCTCCAGCTTGTCGCGCTGGGCGTCCTCGAGCGTGTACCCGGGAGCGTCCGAGGTCCAGTACGCGCACGAGTAGGCCAGGTGCGGGTCGAGCAGGAGGGCGTAGAAGTCGCTGGTGACGTCGTAGTGGTGGCTGATCGCCTGCCGGTCACGGCCGAGGCTGTGGAGCCGGCCGCTCAGCCTGGCCTGCGACGCCGGAGCCGGCGGTGGACCGCCGAGCGCCCCGACGCGACGCAGCAGGAGGGCAGCGCGCGCGAGTGCTGCGGCAGCTCCCAGCGTTGGCCGTATCCCGGCGAGCTGCCGTTCCCGGCCGGCTCGCCTCACGCAGTCGAGGGCCTCTGCGAGGTCGCCGTCCACGTCGAGCTCGCCGGTCACGTAAGCCTGGGCCGCACCGAGCTCACCGGGGTGCCAGAGGATCCGGCGGAGGGCGGCGGGGGAGCGCAGCAGGACGGCTGGCCCCGTCTCGGGTCCGGCCCGGGAGCCGTCCCACGCGTGCAGACCGACCGGAAGCGGGCCGCCGACAACCGGCTCGAGGGCGTGGGCAAGCGCGTCGGCGACCCCGCGCCCGCGAAGGCCCGTGGGACCGGTCGGTCGTCGGTTCGGCGCATGGAGGGTCATGCGGATTCCCTTCTGGTGAAAGCGATCTGTTGCACGTCGAGATAGCCGGAGGCGAAGCCGGCCCGGGAGTACTCCAGGTAGAAGTGCCACATCCGGCGGAACACCTCGTCGAAGCCCAGCGCGGCGACCTGGCCGCACTGCGCGGTGAAGCGCTCGTCCCAGAGGCGGAGCGTGTGGGCGTAGTGCCGGCCGAAGGCCGACCGGGAGGCGACCTCCAGACCGGCACGGGCGGCCGCGCGCGAGATCGCCTCCACCGAGGGGACCAGCCCCCCGGGGAAGATGTACTTGTGCACCCAGGTGTAGGTGTTCCGTGTGGCGAGCATCCGCCGGTGCGGCATGGTGATCGCCTGGATCGCCACCCGGCCTCCGGGCGCCAGGCACCGCTCGATCGTCGCCAGGTAGGCGTCGAGGTACTCGTGCCCGACCGCCTCCACCATCTCGACCGACACGACCGCGTCGTACTCACCGTCGACCATCCGGTAGTCGAGAAGCTGGACCTCGACCCGGTCGGCGAGGCCAGCCTCGGCGACGCGCCTGCGGGCCAGGGTCAGCTGCTCGCTCGACAGCGTGATGGTGCGCACCGATGCGCCCCGGCGGGCCGCCCGGATGGCGAGCTCGCCCCAGCCGGAGCCGATCTCGAGCACCCGGGATCCCGCGCACACGCCCGCCTGGTCGAGGAGCCGGTCGATCTTGTTTCGCTGGGCGCCGGCCAGCGCATCCCACCCTGGAAGCGGCGCGGGTTCGCCCGCGCGGGCCACCGGCATACCTCCGCGGTGTTGCGGTTCCGGCGCCCAGTCTGACTGGAACAGCGCCGAGGAGTAGGTCAGCGACTCGTCGAGGAAGACGCGGAACAGGTCGTTGGAGAGGTCGTAGTGCCTCGCGATGTTGGACCTGGTGTTGTCCGCCGTGTTGCGTTCGCTGTGCGGGTGTCGGCTCGTGAAGCCCGCGCGCAGCGCCTGGAGCGGCCGCGGGACGAGGCGGTCGATGCGTGCCGCGAAGACTGCGAGCAGCCCGCCGAGGTCGTCCGCGTCCCAGTCGCCGGCCATGTACGACTCGCCGAACCCGATGAGGCCGGCTCGGCCGACCCGGGCGGCGAAGTCCGCCGGGCGGTGGAGCGCCATGACCGGGTCACCTGTGCCGCCGGCCCCAAGCTGGCTGCCGTCGGGCAGCTCGACTCGCACGGGCAGGCGTCGGACGGCTCCGCGGAAGATGCGCATGGCGACCCCCGCAGCGATCCGCGCGCGGGTGCCCGCGGGCACCTGGGCGACGTCCGCCCACACAGCGGGGTCCACGTCGGGCCTCGTGGCCCCCGGCCCGGCCTGGACCGGGGGTCCGGCCGCCCGCCCGGCCGTCGACGTGGCCCTCGGCGTCGCGGTCGGCGTAGCGGTCGGGGTGGCGGTCGGGGTGGAACTGCGCAACCGGCTCCGGGGGGCGCCGCGGACGGTCGAGGGACTCGGCTGGACGTGAGCTGTCACTGGACACCCTCCTGGGGCTGGTGGACCGGGCGGGGCTGGACCGGCAGGCGGCGCAGCCAGAGGCGTATGCCGTGCCAGCGGATCAGCGCGATGACGCGCAGCGGCTCGAGGGGCTGGGTGAGGAGCTGACGCAGCGCTGCGCTGCGCGTCGCCGGGAGTCGACGACCCGTGAGCGTGGCCACGAACGGATCGTGGCCAGGGCGGCGCAGCGTCACCGAGAGCCGCAGTCGCTCGCCCGGCTGGGGCAGCAGCAGGTCGTAGGTGCCGCTGAGGTCGTTGAAGGGCGAGACGTAGAGCTCCTTGCCGACCTGGGTGCGTCCCGTCGCGTCGGGGTGGACGAGGTAGGCATGGCGCTCGCCGTAGGTGTTGTGGACCTCGACGACCACGCAGGCGAGGGCCTCCCTCCCGCCCTCGCGCCGGAAGCACCAGAACACGGTGATCGGGTTGAACACCACGCCGAGGACCCGGGCGCCGGCGAGCATGAGGACCCGGCCCCCCGCGAGCTCGACGCCCCGCGCTCCCAGGAAGTCGTCGACGTTCTGGCGGAGCGTGCGGTCGGGGCGGCCGAGGTGGTCGCGCGCCTCGAACCGGACGAACCGGGCCAGCGGGCGCAGCCCGGGACCCAGTGCGAGCCGGTCGGGGTGGTCGTCGTGGTCCTCGAGGTCGTCAAGGTCCACGAGCCACGAGTGGCTCCGGTGCTCGAACGTGTGGGCCACCGGGCCGCGCCGGACATGGCGGATCCGGGTGGCGTACAGGCGCGTCCGCGTCATGCGGGCACCGGGTCCTGCCGGCCGTCGTCGTCGAGCTCCACATCCCGGCGCCGGGCGTCGGCCACCTCCGCGTCGCAGAGGATGCCGTGGGCAGCTCGGCTGGGCCCCCAGTGGACGCCCAGCCGAGCGGCGGCGGCAACGCCGGACCGCGCGCCATCCTCGTGGAAGCCCCAGCCGTGGTACGCCCCCGCGAATACCAGCCGGTCACTGGCGATTTCAGGGAGCCGGCGCTGCGCCGCGACGGATTCCGGTGTGTAGAGCGGGTGTTCGTACTCCATGGTCGCGATCACCTGGTTGGGGTCGATGATGGACTGGCCTCCGAGTGTCACGAGGTACCTCGGCCCGGACTGGGGCAGCCGCTGGAGCCGGGTGAGGTCGTAGGTGACCACGACGTTGTCGGGCGCCTCGCGCGGCACGAGGTAGTTCCACGAGGCACGCGCCCGGGCCGCGGTCGGCAGGAGGGACTCATCGGTGTGGAGCTGAGCCGTATTCGGAGAGTAGGGAATCGCTCCCAGGACCGCACGCTGCGACGGCGTCGGAGCGGACAGCAGGCGCAGCGCCTGGTGGGGGTGCGTGGCGACCACGGCGGCGTCGAAGCGCTCACGACCCTGCGCGTGCTCGACCAGGACGCCGTCGACGTCCTCCCATACCCGGCTCACGGGAGTGGCGGTGCGAACGCGGTGGAGCCCCGCCGCGAGGCGCTCGACATAGGTGGCCGAGCCACCGGTCACCGTCCGCCACGTCGGCGACCCGGTCACCGAGAGCATCCCGTGGTGGTCCAGGAATGCGAACAGGTACCGCGCGGGGTACTCGAGCGCCCGCGCCGGGTCGCACGACCACACCGCGGCCACCAGCGGTCGCATGAAGTAGTCCAGGAAGAACGCCGAGAAGCCGCCCCTTGCGAGCATCGCGCCGAGCGGCTCGTCCTGGTCGCCGTGCGCCGGGTGGTCGAGCAGTGCTCGGGCCATGCGGTGGAACCGCGGCACCTCGCCGAGCATGCGCAGGTATGCCGGCCGGCCCAGACTGGACAGGCGGGGCACCAGCCCGACGACTCCCTTTCCGCCGGCATACTCCAGTCCCGCGGACTCGCACCGCACCGACAGGCTCATCTCGGTCTCCTGGGTCTGCACGCCCAGCTCGTCGAACAGGCGCAGGAGGGTGGGATAGGTGCGCCGGTTGTGCACGATGAAGCCGGTGTCGATCCGCAGGTCGCGCCCAGCGTCCCGGACGGTGTGGGTGTGCGCGTGGCCACCCAGCCGCGCATCTGCCTCGAACAGGGTGACGTCGCAGGCGGTCTGGAGAACGTGCGCCGCGGACAGGCCTGCGACCCCGCTCCCGACAACGGCGATCCGGCGGGGGCGGGACGGGGCTCCGCCTGGGACTCTTTCGGTGACGCGAAGCACCCGGCCTCCTGGCTTGACGTCGGTGTGGTCGGAGGGAGTTCGTCGCCGCGCTCCCTTCGGATGGGCCGAGGTTTCGGAGGCGTCACGCGGCGGGCCCAGCCGGGCTGACGGTTGGACCGACCCGGGGGCCGTCGGCGGCTGCGGTTAGTGTTTTCGCGTGTCAGCGGAGGCAGCGGGAGGGGCGGAGGGCGGCATCCGGCCGGCGGGCCCACCGGAGCCGCCTGGGCCGTCACGCCCCTCGGCGGCTGCCACACCGGCTTGGCGGGTCCTCATGGCCTATACGCGCCCGCACCGGATGGCGCTGGTGCTTGGCGGCGTCCTGAGCCTGGCGACGGCGGCCAGCGGCCTGGCGCTGCCACTCGTGGTGCGCGGTCTCATCGGCAACCTGGGGAGTGCCCCGGTGACCGGGCTCGTGGTGGCCATGTCGGCACTGGTCGTGGCCAACGCCGCGATCGGCGCGCTCGGCAGCTTCGTGCTGCGCCGCACCGCCGAGTCCGTGGTGCTGCACGCTCGGCACCAACTGGTCGGCCGGCTGCTGCGGCTTCGCCTGTCGGCGGTGGAGAGCCACGAGCCCGGCGACCTGATGTCCCGGGTCACGGCCGACACCACCCTGCTGCGCGAGGTCACGACCGACACCCTCGTCGGAGGCGTCACCAGCCTCGTCGCGCTGGTCGCGACTATCGTCATGATGGGCCTGATGGACCTCACGCTGCTCGGCGTCACCATGGTGGCGCTCGGACTCGCAGTGGTCGTCATTGTGGTCGTGCTGCCGCGCATCAACCGGGCGGCCAAGCATGCCCAGGAGTCGGTCGGTGTCATGGGCGCCGCCCTAGAGCGGATGTTCGGCGCCTTCCGGACGGTCAAGGCGTCCGGGGCAGAGGACCGCGAGGGCGCGCGCGTGCGCGAGGCAGCGACCGAGGCGTGGCGGGCCAGCGTCCGGGCGGCGAAATGGTCGGCCCTGGCGGGCAACGTCGGCGGTCTCGCAATCCAGGCCGCGTTCATCACGGTGCTCACCGTCGGCGGCTCCCGCGTCGCCACCGGCGCCATCGACGTCGGCACCCTGGTCGCCTTCCTGCTCTACGTCTTCTACCTCATGCCACCGGTCAACCAGCTCGCCGCGGCGGTCACGACCTACCAGGTGGGCGCCGCGGCGATCACGAGGTTCCAGGAGGCCGAGGCCCTCCCCGTCGAGCCAGTCGCCCAGCCGTTGACCGGATCCGCCGACCAGCGGTCCGCCGACCAGCGGCCCACCGACCAGCCGCCCGTTGCCGAGCCGCCGGCTGCCACGACGTCCACCGCCGCCACCCGCGCAGCCACGGTTGCCTTCGAGGACGTGTCCTTCCGCTACGACCCGGCCCTGTCCCCGGTGCACCAGCACGTCTCGTTCGCGGTCCCCGCCGGCGGGATGACGGCGTTCGTCGGGCCGTCCGGCGCCGGCAAGACGACCGTGTTCTCGCTGGTCGAGCGCTTCTACGAGCCCGAGTCCGGCCGGGTACTCGTCGACGGCATCGATGTGTCCGCCTGGCCGCTCGACCGGCTGCGCGCCGCCATCGGCTACGTCGAGCAGGACGCCCCGGTGCTGTCCGGGACCTTGCGCGAGAACCTGCTCTACGGCGCCCCCGGTGCGGGCGACGACGAGCTCGACCAGGTGCTGCTGACCACCCGGCTGTCCGGCATGGTGCAGGCCCTGCCCGCCGGGCTCGACACCACGGTCGGCCACCGCGGCATGAAGCTCTCCGGTGGCGAGCGGCAGCGGGTCGCGATCGCCCGGGCCTTGCTTCGCCGCCCACGCCTGCTGCTGCTCGACGAGGCAACCTCCCAGCTCGACGCCGTCAACGAGGCCGCCCTGCGCGACACGATCGCCGCAGCCTCCCTCACGACGACGGTCCTGGTGGTCGCCCACCGGCTGTCCACGGTCACCCTCGCCGACCGGATCATCGTGATGGACGCGGGCCGGGTGGTCGCGGTGGGCACCCACGAGGAGCTCGTGGCGACGGACCCGCTCTACGCCGAGCTCGCCGCCACCCAGTTCCTGGCCACCAGCTCCTCAGCCTGAGAGGGGGACGCTGACGCACGCGCAGCGGCCGCCACCAGCGGCCCGCCCGACTCCTGCGAGAATGAACCAGTGACTTCTCCAGGCCAGGCCGAGGTTGGGGCTCAGCGCACCGTGGCCGTGCTGGGCTCGACCGGGTCCATCGGGACGCAGGCCCTCGACATCATCGGCCGCAACCCTGGGCGGTTCGCCGTCGCTGCGCTCGCCGGGGGCGCCAACACCGATCTCCTGGCACAGCAGGCCGTGGCCTTCCAGGCCCCGCTCGTGGGCGCGGCCAGGGGCAGCGCCGCTGACCTGGCCGAGACGATCCGGGGGTATGCCGTCCGGGCCGGCCACCCGGCATACTCGCCCGACGTCGTGGTCGGGGACGACGCGGCGGTGCGGCTGGCCGCGGCGGGCGCCGACATCGTCCTCAACGGCATCACCGGCTCGATCGGACTCCGCCCGACGCTCGCCGCGCTGGAGGCGGGCTCGACGCTGGCCCTGGCCAACAAGGAGTCGCTCATCGTGGGCGGTCCCCTGGTCAAGGCGCTCGCACGGCCGGACCAGATCGTCCCGGTCGACTCCGAGCACTCCGCCATCGCCCAGTGCCTTCGTGGCGGGCGGGCGGAGGAGGTGCGGCGGCTGGTCGTCACCGCGAGCGGCGGGCCGTTCCGTGGGACGACCCGCGAGCAGCTGCGCGAGGTCACCCCAGAACAGGCACTGGCCCACCCCAACTTCGCAATGGGCCGGGTCATCACCACCAACTCCGCGACCCTGGTCAACAAGGGGCTTGAGGTCATCGAGGCGCACCTGCTGTTCGACATTCCCTTCGACCGGATCGAGGTCGTGGTCCACCCGCAGCAGATGATCCACTCCATGGTGGAGTTCGTCGACGGGTCGACCATCGCCCAGGCCGGTCCACCACGGATGCTCGTTCCGATCGCCCTGGGCCTCTCGTGGCCCGAGCGCCTCGCCGACGTCGACGTGCCCTGCGACTGGACCCAGGCCGCGTCATGGGAGTTCGCCCCGCTCGACGACGAGGCGTTCCCGGCGGTGCGGCTGGCCCGCCAGGTGGGCGAGGCCGGCGGCACGGCGCCGGCGGTCTACAACGCGGCCAACGAGGTCTGCGTCGACGCCTTCCACGACCGGCAGATCGCCTTCCTCGACATCGTCGACACGGTGTGGCGCGTGGTCGACGAGCATGCCGAGGGACAGGGGCCTGATGGCGGCGGGAGCAATCTGGCCGTCTCCAGCGTTGACGAAGTGCTGCGCGCGGACTCGTGGGCGCGACAGCGCACGCGCGAGGTGCTCGGCCTGCGCCGTTTGCCCAAGGCCGCCCCGGCAGAGGAGAGTGTGAGTCGATGATGTACCTGCTGGGCGTCCTCGTGGTCGCCCTGGGCGTGGGGGCCTCGATCGCGTTGCACGAGATCGGCCACCTGGTGCCTGCGAAGAAGTTCGGCCTGCGAGTGCCCCAGTACATGGTGGGCTTCGGCCCGACGGTCTGGTCGACCAAGCGCGGCGAGACCGAGTACGGCGTGAAGGCGATCCCGCTCGGCGGCTACATCCGCATGATCGGCATGTTCCCGCCCCGCCCGGGCGACGATCCCGGCCAGCTGCGGGTGTCGAGCACCGGCCGCATGTCCCAGCTCGTCGACGAGGCCCGGCGGGTGAGCCTGGAGGAGGTGCGGCCCGGCGACGAGCACCGGGTCTTCTACCGGCTGTCGGTGCCCAAGAAGGTCGTCATCATGCTCGGCGGCCCCACGATGAACCTGCTGATCGGCGCCCTCCTCTTCACCGGCATCTTCACCCTCTACGGCCTCCCCGAGCAGACGACGACCCTGGCCAGCGTGTCGCAGTGCGTCGACGTCAAGCGCGCCAGCGACCCCAGCCCGACGACGTGCACCGCCGACATGCCGGTGTCCCCAGCGGCAGCCGCAGGTCTGCGCCCTGGTGACCGGCTGGTGAGCATCTCCGGGAAGCCCGTCGAGAGCTGGACGGATGTCCGCACCGCCATCCGCGCCAACCTCGACAAGCCCATGGACATCGTGGTGGAGCGCGGCGGCCAGCAGCTCACCCTGCACGCCAAGCCGCTCGCCCTGGACCTGCCGGTCTATGACGACATGGGCCAGCCGCAGCGGGACAGCGCCGGCAACATCGTCAGCGAGCGGGCCGGCTTCCTGGGGACGACCGGCACCCCTGCGCTGGTTCGCCAGCCGCTCACCGCGGTCCCCGGGCTGATCGGCGATCAGCTGGGCCGCACCGCGGGCGTGGTCA
>DASSJT010000003.1:0-4811 GCA_035691065.1 Dermatophilaceae bacterium
CCCTTGTCGAAGACCTGGGTCGCCATCAGGGCCGAGGTCATCTGGAAGTTCATGCCGAACGTGCCGGCGAAGAACACCGCGACCAGGATCAGCTTGAGGTCGGGCCGGCTGCGGACGTAGCGGATGCCGTCGCGGATCATCCCCTTGCCCCGCGGCGCGCGGACGACGGGGGCAAGCTCGTCGGTGCGCATCAGCTGCAGGGCGCCGATCACCGCGAGGTAGCTGACCGCGTTGACCAGGATCACCAGGCCGGTGGCGCGCACACCAGAGCCGAGCACCGCGATCAGGAAGCCCGAGAGCGCCGGGCCGACGACCCGGGCCAGGTTGAAGGACGCCGAGTTCAGGCCGACCGCGTTGGACAGGTCGTCGTGGTCGACCATCTCGCTCACGAACGCCTGGCGCGCGGGCGCGTCGAACGCGGCGCCGATGCCGAACGTGAACGCGACGGCGTAGACCATCCAGGACTCGACCACGCCCGTCACGGCGAGCACGCCGAGCAGCAGGCCGCTCAGGCCGAGCCAGGCCTGGGTGACCTGCAGCAGCCGGCGCTTGGAGAACCGGTCGGCGACGAGCCCGGCGTACGGTGAGAGCAGCAGGATCGGCAGGAACTGGAGGCCGGTCGTGATGCCGAGCGCAGTGCTGGCGCTGGCGGCGCTGCCGTGGTGCAGCTGGAGGACCAGCCAGTCCTGGGCGACGCGCTGCATCCAGGTGCCGGTGTTCGAGACGACGCCGCCCGCGGCGTAGAGCCGGTAGTTGCGGTTGCGGAGGGCGCGGAAGGTGGGGCTCATCGCTTTTCGGGGCCCCCGCACGAGCATTTCGGGGTCCCCGCCGGAACGGGAGCGAAGCGAGCGGTCTGGTGGGGTGTGGAGCGCGAGCGACGCGAGTGGTCGGGTGGGGTGTTCAAGCGGAGGTGGCCAGCCTTTCCAGGATGGGGGCCGCCTCTCGGAGGACGGCGCGTTCGTCGGGGGTGAGCTCCCGCAGTCGCTGGGCCAGCCAGTGGTCACGGCGGCGCCGGTCGGCGAGGACGATGGCGGTGCCGCGCTCGGTCAGGCTGACCAGGACGAGGCGCTTGTCGGTGTCGTCGGCACGTCGTACGACGTAGCCGTCGTCGGCCAGGCAGTTGATCGTGCGCGTCATCGACGGCGGCCGCACGCGCTCGTGCTCGGCCAGCTGCCCGATCGTGCACTCGCCCTTGCGGTAGAGCGCTCCGAGCACGGTCATCTGGCCGATGCTCAGCTCGTTGTCGGGGTGCCGTTCGTTGGCGAGGCGCCGACGCAGCCGCATGACCGACAGCCGGAGCTCGGCCGCGAGGCCGGTGTCCGTGCGAGCGGAGCGTTCGATCGTGGGAACCATGTCCTTAGCCTAACTCATTACCTATGCTAAGTATTTCGCGGACCTGGATCCGGGAGTGCCCGTCCCCCGCGCAGGGGCGCCCGGGATAGATTTGTGGTGTGTCCATGCCCGATGAGCAGCCGAAGACCCACGAGATCGGCAAGCGCACCTACATCGTGGCCGACGTCGAACCGCTCGACGTCGACGGCACCCGCACGGTCGCGGTCGGCACCGCGCTGTGGCTGCTGGGCTTCCTGATGCTGCTGCCGTTCTACGGCCGGCTCCAGGAGGACGACCATCTGTGGTGGATGTGGACCTGCCTCGCCGGCTTCGGCCTCGGTCTGTTCGGCTGGGACCACTGCCGGCGCCGCCGGCGAGCCAGGTTGGCCCGGTTGGAGGGTCGTACGTCGGCGCCGGGGAAGCGGGCTGCGGGCTGAGGGTGCGCGTCGGGTTGGCGCTTGGGTCGGTGGGGGTGCGGGCGGCGGGCGCTGGCGCGGCGAATTCCCAAGGTATCTAGGTTTTCTTGTCGGTCGGACCCGGCTCAGACACTTCCCAATCCGATCTGCCGCTTCCAGCGGAGTACATGCCACGAGAAGCGAAAGAAGACATTGGGAGGTCCTAGGACGACGCCCGACTTGCCCGAAGAATTCCTAGATACCTTGGGAATTCACATCCCCCAAAACCCCCTCAGAACTCCTCGAGATCGTCCCGGCTGACCGTGTCGAAGCTCGGGTCGGGCACCGGCTGAGGCAGCTGCTTCTTGCGCAGCTGGGCCTCGGAGTGGGCACCACAACCGTGCCCGAGGGCGACCACCCGGCCGTCGTCGTTGGCGTACTCGTTGGCGCACACCCCGAAGGTCAGCGACAGCGGGCCGGCCAGCCGGACCAGGAATCCGCACGACGCGCACGCGTGCGGGGCCTGCTGGGACAACGGCGACTCGGGGCCCTGGTCGCTCTCGAACCAGCGGTCGGCGGCGAGCTCGCGGCCCTCCAGCGACAACACCCGCGCCCGGCCGAGGCCGAGCTCGTCGGAGACCTCACGGAGCAGCCGGCCGTCGACCGCCTCGGCCAGGATGTCGTCGGAGGCGTCGTCGCCCGGGTCGCCGGCGAGGTACGCCGGCACCAGCCGCGGGTCGTCCTCGTCGGTCGGCAGGATGTCGCCCGGCGACAGGTCGCCCGGCTGGATCCGCTCGCGGTACGGCACCCAGGGCGGCGCGATGATCGCCGCCTCGCCCGGCAGCAGCACGATCTCGTCGATCGTCACCCCGTCGACGCCCTCGGCGTGCGCCACCGTGACCGCCCAGCGCCAGCCGGGGTAGCCCGCCTGCGTGCAGTCGAAGTACTGCGTGACGGCGTGCTTGCCTTCGCTCACGAAACCCTGCGGGTCGCCCACCACGTCGGCGCCCACCTGCTCCACCAGCGCCGCACGCGCCTCGTCGACGGCCCGGGTCAGGATCGGGTCGGCGCCGGCGAGCGAGTCGCTCCCGGAGGTGCCTGGGTGGTCGGCGGTGCTGATCACGGCGGGAAGTCTACGGGAGACCCGCATCGTTCCCGACGGCTCACCGGCGCGGCGGGTGACCCCGGCGCTGCGCGGGGCGACTTGGCAGGATGGTGCCGTGGACCCCGCGACCGCACCGCACCCCGACCGGGGACGGCCGGACACGTCCGGGCCGGGCCACGAGAGCGTTCCCGGGCGGGGTCGTCGCGCGCTCCGCGCGACCGGCCGGGGCGTCGCCGCGACCGGTCGCGCGAGCAAGCGCGCCGCCTCGTCCACGTTCCGCCGGGCGCGCCGGGCATCGCACGCCCAGGGTGCCGGCGGCTCCGGGCTCTCCCGGCTGATCGAGCTCCACGCGTTCAACGCTGCGGGTGACGCCGCGGTCGCGATCTCGCTCGCGGGCACCATCTTCTTCGCCGACCCCGGGAGCGCCCGCGGACCGGTCGCGCTGTTCCTGGGCCTGACCATGCTCCCCGTCGCGGTCGTGGCGCCGCTGATCGGGCCGTTCCTCGACCGCTTCTCGCACGGTCGCCGCTGGGCGATCGGCGGCACCTTCGCGGTCCGCGGCCTGTTCTGCCTGGTCGCGGCCGACGCGGTCGCCTCCGGCTCGCTGCTGATGTACCCCGCCGTGCTCGGCTGCCTGGTCTGCTCCAAGGCGTACGGCGTCGCGCGGGCGGCCACGGTCCCCCGGCTGATGCCCGCCGACATGACCCTGGTCAAGGCCAACAGCCGGATCTCGCTGGCCGGCATCGTCGGTGCCGCCGTCTCCGGACCGCTGGCTGCCGGGGCGGCGTACTTCGGAGGCGAGTGGTCCCTTCGCTACGCGTTCCTCGTCTTCGCCGGCGGCACCATCCTCGCGATCCTGCTCCCGGCGGCCTCCGACTCCAGCGCCGGGGAGCAGCAGGTGACGCTGACCCATGCCAAGCATCGGTTCCAGCTGCCCGGCACGATCGTGTTCGCGCTGCGCTGCAACGCCGGGCTGCGGATGCTCTCCGGCTTCCTGACCATGTACATGGCGTTCCTGCTCACCCAGCACCCGCTGCCCGGCTTCGAGGACAAGGTCACCCTGCAGCTGGCCCTCGTCATCGGCGCGGCCGGGCTCGGCAACGCCGTCGGCATCGGCCTGGGCACCCTGCTGCGCAAGGTCAACCCGGTCCTCACCGTCGTGTCCGCGCTCCTGGTCGACGCCGCCATGGCGCTGGTCTGCGCGGTGTTCTTCGGACTGCTGACCGCGGTGCTGCTCGGCCTGACCGCCGGTGTCGCCCAGGCCCTCGGCAAGCTCGCGCTGGACTCGCTGATCCAGCGCGACGTCCCCGAGCGGGTCCGTACGGCGGGCTTCGCGAGGTCCGAGACGCTGCTCCAGCTGTCGTGGGTCGTCGGCGGGTTCATCGGCATCGCGCTGCCGCTGGTACCCGCCATCGGGCTCGGTGTGCTCGCTGCCCTGATGGTCGCGTGGACCGCGTTCGTCGTGCTCAACCGGCCGGCGACGGCCATCGCGTCGAGCTGATCGGCCGCCGGAGCGCCCACCCGCCGAGCCGATGCCCGGCAGCTCGTAGCGGGTCGGTCAGAGCTCCAGCTCGTCGGCCAGCCCGCGCAGGAGCTTCGCGGTCGGCTTGGCCGTCCGCGCCTCGGGGTGGCGGCCGTGGCGGTAGGTCTGCTCGACGCCCTCGAGCAGCCGGATCAGGTCCTCGACGATCCCGACCATGTCCTCGGGCTTCTTGCGGTGCGCCGCGCGCTGGTTGGCCGCCACAGACGGCGCCGACTCGAGGACGCGCACCTGCAGCGCCTGGTCGCCGCGACGGCCCTGGGCGATGCCGAACTCGACCCGGGCGCCCGGCTTGAGTGAGGGCATGCCGGCCGGCAGTGCGGAGGCGTTGACGTAGACGTCGTCGCCCTCCTCACGGGAGAGGAAGCCGAAGCCCTTCTCCGCGTCGTACCACTTGACCTTTCCGGTGGGCACAGCAGACCTCTTCGCTTTCGGTGGG
>DASSJT010000004.1:0-2571 GCA_035691065.1 Dermatophilaceae bacterium
CTCGCGGAGGCCTCCCAACGCGGCTGGGTGCCGAGGACGGCTGGGGGCCGATCGACTGGGCACGACGGTCTGCACCTGGCATGTCCGAGCGTCACGCCGCGACCCTCCAGACCGTGGCCAGGGCAGGGGCGGACAACAGGCTCACCAGCGTGATCGATGCGGTCGCAGCTGGGGACGTGTCTGTTGCCAAGGCAGCGCAGCTGTGCCGGTTCCACAGCGAGGTGAAGGGCATCGCCGACCCGCAGGAGCTTGCCGCCATGACCCGCGACCTGCTCGAGGGAGCAAAGAGCGTTGACGGTCTCACCGAGAGACAGCTGGCTGTGGCGATCCGGCACGCCGGAAGGCTCCTGAAGCCGGACAAGGACCTCGTCAACGAGGAGCGCGCACATCGCGCCCATCGAGCGCTCCACAAGTCTGTTGGGCCGGCAGGGATGACCACCTATCGCATCCTGCTCGATGCCGAAGGAGCGGCCATCCTGGACGCTGCGATCGACCCTCTGGCCCGGCCCCACACGCGGGCGTGCGTGCAGGAAGGCTGCCGCTGCCGCGATCGTGACGGCGACACCCTCCCGCGTGACGCCGACCTGCGCACTCCAGCCGCGCGCCGCGCCGACGCGCTGCTCATGGTCATTGGCCGCGGCGTCGCGTCGCCAGGGGAGGCGCCGAAGACCTCAAAGTCGAAGCTCGTCGTCACCATGAGCCTGGAGTCGTTGATGGAGGGCATCCGGGAGTCTGGTCTGACCCTGAGCGAGGAGCTGCTGTCGGCCACCACCGTGCGCAGGCTGGCCTGCGACGCCGATATCGTCCCGGTGGTCCTCGGCACCAAGGCGGAGGCCCTCGACGTCGGTCGCCGCAAGCGACTGGTGCCTCCGGCGATCCGCCTGGCCGCTTGGCTGCGGGATCGGCACTGCACGTTCCCGGGATGCACCATCCCGGCGCAGTGGTGCGATGCCCATCATGGCGTCCCCTGGTGGTCCGGTGGAGGCACCAGCCTGCTCAACACCGCCACCCTGTGTCCGCGGCACCACACCTTGGCGCACGACCGCGACCTCAGGTGCGAGATCTCCGACAGCGGGGTCACGTGGCACCGGTAGGTGCACTGCACCGCACCCGTCCGACAAGGCCGGGGAATGCGGGCTGCCCCGGGCGTTCGCGTCCGGGGCCTGGCAGCCGGGTTCGCTCGAGTCCGGGGGCTGGCAGCCGAGGGCCCGCAGCCCGGGGCGGTTGACGTCGAGTCAGTTGAGGTCGAGTCAGCTAGGCGCGGCGAGGGAGCCGCCGAGGGGTCACTCCGTTCCCAGTCCCGCTTCCAAGGCTTCGATGATCCGGGGACGAAGCTCGGCCGCGCCGATCACGGCGTCGACGGAGCCCACGGACACGGCTCGGTGGATGCTGTGGACCGCGTCGAACTCGGAGGCCACCTGGCCGAGCTTCTCCGCCCGCACCGAGGCGCGGAGGTCCGCCAGTTCGGTGGAGAGGCGCGCCTGCTCGACGCCGCTGGCCTCGGCCAGGCGCGCCTCCAGCTCCTTGACGCGTGGGTCGGCGCTCGTGCGGGCGTCGACGTCGCGTGAGAACACCACGGCTGCAGCAGGGGCGCCCCCGATGACCGACGCGAACGACCCCTCGACCGCCATCACCGTCATGCGCGGGTTGAGCGCCTTGGAGAACACGACGAACGCCCCGCCGTGGTAGCGCGAGACGACCACGAACACGATGGGGCCGTCGAAGTTGACGATGGCCCGGCCGATCTCGGCGCCGTACTCCAGCTGCAGGTTGCGCATCGAGTCCGGGGAACCGTCGAAGCCGGACAGGTTCGCGAGTACCACGAGGGGCCGGTTTCCGCTCGCGGCGTTGATCGAACGAGCGGTCTTCTTGGACGACCGCGGGAACAGGGTGCCCGACGTGTAGGTGTCCGGGCCGTCGGTGGGCGGGAACCCCCGCCGCGGCACCGACTTGCTCTCGATGCCGAGCAGGCAGACCGGGAAGCCTCCGATGTGGGCGTCCTGGACGACGGCGGTCTCGGCGTCGGCCATGCCGGCCCAGCGCTCGAGCGGCGCGTGGTCCTGGTCGGACACCGCGCGCATGAGGGTCCGGATGTCGAACGCCTTCTTGCGATCGGGGTTGGTGGCGGCGGAGAAGATGTCACCCACCGTGGTGAACCCGCTGTCCGCGGGGTTGTGCGGGTATGCCGTGACGTCGCGGTCCGACGGATCGCTGGTCTGCGCCCGGCGCGGCCCGCTCTCGCTGGGGTGGACGTAGGCGTGGTCGTAGTGCGCCATCAGGATGTCGCGCGCCCCGGCCAGGTCCGGAGCCCAGTACTGTGCCTGGCCGTTGGGACCCATCACCCGGTCGTAGCCACCGATGCCGAAGTTGTCCTCGGCCGAGACCCCGCCGGAGAAGTCGAGCGACTGCTTGC
Organism: Dermatophilaceae bacterium; assembly: GCA_035691065.1. Lineage (GTDB taxonomy): Bacteria > Actinomycetota > Actinomycetes > Actinomycetales > Dermatophilaceae > DASSJT01. Next base: position 2,414 of record DASSJT010000004.1, read on the forward strand.
CGGTGAGCACCATGGCACTGTCCGGCGTCATGACCAGGATGCCCTTGGTGTGCATGAGCATCGTGGCCTCGGCGTTCCAGTAGGGCTGTGCGCCGACGTTGATGCCCGCCACGACGACGTTGATCTCGCCGCCGGCCTGGGTGAACTCCACGATCCGC
>DASSJT010000005.1:0-2236 GCA_035691065.1 Dermatophilaceae bacterium
TGCAGTCCGTGCACGCGATGACCTCGCTGCGCTACCCCGACCTCGAGGTCGTCGTCATCGACGACGGGTCCGCCGACAGCACCTCCGAGGTACTCATCGCCGAGTTCGACATGGTCGAGGTGCCCCTCGTGCCGGGGGGCCACATCCCCACCAAGGGCAGCGTGCTCAGCACCTGGGTGAGTCGGCGTGGGGCGCACAACCTGGCCCTGGTGCGCAAGGCGAACGGCGGCAAGGCGGACGCCCTCAACGCGGGGATCAACCACGCTCGCAAGGAGCTGGTCTGCATGGTCGACGCCGACTCGCTGCTCGACCCCCAGGCCCTGCTCAACGTCGCCCGGCCGTTCGCCGACGACCCGGGACGGGTGGTCGCGGCCGGCGGTGTGGTCCGGGTCGCCAACGGCTCCAGGGTCGACCGCGGACGAGTGACCAACCTGCGGATGCCACGGCGCTGGCTGGCGCGAGTCCAGGTCGTCGAGTACCTGCGCGCCTTCCTCATCGGCCGCGCCGGCTGGTCCCGCCTCGGCGGGCTGCTGATCATCTCCGGAGCCTTCGGCATCTTCCGCAAGGACCTCCTGCTCGAGGCGGGCGGGATGGCCACGGACTGCATCGGCGAGGACGCCGAGCTCGTGGTGCGCCTCCACCGCACACTCGCCGAGTCGCGCACCAGCGCCGAGGTCGTCTTCGTGCCCGAGCCCGTGGCCTGGACCGAGGTGCCCTCCACCCGTCGGGTCCTCCGGGTCCAGCGCCGGCGCTGGCACCGCGGGCTGGCCGAGATCTTCGTGCGTCACCGGGGGATGCTCTTTCGTCCGCGGTACGGCGTCATCGGCATGATCACCATGCCCTGGTTCCTCTTCTTCGAGCTGCTCTCGCCCGTCGTCGAGGTCATCGGCCTCGTCTACTTCTTGCTGCTCCTGGTGTTCCTCGGCGTGGAGCAGTGGGTCGACACCGGCCTCGACCTGGTCAACCCGCCGGTGCTGTTGATCATGCTCACCGCATCGGTGCTGTTCTCGGTGTTCGTGACCCTGGTGGCGCTGCTGGCGGAGGAAGTCTCGTTCCGCCGCTACCGCGGGCTTCCCGACCTGTTCCGGGCCATCTACGCCGCGGTCGAGGAGAACGTCGGCTATCGCCAGCTCAACGCCTGGTGGCGCTTCGGCGGGATCGTCGAGGTGCTCCGCCGCAGCGCCCACCACTGGGGTGACATGCAGCGAGCGGGGTTCGACCAGACGTGAACGGCGGACAGCCGGTCGCCCGCGTCCTCACGCCGGTGATCGTACGAATCCTGGTGCTGACGATCGCGATGGCAGCCATCGCGATGCTGGGGGTCCTCTTCACAACCCGCTCGGTTCAGTACCTCAGCGACGAGCTGCAGCCGGCCGCTTCGGCCAACCAGGAGATCTTCGCCGATCTCAGTGACATGCGTTCCGCGACCCGGGAATGGGTGGTTGGGGGACGGCCGTCGGCCCGCGCCGACTACCAGGAGGCCGAGCAGCAGCTCACTGCCAACCTGCAGTCCGCGCAGGGCCTCACCAGCGACGACGACGACCTGGCGCAGCTCCTGGCCCGGCAGGATCAGGCTGCGCAGACGTGGATCGACGACTACGGCTCCGTGGTCATCGCCAGACCCGGCGGTTCCGGAAATTTCGACCGGACGCTGTTCCTGACCGGGGTGACCCTCTTCGCGGACTTCCAACAGGCCCACGACGCGACCACAGCAGGCTTCGCGGCGCGGGTCGAGGATGCCAACGCGGACTCCTCGCGGCGGCTGACAGGCACCGTGCTGGCCGTGGTCGTGATCGGCTTCCTCGCGGGGCTGGTGATCGTGCGGTCGCGTCGGCGGCTCACGACAGAGATCGCGGAACCGTTGCGTGACCTCGAGGTCGTGGTGCACCAGATGGCCCGTGACGCCGACGTACGTGCGGTGGCCGCAGGGCCGCGCGAGGTGCGGGCGGTCGCCGGGGCGCTCAACGACCTCGCCGAGGCCCAGAGTCGGGCCCGTCAGGTCGAGGACCACATCCAGCAGGAGCAGCGGGCACTCGACGTCGCCCAGGACGACTTCGTCTCCAACGTCTCGCACGAGCTGCGGACGCCCCTCACCACGATCAACGGCTACCTCGAGCTGGTGGCCGACGAGTTCGAGGGCTCGATGAAGCCGCACCACCTGCGAATGCTCACGGCCGGGCGGCGCAACGTCGCCCGCCTCCAGCTGCTCGTCGACGACCTGCTCACCCTGTCCAAG
>DASSJT010000006.1:0-14858 GCA_035691065.1 Dermatophilaceae bacterium
CGTCGGCCTCACCCAAGCCGCCGCCTGGGAGCACGCGGTCGACGGCATCCGGGTCAACGCGGTCGGCCCGGGCTTCATCCGCACGCCGCTCCTCGACAAGAACCTCGACCAGCCGACCCTCGACTTCCTCGCCGGCCAGCATGCCCTGCAGCGCCTCGGCGAGCCGGATGAGGTCGCCGAGCTGGTGGCCTGGCTGGCCAGCGACGGAGCGTCGTTCGCGACCGGCACCTACTACCCCATCGACGGCGGCTACCTGGCCAAGTAGCCACCCAGAGCGTCACTCGGCGCGGACGGCGGTACCGCGGCAGGGTGATTCAGGGGCGCGCCCGGGTTGAAAAGCAGTCCAGCCCGGGCGCGCGTGCGTGCGCGGACCCGCCACGAGAACAAGGCCGTATGCCGGTGAGCCGGCTGGGTGCCGACGCTGAAGCAGGTGCCGGCTGAGACGGCTGGTGCCCCGCACCTTCGGAGGGTGCTTCGCCTGTGGCCTCCTGCTCGCTTGCCGTGCCATCGCGCGCCCCGGCGCGGCCGGGTCCTGTCTACGTTTCCTGGCGTCTCGTTGACGCGACGCCGAGCCGAAGTCGCAATAGGCTTTTTTTGACAGAAGGGAGGTGGCTCATGGAATGGTCGATGGCTCGGCAGCACACCGAACCCTCGGTCGCTCCGACCGACGCCACGGGCGGCGACCCCACGGCATACGTCATCAGGGGTGACCCTCTTCCGGCGATCGGGCTGGCGCTGGTCGCTCTCGCTGCCCTGCTGTGCAGCCTGTGGATCGGACTGGCCAGCGGCCACGGAACGTTGGGCGTTCTCTTCCTCCTCCTCGCAGCCGTCTCGGCCTTCTTCCTCAACGAGGCCCTCGCTCGTGCCAAGACGCCGGTGATCGTGGTGGGGCCGATGGGCATCTATTTCGCCAGGCGCGCCGGCGAGAGGAATGCCTCCATATACCAGTGGCGGGACATCGAAGCGGTCCTGCTCATGCGGATCATGATCGGCAACCAGAGCCAGTGGCGGACCTCCAAGGCGGTCGGGGTGCAGCTGCGGCGGCCTCGCGGGCCGATCCCCGTCGTGCCCACCTTCTCGCCGGAGGTGCTCCCGCAGGGCCTCGAGGAGCGGGTCCGGCGCCGGGTGGAGCTGAGCGCGCGTCAGCCTTCGCGGACCGTCGGCAGGCTGTCGGTCAACCGCGGGCAGCTGGCGGGTGCGATCCAGCGGTACGCCCCCTTCGTGCCCCTGGTCGACGCTCCGCAGCTGGACTTCCGGCTGACCAGGAGAGCCGAGGAGGCAATGCGCCGCGCGAAGAACCGGCCCCAGAACCGCGTCGGCCGCACGCACCACACCACCCAGACCCAACGCTGACCCGCCGCAGCGCCCTCTGCGACTTCTTGCCCGACACGCCGATGCGAGGTGGCCCGGAGGGCTCACGTGTCGGCGTGTGGGCAATGTCGGCTGGTTGGCGCGGCCGGCGGCGCCGTCGCTACTTCTTGACGCGGTAGTCGATGAACGTCGCGAACTGCGACTGCCGCACGCCGAGGTGCTCGAACTCGAGGTCCTGCTCGAACCCCTCGAACAGCCGCTTCCCGCCACCGAGGACGAGCGGCGCGATGATCAGGGTGAAGTCGTCGATCAGCCCCTCGGCGAAGCCTTGGCGGATCAGGTCGGCCCCGCCCATGAGGTGGACGTCCTTGTCACCGGCCGCAGCTTGGGCCGCCTCGATCGCCGGCGCCAGGCCGTCGACGAACCTGAAGCCGGCGCCGGCCGGCTCGTCCTCGGGGTGGTGGGTGACGATGAAGAACGGCACGCCCCACGGGTTGGAGCCGCCCCAGTGGCCGGAGGCCTCGTAGGTCCATCGGCCGCCGACGACGGCGCCCATGGACTCCATGGCGGCCTGCAGCCAGGCGGCGTCCTCGCCAGTGGCCTCACCCGAGCCCTCGGGACCGCCCGCGTAGGTCCACGGTCCGCCGAACACCCAGTAGTGGAGCCGCTCGCCGCCGGCGCCCAGGCCCTTGTCCGGGCCGTCGTCGGGACCGGTGATGTACCCGTCGATCGACGCGGTGATGGCCGCAAAGACCTTGGTCATCCTGTCTCACTCCTCGTGCTGGTCGCTGGTGTGGTCGGCGGCCGGCTGATCGGCGGCCCGCTTGCTCATCTGGTCGGCGGCCCGGTAGAACTCCGCCAGCACCGGCGCCAGCGTCTCCGCCGGCACCTCGTGGAAGCCGCCCTCCAGGGCGGCGTGCCGACCGCGCGGCGTGGCCTCCGCCACCTTCACGGCGGCCTCGCGCAGGAACGGCAGCTGCGTTCCCGTGCTGTTGACCGACAGCACCGGGACGGTGATCGACGCGAGCATCTCGGCGGGGAAGGACTGGTCGTTGCCGCCCAGGCACCACCCGTCGTAGACCACGGTCGGCGCCAGCGCGAGCATCGGGTCCCACATCGGCGTCCCCTTCATGCCCTCGAGCATCTCCTCGGGCAGGCCGACGGCTCGGGTGTGGAAGAACCGCAAGGTGCCCTCGTTGTCGCCCGCGGCGTTGAACGCGTCGAGCGTCTCGATGTAGTCCTCGGGGATCGGCGGCGCGCCTTCGATGCGGTAAGGAGTCTCCAGCGTCGATACCGCCGCCAGCGGAGCCCCCGCGGCAGCAGCGCGAAGCACGAGCGCCCCGCCGGAGGAGACCCCGTGTGCGAATCCCCGCTCGGCGCCGATGGCTTCGACCACCGCGGTGAGGTCCTCGATCTCGCGCTCCACGGCATACGGCCTGGTGTCGCCGCTCTTGCCCCGACCGCGCCGGTCGTACGTCACCCCGGTGAGCCCCTGCTCGCCCAGCGCCTGCGCCAGCTCGCGGAACGCCCCGCGGTCGCAGAACGCCCCGCCGACGACCACAGCGGCGGGTCCTTCGCCGTAGCGCTCGAACGCGATCGTCGTGCCATCGGCCGAGGTGGTCTTCTCAACGTTTCCCATCGTCACTCCTCGCTCAGCGGGCCCGCAGGTCGAACCCGGTCACCCTCACGTCGGCCGGCTGCAGCCGATTTCGACATATGCGGCGCCGAATCTCCCGCCGCCCCAGATCCGACCTGAGAAAGCGTCATCACGCGCGCACCACCTCGCGGTGCGCGGCGTCGATCCGGCGGGTCCAGCCGCGCGCGTCGAGGTGTTCCAGCAGGGGGATCACCACGCGCCGCGTGGTCTCCAGCGCCTGGCGCGCCTCGCTGGTCGTGAACGGCTGCGGCAGCGCAGCGAGCCGCCGCATCGCCAGCGCGGGGCCGCTCGGCAGCAGCACCACCTCGTCCGGCAGACGCAGCACCCGACCGGCCCGCTCCGCCGCGGCCAGCTCCCGGGCGCCCAGCCCGGATGCCCCCAGCTCGGGCCGCTCGGGCGCGGCGAACGGGGACTTCGCCAACCGCTCCTCGAGCGCCCGTAGCCCCGCGTCGGCCGGGCCGAGGGACGCCACCGCTCCGGGCAGCCACACCCGGCCGTCGCGCAGCTCGAGCCCGGCGGCATCGGCTGCGGGAGCCACCAGGGAACGATCGGGTATGCCGGCCGCACCCCTCGCCGCCTCCACCGCCAGTGAGGGGTCGAGTGGCTGGGCGACGGCTTGGGCGCGCACGGCCCCTTCGAGCGCACTGGCCCAGTGCTTGAGTGCCTCGTCGGAGACCAGCCAGTCGCTGTGCGCCACGATGTCGGAGGCGGCGGTCAAGGCGGTCTCGACGTCGATCCCCAGGGCAGTCGCGTGCTGCCTGGTCATCGCGCCACGGCGGCTGACCTCGGTCGACAGGTCGGGCTGGCCGGTGGCCACGGCGAGCGCGGCGCCCCGGCGGCGGGCGTCGCCGCGCCGGCGCAGCGGTGCCGGGTCGGCGTCGAGGACGAGCGCGCCGGCGAGGATCCGCTGCGCCCCCGGGTCGCGCAGGATCGCCCGGTCCCCCGCCCGCAGGGGCAACGGGACTGGGAGAGCCAGCCGGACGGCATACCCGCTGAGCGGCCGAAGCCGGGCCTCGACCGCGGTCGTGCCCACATGCAGCATGGCGACACCAGGCAGCTCCCGCGGGTCCGCGGTGAGGCGCGCGTCGACGGCCGAGGTGAGGCGCCAGGCCCCTGGCGTGAGCAGCGCCCGGCCCCGGGGGACGTCCTCGGGGGCGATGCCGCGAAGGTTGAGCGCGACCCGCGCGACCGCCGGCACCGAGTCCCGCGGCCGCTCCAGGGACTGGACACCGCGGACCCGCACCGCCCGACCGTCGACCTCCATCTCGTCGCCTACCGCGATGGTGCCCTCGCCCAGGGTGCCGGTGACGACGGTGCCGCTACCCCGGATCGTGAACGCGCGGTCGACCCAGAGCCGGACCCGGCCTTCTGTGACGGGCGGCGGCAGGCTGTCGACGAGCGACTCGAGGGCTGCCACTACGCGCTCGAGCCCTTCGCCGGTGCGGGCCGAGACCGCGACCGCCGGGCACTCGCCCAGGCTCGACTCCGCCAGGTGCCCGAGGCCCTCGGCCATCGCGGGGCCAGGGTCGGCGAGGTCGCTGCGCGTGACGACCAGGAGCCCGTGTCGCAGGCCGAGCGCATCGACCGCCGCGAGGTGTTCGGCGGACTGCCGGCGCCAGCCCTCGTCGGCGGCCACGACGAACACCACCGCAGGGGCGGGGCCCAGGCCGGCGAGCATGTTGCCGATGAACCGCTGGTGCCCGGGCACGTCGACGAACGCAAGCTCCCGCCCCGACGGCAGGGTGGTCCACGCGTAGCCGAGGTCGATGGTCAGGCCGCGCCGGTGCTCCTCCTCCCAGCGGTCGGGCTCGATGCCGGTGAGCGCGCGCACGAGCGTGGACTTGCCGTGGTCGACGTGTCCGGCGGTGGCGACGACGGACATCCCAGATCAGCCTCGGGAGTCCAGGACTGTGCGGATTGCCTTCTCCAGCAACGGATCCGACTCTTCGGGTACGCAGCGGAGATCCACGAGGCAGTGTCCCCGCTCGACCCTCGCGACCACGCCGGGGTCGCCGCGCCGGAGCGCCTCGGCACACCAGTCCGGCAGCTCGACGGCCCAGCCGGGCAGCTCCAGCCCCGGCGCTCCCCCGCCGCCGACGGCGCCGGCGACGCGGACGACCTCGCGGCCGAGTGCCTGGGCCAGCCGGGTGGCACGCTCCCGCAGCTGCCCCTGGTGGGCATGGAGGTATGCCGGGACCGGAGGCTCGGGACCGCGAAGGGTGGCCTCGAGCGCGGCGAGGGTGAGCTTGTCGACCCGCAGAGCGCGGGCGAGCGGGTGGCGGCGGAGGTGCTCGACCGTCTCGGCGTCGCCGAGGACGAGGCCGGCCTGCGGGCCACCGAGGAGCTTGTCGCCGCTTGCGGTCACGATCGTTGCGCCTTGGGTGAGGCAGGTCGTGGCGTCGGGCTCGTCGGGCATGAGCGGGTCCGGACGGAGCAGGCCGCTGCCGATGTCCATGACGACGGGGACGCCGAGGTCTGCGAGCTCGGTGAGCGTGACCGAGGAGGTGAAGCCGTCGATGCGGAAGTTGCTCGGATGGACCTTCAGGATGCAGCCGGTCTCGGGACCGACCGCCATCTCGTAGTCGAGCAGGTTGGTGCGGTTCGTCGTGCCCACCTCCCGCAGCCGGGCACCGGTCGAGGCGATGAGGTCCGGGAGCCGGAAGCCGTCGCCGATCTCGACCATCTCGCCCCGGCTGACCACCACCTCGCGGCCCGCAGCCAGGGCCGTCGTCGCGAGGACCAGGGCGGCGGCCCCGTTGTTGACCACCAGCGCCGCACCCGCCGACGGCACCGCCTGCCGCAGCGCCGCCAGGGTGCCGCGCCCGCGAGTCGCGCGGGACCCGCTCTCGACGTCGTACTCCACGTCGACGTACCCCGCGGCCGCAGTGAGGGCCTCGACCGCGGCGTTCGAGAGCGGCGCCCGGCCGATGTTGGTGTGCACGACCACGCCCGTGGCATTGAGCAGCGGGCGCAGGGTGGTGGAGCGGGGCGGGAGCGCATCCTGCGCGGCGGCCGTCACCAGCGCGGGGTCGATCTCGCCGGCGCGGGCGCGGTCCTGGGCCGCGGTGATGGCCGCCTTGACCGCTCCCAAGCCGTGCCGGGTGACCGCCTCGGCGAAGACCGGCATGGCGAGCAGCGCGTCTGTGCGCGGGATGAGCCGACGCGGGTCGGACTCGGGCACTGCGCACCTCCTGCTCGCGGGCCGCTCCGGCGGTTGCTCCGGCGGTGAGTCTGGCGGAGGTGGACGGGAATCGAACCCGCCAGGCCGAGATGCTCGGACTCACCGGTTTTGAAGACCGGGGGGACCACCAGGAACCCAGACACCTCCACCGCCCACCGTAGTCCGCGCTTCCCGTGCTGGCGCGCCACGGAGAGCGAACCGACCGCGCGCCACGGAGAGCGAACCGATCGCGCGCCAGAGAGCGAACCAAGCGCGCCCCGGAGAGCGAACCAGCCGCACGGCGAGCAGACTGGCGCCATGGGGGCTCGGCGCGCCGGAGGCGTGGGGACGGGCTAGCGATGGCACGGCCGACAGCGGCACAGGTCGTCCCGCTCACACTCGGCGGAGCGGCCCTCGCGCTGGTGGGCGGGATCTTCGGCTACGCGGGTGCGACCTTCGGCCATCACCTGTGGGTGGCGGGGCGCTGCGCCACGGCCTCGTGTGCCCTGCAGGAGACCCCTTGGTGGGTGGGCGCTGCGGGGGCCGTGGCGGGGGCCGGGGGCTACGTCGCCCTGGGCTTCCTCGCCGGGCTCCCCCGGTTCCGGTCTCGAACGCGCGAAACGCAGTTCCCGCCGGCTCCACCGGGATGGGCCGAGCGCGTCGCCGCTGCAGTCGCCCACGTCGGCCTGTGGGTCGGCCTGCCCTTCGTCGCCGCAGGGGTGATGGTGCTGGTCGGTTCCCGGACCACGCCGTTCCTGCGGCGGCACGCTGTCGCCGCGTTTCGTCTCCAGCTCTGGCAGATGCTCCTGTTCGTCCCGATGCCGGTGCTGTTCTGGCTCACACTCGGCCTCTACACCGTCGTGGCCATGGTGGCGTTGCTCGGGGGGCTCGCCTACGCAGTGCTCGGCGCGGTCCGAGCCCTGCGCGGCGACGAGCGCGCCTACCCGGGCGACTGGCCGGCGCGGGCTCGTCCGCTGCCTGTTGCCACCGACCCGGGCCAGCGCGAGCGACGCGCGCAGTCGGCGTTGGCTGTGGTCGCCCTGGTGGTGGTCGTCGAAGTGGTCGTGAGGGCGTCAACGTGAACGAAACGACCTGAAGGTCCAGTGAGGGCCTCCGCCTTGGCGGCACCGTCGGCACCGTTGAGTGCGGCCGAAGGTTCAGACGAGGGCGCACCGTTTGGGGCGGCGTCGCCCTGGGAGGTGGGGTGTGCTGGGAGGCGAGCAGCCGGCATACCGGCAGGACCAACGACTCTGCCCATCTCGCATGGTGAGATCCACGCTCGTGGTGTCAGTCATTCGCACCACACGTGTGGAGGCACACAGATGGTTCAGTTGCAGCACTCGGCCGAGCCCCGGCACAAGGCGCCACCGGCTCAAGAGCGCGCCTTGGGTCTGTCGCAGTCGACGGCCCTCATCATCGGCAGCATCATCGGCGTAGGCATCTTCAGCCTCCCGTACTCGCTCGCCTCATACGGTCCCATCAGCCTGCTGGCGATGGGACTCGCCACGGTCGGGGCGCTCGCGCTGGCCTTCATGTTCGCAGTGATGTCACGGCGCATGCCGGCGTCGGGCGGGCCCTACGCCTACGCCCGCGCGGCCTTCGGCAACGCCACCGGCTTCGCCAACGCGTGGTCCTACTGGATCACGGCGTGGGCGGGCAACGCGGCCATCGCCGTCGGATGGGTGTTCTACGTCGAGCACTTCCTCAACAAGGGCGGAACAACCGGGTGGTCCATCGCCATCGCCATGTTCGGCCTGTGGATCCCGGCAGCGATCAACCTCACCGGCGTCCGCAACATGGGCAGCTTCCAGGTCGTGACCACGGTCCTGAAGTTCCTGCCGCTGCTGCTGATGGCGACGGTCGGGCTCTTCTTCATCAAGGGCGCCAACTTCACGCCGTGGAACACCAGCGGCGACAGCTCGCTGTCGGCCATCGGCGGCGCCATGGCGATCTGCCTGTTCAGCTACCTGGGCGTCGAGACCGCCGCGGTGGCGGCCGGCAAGGTGCGCGACCCCGAGCGCAACGTGCCACGGTCCACGGTCTTCGGGACGGGCGCCAGTGCGGTGGTCTACATGCTGTCGCTCATCGCGGTGTTCGGCATCCTGCCGGCGACCGCGCTGGCCCAGGACGCCAACCGGGCGTCGTACTCCGTGGCCGCGAACACCATCGTCGGCAGCGGCTCGTGGGCCGGTGACATCGTCGCCCTCGCGGTGATCATCTCCGGCATCGGTGCCCTCAACGGGTGGACGATGATCTGCGCCGAGATGCCCCTCGCAGCGGCGAGGGACGGGCTCTTCCCCGCCGTCTTCGGCCGGGTGTCGGAGCGCAAGGTGCCAGCACTCGGAATCATCTCCTCGACCGCGCTGGCGTCCGTCGCCGTGGTGGTCAGCTACATGGGCACGAGCGGCTCGACGGTGTTCACCACGCTGGTCCTGATGACCGGAATCACCGCCGCCATCCCCTACGCGTTCTCCGCGCTCGCACAGATCGTGTGGCGGTGGCGCGACCAGGGGAAGATCGCGGGCTCGATCCTGGCCAGGGACCTGTTCGTGGCCATCGTCGCGTTCGTCTTCTCGATCGCGTTCATCTACTACTCGCGCAACACTGGCGACTCGTGGTACGTGGTGTGGGGACCGTTCCTGATGGCAGGCGCTGCCGGGATCCTCGGCATTCCTGTCTACCTCGCCCAGCGTGGGCGGATGACCCAGGCCCAGAAGGTCTGAGCAGGGAGAACGACCCAGGCACCGCCCACATTTCAGCAGATCCGGCCGGATCAGACCCCTCAGGTTCATCCGGCCGGATCCCGACCGATCCGACCGATCCGACCGTTCCGCCGATCTGACAACTCCGCCAAACTGACCATTCCGAGCAGAGGAAGATGCGACATGGCACTCCACGTGGATTCGGAGGTGGGCCAGCTGCGGCGTGCGATCCTGCACCGGCCCGACCTCGAGCTGAAGCGGCTCACGCCGACCAACAAGGACGATCTCCTCTTCGACGACGTCCTCTGGGTCAAACGCGCCAAGCAGGAGCACGACGGCTTCGCCGAGACCCTCCGCGAGGCCGACGTCGACGTCCTGTACTTCGATGCGCTGCTCCGCGAGACGCTCATGGTGCCCAAGGCGCGCGACTACGTCCTCGACCGGATCATGGACGAGCGGATCTACGGCCCGCTCGCCCTCGAGCCGCTGCGCGGGATGTTCGACCTCATGGACGAGGAGGTCCTGACCGAGACGCTCATCGGCGGCATCACCAAGCGCGAGGTCCTCGACCGCATCGAGGAGCCTCGCTCCATCGCCTTCCACGCCCTCGGCGACGACGACTTCGTGCTGCCGCCGCTGCCCAACCACCTGTTCACGCGCGACACCTCGTGCTGGATCTACGGCGGGGTGGCGGTCAACTCGATGCGCAAGAAGGCCCGCATGCGGGAGACGGTGCACTACGAGGCCATCTACAAGTGGCACCCGGCGTTCACCGACGAGGACTTCTCGAAGTGGTCGGACGGCACGAAGGGCGGCGTCGCCACCATGGAGGGCGGCGACGTCCACGTCCTCGGGCGCGGCGCGGTGCTCGTCGGCATGAGCGAGCGCACCACCCCCCAGGGCGTCGAGCGGCTGGCCCGCCGGCTCTTCGCCGCTGGCGCGGCGACCTCGATCGTGGCGCTCCAGATGCCGGCGTCACGCGCCTTCATGCACCTCGACACCGTCATGAGCATGGTGGACCCGGAGACCTTCACGAAGTACGCCGGCCTCGGCATGCTCCCGTCCTTCACCATCCACCCCGGGGACAGCGAGAACGAGCTCTTCGTGCGCGACCACGCCCCCGAGGACATGCACAAGGCGATCGCCGAGGCCCTCGGGCTCGACGACATCCGCGTGCTCACCCCGACGCAGGACGTCCACGCCGCCGAGCGCGAGCAGTGGGACGACGGCTGCAACGTCCTCACCCTGCGGCCTGGCCTTGTCGTCGCCTACGAGCGCAACGTGACCAGCAACACCCACCTGCGCCGGAACGGCATCGAGGTCATCACGATCTCCGGCAGCGAGCTCGGCCGCGGCCGGGGCGGCCCCCGATGCATGACCTGCCCCATCGAGCGAGAAGGAATCTAGCCATGCCACTCAACCTCCAGCGCCGCAACTTCCTCAAGGAGCTGGACTTCACCCCGCAGGAGTGGCGCTACCTGCTGCGCCTCTCCGCGGAGCTCAAGTCCGCCAAGCGGGCCGGCAACGAGCGGCAGCGCCTGCTCGGCAAGAACATCGCCCTGATCTTCGAGAAGACATCCACCCGCACCCGGTGCGCGTTCGAGGTGGCCGCCTTCGACCAGGGCGCCCACGTCACCTACCTCGACCCGACGGGCAGCCAGATCGGCCACAAGGAGTCGATGAAGGACACCGCTCGGGTGCTCGGGCGGATGTACGACGGGATCCAGTACCGCGGGTCGGCCCAGTCGCTCGTCGAGACGCTCGGGGAGTATGCCGGGGTGCCGGTCTGGAACGGCCTCACCGACGAGTGGCACCCGACACAGACCCTCTGCGACATGCTGACGATGCAGGAGTGGTGCTCCAAGCCGGACACCGAGATCGCGTTCGCCTACTGCGGGGATGCCCGCAACAACGTGGGCAACTCGCTGCTGGTCGCCGGCGCCATGATGGGCATGGACGTGCGGATCGTGGCCCCCAAGGAGCTGTGGAACCACGACGACGTCATCAGCCAGGCACAAGAGATCGCCCACCGGACTGGCGCGCGCATCACCCACACCGACGACGTCGCCGAGGGTGTCGCGGGCATCGACTTCGTCTACACCGACGTCTGGCTGTCGATGGGCGAGCCCAAGGAGCGGTGGGCCGAACGCATCGACCTGCTGCGGCCCTACCAGGTGAACGCCGAGCTCATCGAGCGCACCGGCAACCCCCGAGTCCGGTTCATGCACTGCCTGCCCGCGTTCCACGACCGCAACACCACGGTCGGCGAGCAGCTCTACGAGCAGACCGGCATGGAGGCGCTCGAGGTCACCGACGAGGTCTTCGAGTCCGACGCCTCGATCGTGTTCGACCAGGCCGAGAACCGCCTGCACACCATCAAGGCGATCATGGTCGCCACCCTGGGCAGCTGACGATGCGTATCGTCGCGGCCCTCGGTGGCAACGCCCTGCTCGAGCGGGGCCAGAAGCCCGATGCGTCCACCCAGATGGCCAACGTGGCCAAGGCGGTGCACGCGCTGGCCCCGCTCGCCCACCAGCATGAGCTGGTCCTGACCCACGGCAACGGCCCCCAGGTGGGGGTGCTTGCGCTGCAGAGCGCCTCGGACCCCCACCTCTCGACGCCCTACCCGTTCGACGTCCTGGGCGCGCAGACCCAGGGCATGATCGGCTACTGGCTGCTCCAGGCTCTGCAGAACGCGCTGCCGGGGCGCCAGGTCGCGAGCATCATCAACCAGACGCTCGTCCTGGCCCACGACCCCGCCTTCGAGAACCCCACGAAGTTCGTGGGCGAGGTCTACGACGAGGAGCAGGCAAAGCGCCTTGGCGCGGAGCGGGGCTGGACGATGCGCCCGGACGGCGACAAGTGGCGCCGGGTGGTGGGCTCGCCGCAGCCACAACGGGTCGTCGAGACCCGCCTGATCCGGCTGCTCCTGGAGAGCGGCGCCGTGGTCGTGTGCGCCGGCGGTGGCGGCGTGCCCGTCATCCGCGACGAGCGCGGGAAGCTGCGCGGCGTCGAGGCCGTGGTCGACAAGGACCGCACTGCCGCGGTGCTCGCGGAGGCCCTCGAGGCGGACGTCCTGCTCATCCTCACCGACGTCGCCCAGGTTGTTCGCGGCTTCGGCACCCCCGACGCCACCCCCATCGAGCGGGCGACGCCGGGAGCACTGCGAGGGGAGAGCTTCCCGGCGGGCTCCATGGGACCGAAGGTGGACGCTGCCTGCCGCTTTGTCGAGCTCACCGGCGACATGGCCGCCATCGGGCGGCTGGAGGATGCCGCGGCGATCATCGCGGGCAAGACCGGGACGGTCATCACGCCGGGCGGCGACTACGGCGGTCCAGAGGACCTGGCCGTCTACCAAGCCGGCCCCTGACCGCACGGCGCATCGCTCGCTGAACGGGGCGCGGTGGTGAGCTGACCCGGCTGGGCGGGCACCCGGCATACGACCGGCTTAGAGTCAGCAGCGTGGACACGGCGATGACGTACCGGCTGACGCAGTTCGCCCACGGCGGCGGCTGCGCCTGCAAGATCCCGCCTGGCGAGCTCGAGGACATGGTGCGCGACCTCGTCGGAGGGCCGGCTGGCGATGCGTACCCCGAGCTGCTCGTGGGCCTCGAGGACGGGGACGACGCGGCCGCGGTGCGCATCGAGGGCGACCTCGCCATGCTCGCCACCGCGGACTTCTTCACACCCGTGGTCGACGACCCCTACGACTGGGGCCGCATCGCCGCGGCCAACGCCCTCTCCGACGTCTACGCCATGGGCGGTCGTCCCCTGGTCGCCGTCAACCTCCTCGGCTGGCCGCGGGAGCGGCTGCCGATGGAGCTCGCCCAGGAGGTCCTGCGCGGCGGCTTGGACGTATGCCGGGTGGCTGGCTGCCCGGTGGCCGGCGGGCACAGCATCGACGACCCGGAGCCGAAGTACGGCATGGCCGTGACCGGCATCGCGGAGGTCGGCAGCCTGATGCGCAACGACGCGGCTCGGGCGGGTCTGCCGATCAGCCTGACCAAGCCGCTCGGGGTGGGCGTGCTCAACAACCGGCACAAGGCAACGGGCGAGGTGTTCGAGCACGCGGTGGCGTCGATGACGGCGCTCAATGCCGAGGCGTCACGGGCCGCGCTCGATGCGGGGATCAGGGCGGCGACCGACGTGACCGGGTTCGGGTTGCTGGGCCACCTGTTCAAGATGGCGCGGGCATCCGGGGTGACGGCGGTCATCGACGCCGCTGCGGTGCCCTTTCTCGAGGGCGCTCGCGAGTCGCTGGCGCAGGGGTTCGTGCCGGGTGGCAGCCGGCGCAACCTCGAGTGGGTGCGGCCCCACCTGTCGGCGGCGGTCGCCGAGGACGAGCTGGTGCTGTTGGCCGACGCACAGACGAGCGGTGGGCTCTTGCTCGCGGGCGAGATCCCCGGGACTCCGGTCGTGGGCGAGTTCGTGCCGCCCGGCGACGCCGTGCTGGTCGTCCGCTGACGCGCGCCTCCCTGGGCGACATAAGGGGCTGGGGCTTCGGCGTGCAGGCAGCGGCTGCCGCTATGCCGGGCGGGCGGGGGCTCCGGCTCGGTCGTCGGCCCGGGCCACATCATGACGCGGCTTGCGGGTGATCAGCGGGATGACCAGTGAGACCAGCGTGATGATGCCGATCACCGTGAAGCCGCGCGTGTACGCCTTCTCCTGGCCGATCAGGTTGGAGATCAGCAGCGGGCCGACGATGCCGCCGATGCTCCACCCGATCAGCATCAGGCCGTAGATGGCACCGACATTCTTGACTCCGAAGAAGCGGCCTGCCGTCGAGGGCATCGTCCCGAAGCCACCGCCGTAGCAGGTGTAGACCAGTGCGGCGAGGATGGCGAAGAGCGCCTTGTTGCCGGCGTGCGGGATCAGCAGCAGGCAGACGCCCTGGATACCCAGGATCCCGAGGAAGGCAGGCATCTTCCCGACCAGGTCGGACAGCCAGCCCCAGAAGATCCGGCCGCCGCCGTTGAAGATCGCGAGGATGCCGACCAGGCTCGCGGCGGCCGTCTTCGAGTAGTCCGAGACGTCTGTCGCCGTGTCCGCGGCCACCGAGATGAGCGAGATGCCGGCGGTGACGCTCATGGTGAGGATGAGGGTCAGGAGATACCACTGCACCGTGCTGAGTGCCTCCTGCTGGGTGAAGTTGCGGGTGTCGACGTTGCGAACGTCGGCGTTCCGCACGTCGGCGTTCCGCACGTCGGCGTTGCGGCCGGCTAATGCCGAGTCGCTCTTGTCTCGGTCGTCCGCCGCGACGGCGGCTGGCGACACTGCGCCCGCGAGGTAGCCGGCCGGGGGATTGCGGAACAGCGAAGCGCCGATGAGCAGGGCCACGAGGTAGCCGATGCCCAGCCACAGGAATGCCTTGGTTGGCACGGACGGCGTGTTGTCGATCAGCGCCTGGCCGACCGGGGCGGTGATGACCGCACCGAAGCCGAACCCGGCCACGGCGAGACCAGTGATGAGCCCTGGCTTGTCGGGGAACCACTTCTGCAGCATCGCGATCGGCACGATGTAGACCATCCCGAGGCCGAATCCCCCGAGCACCCCGTAGCCGAGGACCAGCAGCCAGAACATGTCAGCGTTCGTGGCGAACGACGCCAGGATGACACCGAAGCTGTAGATGATCCCTCCCGCAAGGGCCACGACCCGCGGCCCGCGCCGGTCCTGGATCCGGCCGCCGACATAGCTGCCGATGAAGATCATGCCGATCACGACGCTGAAGGGCACGGCCGCCTTCGCCTTCGACCAGCCGAACGCCTCGTGCGTCTGGAGCGCCTTGCCGAAGACGCTCCAGGCGTAGACCGAGCCGATGGAGAGCTGCACGAGGATCGCGGCACAAAGGATCAGCCACCGGTTCCCTCCAGCGGATGAGTCGCGTTCCTCCACGTCAGCGCTGCGCATGGTCATGGCCGGCCTCCTTGCCGTCGGGCGTCGGTTATCGCGCGGTGGTGATCGAGTCGTCGACGATGCCGCGGGCACGCCGCTGCTCGAGTCGTTCCTTCTGGGGCTGGACGGTGTACTT
>DASSJT010000007.1:0-7127 GCA_035691065.1 Dermatophilaceae bacterium
CATGTTCTACTGCGTGGCCAACATGCCCGGGGCGGTGCCGCACACCTCCACCTACGCCCTGACCAACGTGACCCTGCCGTATGCCGTGGCGCTGGCCAACAAGGGCTGGCGGCAGGCCCTGTCCGAGGACCGCCCCCTGGCCCTGGGGCTGAACACCTTCGACGGGCACGTCACCAACGCCCCGGTCGCCGAGGCCCACGGGATGCCGTCGATCACGGTCGAGGAGGCCTTGTCCTGACGTCGCAAAGCGCCTCGCCCCGGGCGAGGCCTGACCTGGTCGAGGGTGCGGCCCTCGCCTACCCCCATTGCGCATATGCCGCTTGCCTCGAAATACGGCCAAGGCGAACCGTCCGGCCGTTGCCTGGCCGTATTTCGAGGCAGACGGCAGGTTGCGGCCCCTCCCTCTCCCTGCCCGGTTGCACCGACTCACGGTTTGGCCGACACCCAGGCCAGTGCCCAAGCTGCGGCTAGGCCAGGTGGCCCTCGTAGACGGTCTCGATGACCGGCTCCCCACGCTGGAGCTGGTGGGCCGCCGGCGGTAGCTCGGCAACCGACGCCGTATGCCGTGCCCTCGCCGCCTCGAGTGACCGGGCCTCCTCGTGCACGACCTCTCCGTTCCGGACCAGCTGCACCAGCAGGTTGCGGTCGTCGCCGTCGTCCTGGGGCCGCTCGCCGACACCGATCACCTCGGCCCGCGCAACGCCGTTGGGGTCGCGACGACGCAGAGCCCACTTCCGGCCAGCGACCGAGAGCTTGTCCTTCGACCGCTTCGCCACACCCACGAGCGTGCCGCTGTCGTCGGCTCGCGCCACAAGCTTGTAGACCATGCCGGCCGTGGGCGCGCCCGAGCCGGTCACCAGCGAGGTGCCCACCCCGTACGCATCCACCGGCCCGGCCGCCAGAGCAGCGATGCCGTACTCGTCCAGGTCCGACGTGACCACGATTCGGGTGTCCACAGCCCCCAGCGCGTCGAGCTGGGCGCGCACCTCGCGCGCCTGCTCGAGCAGGTCGCCCGAGTCGAGCCGCACGGCACCAAGGCCTGTGCCGGCGACGTCCACTGCGGTCTTCACGGCCGCCGTCACGTCGTAGGTGTCGACGAGCAGTGTGGTGCCGTCGCCCAGCGACGCCACCTGCGCCTCGAAGGCCTCCCGCTCCGAGTCGTGCACCAGCGTGAACGCGTGCGCCGCCGTGCCCAGGGTCGGGATACCGTAGCGGCGCCCGGCCTCCAGGTTCGACGTACCGGTGAAACCCGCCACGTACGCAGCCCGGGCCGCGGCCACGCCGGCCCACTCGTGGGTGCGCCTTGAGCCCATCTCGATGCAGGGACGGCCAGCAGCAGCACACGTCATCCGCGAGGCGGCGCTCGCCACCGCGCTGTCGTGGTTGAG
The DNA here is from genome assembly GCA_035691065.1 of Dermatophilaceae bacterium. Classification (GTDB taxonomy): domain Bacteria; phylum Actinomycetota; class Actinomycetes; order Actinomycetales; family Dermatophilaceae; genus DASSJT01. The sequence continues at coordinate 1,389 of DASSJT010000007.1, forward strand.
CACGCTGAGCGCCAGGGTCTCGAGGACGACCGCGTGCGCGAAGTCGGACTCGACCACGAGCACCGGTGAGCCGGGGAAGTAGGCCTCGCCCTCGGCATACCCCCAGATGTCGCCAGTGAAGCGGTAGTCCGCGAGGAACTCGAGCGTGGCCTCGTCGACCACCCCGGTGCGGCGCAGCTGGTCCAGCTCCGCGCCGCCGAACCGGAACGCCTCGACGGCGTCGAGGAGCCGGCCCGTGCCGGCCACCACGCCGTATCGGCGCCCCTCCGGCAGTCGGCGTGCGAACACCTCGAACACACAGCGGCGCCGGGCCGCGCCACTGCGCAGCGCAGCCTCCACCATGGTCAGCTCATAGTGGTCGGTCAGCAGGGCCGTACTGGCCGCGTTCGCCTCCTCGCCCGCGGCGGGGGAGCCCGCGCGGCCCGCTGCTGGGTTATCGGGACTCACAGACGGCACCCTATTCTGGGGCCGTGTCCATCGCTCCCGTCGAACAGGAGGTCACCTCCTCCAGCGAGGTCCTCGAGCCGGACGTCCCCTGGATCACGCTCGTGTGGAACGACCCGGTCAACCTCATGTCCTACGTGACGTTCGTCTTCCAGTCCTACTTCGGCTACAGCCGCGCGAAGTCCGAGAAGCTCATGCTCGACGTGCACACCAAGGGCAAGGCGGTCGTGTCCTCGGGCGCGCGGGAGAAGATGGAGGCCGACACCGAGGCGCTGCAGGGCTACGGGCTGTGGGCCACCTTCCAGAAGGATGAGTGAGTGGCCAAAGCGTTCAAGCGCAAGGGCGAGGAGTATGCCGGCCGGCTCGATGCCGCCGAACGTGCCCTCGTCGTGGGGCTGCTGGAGCAGGTCCTGCAGCTGGTCGACCCCGAGGGTGCGACCCGCGACACCGGGGACGTCTTCGACGACATCGTCGCCGGCATCGGCGGCGTGGGCATGGGCATCTCGCTCAGCGCCGAGGACCGGGGGGAGGAGGTCACTGGGGAAGCGACGGGCGAGTCGGGCGGCCAAGCCAGCCACCCGGCATACGGTATGGAGGATCGCGACCCGGCGCTCGACCGGCTGTTCCCCCCGGGCCACCACGCGGACGAGGCGGCCGCGGCCGAGTTCCGGCGGCTGACCGAGCGGAGCCTGCGCACCCGCAAGGCGCACAACCTGACCGCGTCGATCGAGGCGCTGGGCGCGGCGCACGGCGACCGGGTGCGCCTGGACCACGAGCAGGCGCTGGCCTTCGTGGTGGCGCTCACCGACGTGCGGCTGGTGCTGGGCGAGCGCCTCGGCCTCAAGGACGACGATGACGCCGACCGCCTCGAGGCGCTGGCAGCGACGCTCGACCCCGATGAGCCGCTGGTCTACGCGCTGGCGGTCTACGACTTCCTGACCTGGCTGCAGGAGACGTTGGCGCACGCGCTCATGCCGACCTGACGCGCGGTCATTGTGACGGAGCAGACGGCCCGCCGGTGCATGACGGCGGCGCCCGCTCGCCTACCCTGAATCGCGTGGCGGACGCACCGATCGGCATCTTCGACTCCAGCTTCGGTGGGCTGACGGTCGCGCGAGCTGTCCTCGACCAGCTGCCCCATGAGCCGATCGTCTACTTCGGCGACACCGCGCGTGCACCGTATGGTCCCCGGCCCATCGCGGAGAGCCGCCAGTTCGCCCTCGAGTGCGTCGACCGGCTGGTCGACCGCGGCGTCAAGGCCCTCGTCATCGCCTGCAACACGGCGAGCGCGGCCATGCTCCACGACGCCCGGGAGCGCTACGACGTGCCGGTCATCGAAGTGATCCGACCGGCCGTGCGGCGGGCGGCCGCGGCGACCCGCACGGGGAGGGTCGGGGTCATCTCGACCCAGGGCACGCACAACTCGCGGGCCTATCTCGACGCCTTCGCCGCGGCACCGCATCTCGAGGTGACCAGCGCACCGTGTCCGCGGTTTGTGGAGTTCGTCGAGGCGGGCATCACGAGTGGCAGCGAGCTGCTGGGAGTCGCCCGCGAGTACCTCGCACCGCTGCAGGAGCACGATGTCGACACCCTGATCCTGGGCTGCACGCACTACCCCCTGCTGACCGGCGTCATCTCGTACGTCATGGGCGACGGGGTGACGCTCGTGTCCAGCGCGGACGAGACCGCCAAGGACGTCTTCCGGGTGCTGGCCGACCGGGGTGAGCTGCGCGACGACGCGTTGCCAGAGCCGGAGCACGAGTTCCTGACCACCGGCGACCCGGCGGAGTTCAGCCGGCTCGCCCGCCGATTCCTGGGCCCTGAGGCCGTGGCAGCGCATCGTGAGGAGGTGGCCGCCCTGTGAGGGTCACCATCGTCGGCTGCGCCGGGTCGTTCCCGGGGCCGCACTCGCCGGCGTCGTGCTACCTGGTGCAGGCCGAGCACGAGGGGCGCGACTTCAGCCTGGTGCTCGACCTCGGCAACGGTGCCCTCGGCGCGCTCCAGCGGCACATCGACATCGAGGACATCGACGCGGTCGCGATCAGCCACCTCCACCCCGACCATGTGGTCGACGTGCTCGGGCTCTACGTGGCGCGCAAGTACCGACCTGCCGGTCCGTACGAACACCACCTGCCGCTCTTCGGCCCGATGGGCACTGAGCGCCGGCTCTCCCTCATGTACCACGGCATCGAGCCGGCCGGTCTGGCCAGCCAGTTCGACTTCCACGTGATCAAGGACACCGCCCCGTTCACGGCCGGCCCGTTCGCGGTCACGCCGTTGCGGGTCAACCATCCGGTCGAGGCCTATGGATTCCGCGTCGAGGCCGGCGGCAAGGTCCTTGCCTACAGCGGCGACACCGACTCCTCGCCGGTCCTCTCCACGCTCTTCACCGAGGCCGACCTCGTGCTCTGCGACTCTGCGTGGGTCGACGGTCGCGACAACACCCCGGGGATCCACCTGTCGGGGTCGGGGGCGGCTCGTGCGGCGATCGCGGCCGGGGGCGTCAAGCGGCTCATGCTCACGCACATCCCCGCTTGGAACGACCCAGAGGTATGCCGTGCGCAGGCTGCCGCGGTATGGACGGGTGACGTAGAGCTGGCCGAGCCGGACAAGACCTACGACCTCTGACCTTGGCGCTGTCGCACTAGGTTGAGCCGGGTGACTTTCTCGATCGTCGGTGCCGTCGGCGATGCCTGTGGCGTCGCAGTGGCCAGCAAGTTCCTCAGCGCCGGAGCCGTCGTCCCGGCCGCGCGCAGTGGTGTGGGGGCGGTGGCCACCCAGGCCATGGCCAAGATGTCCTACAAGGATGACGTGCTGCGCCTGCTGGGCGACGGCTTGTCGGCCCCCGAGGCCGTGGCCGAGGTGACGGCGGCTGACCCCGAGGCGGCTCACCGGCAGCTCGGCGTGGCGGCCCACGGCAGCGAGGCCACCTTCACCGGCGAGGCATGCCTCCCCTGGGCGGGCGGGATGTGCGGTTCCGACGACACCGGGCGGTATGCCGTGCAGGGCAACATCCTGGTCGGACCGGAGGTGGTCGCAGCCATGGAGAAAGCCTGGCTGGAGAACAGCCGGCTGGGACTCGCGCAGCGACTGCTCGCCGCCCTGCTCGCCGGAGATGCCGCCGGCGGGGACTCGCGAGGTCGGCAGAGTGCGGCCGTGTATGCCGTGAAGCCCGGCACCGGGTACGACGGGTCAGGTGTCCTCATGGACCTGCGTGTCGACGACCACCCCGAGGCACCAAGGGAGCTCGCCCGCTTGGCCGAGCTGCACGACATGACCTTCGGCGGCCCGGAGGAGGTCCAGCCGCTCCAGGGCGAGCTCGATGCCGAGGTGTCAGCATGCCTGGTTCGGCTCGGCTACTCAGACCCTGACACGGCGCGGGCGCTCGCGGCCTGGGCCGGCCGGGAGAACTTCGAGATGCGCCTGTCGCCCGATGGCATCGACACCAAGCTCCTGGCCGCCCTCCGATCCGCAAGCCACGCCTCCTGACGTGCGTTTGCGTGAGATCCCGACGGGGCGAAGACGGGGACGGCGATAGGAACGGGAGGAGGAGGTGGGCTGGGCGCGCAACGGGCCACCCGGCATACCTCGGTAGCCTTTCGGGCGTGACGACCCTCCAGACCCGACATGACGGACGCGCCCAGGACCAGCTCCGGGAAGTGCGCATCACGCGCAACTGGCTCGACCACGCCGAGGGGAGCGTGCTCGTGGAGTTCGGGCGGACGCGGGTGCTGTGCGCCGCCAGCTTCACGCCCGGGGTGCCCCGCTGGCTCAAGGGCGGGGGTACGGGATGGGTCACGTCGGAGTACGAGATGCTGCCCCGCTCGACGAACACCCGCAGCGACCGGGAGTCCCGCAAAGGGCGCGTCGGCGGTCGCACCCACGAGATCTCGCGCCTGATCGGCCGCAGCCTGCGCGCCATCATCGACACCAAGGCGCTCGGCGAGAACACCATCGTGCTCGACTGCGACGTGCTCCAGGCCGACGGCGGCACCCGCACGGCCTCGATCACCGGCGCCTACGTCGCGCTCGTCGACGCCATCGAGGACGCCCGTGCCAAGGGCTTCCTCGCCAAGGATGCCCAGCCGCTGACCGGCTCGATCGCCGCGGTCAGCGTGGGGATCGTCGGCGGCGTGCCGGTGCTGGACCTCGACTATGCCGAGGACTCGGCCGCCGCGACCGACATGAACCTGGTGATGACCGGCGACGGGCGGTTCGTCGAGGTGCAGGGCACCGCCGAAGGCGCCGGCGCGGCGTTCGACCGCGACCTGCTCAACCGGCTGCTCGACCTCGGCGCCAAGGGATGTGCCGACCTGACCACCGCCCAGGACAAGGCGCTCGCCGAGACGCCGCGCGAGCGCCTGCGGTGAATGTGCGAGGGCAGGCGCAGGGTGGTCGGCAACGCCTCGTGCTCGCCACCCGCAACGAGCACAAGGTGAAGGAGCTCCAGCAGATCCTCGGTGACCTCGTCGACGAGCTCAGGCTGGAGGTGGTCGGGGCCTCCGAGTTCCCGGAGATACCCGACGTGCCGGAGACCGAGGTGACCTTCGAGGGCAACGCCCGCCTCAAGGCAGTGGCGCTCGCCGCGGCGACCGGGCTGCCCTCGGTCGCCGACGACTCCGGTCTGTCGGTCGAGGTGCTCGGCGGATCGCCCGGGGTCTTCAGCGCCCGCTGGTCGGGCGGCCACGGCGGAGCCGACCTCGCCCGAGCCGACCGCGACCGCGCCAACCTCCAGCTGCTCCTCGACCAGGTCGAGGACGTGCCCGACGAGCACCGTGCCGCGGCCTTCGTCTGTTCGGCGGTGCTGGCCCTTCCGGACGGCCGCGTCGCGGCCACCGAGGGACGAGTCCAGGGCCACCTCGCCAGGTCGGCCCGCGGAAGCAACGGCTTCGGCTACGACCCCATCTTCCTGGTCGACGGAGACCCCTCCGGTCGCACCCTCGCGGAGTACACCAACGACGAGAAGAACGCGATCTCCCACCGCGGCAACGCGTTCCGGGCGATGGTCCCGATCCTCCGGGAGCTGCTGGCGCAGAAGTAAGGTAGGCGGCGCGCGCAAGTGGCGGAATTGGCAGACGCGCCAGGTTTAGGTCCTGGTGCCTCCGGGCGTGGGGGTTCGAGTCCCCCCTTGCGCACATGAACCGGGTGCTCGCTGAGGTCCTGCCCGCGCTCGGGCTTCCCGACGACGCGCTCGTCGAGGTCGGGGAGGGCGACTGGCTGCCCTCGCGGCTCCCGGTCGGCGAGCTGGCGGTGGGGTCCGTCGCCGCCGCGGCGCTCGCCGGACTGGCGGTATGC
>DASSJT010000008.1:0-14275 GCA_035691065.1 Dermatophilaceae bacterium
CGCACGAGCTCGGCTTCGTCCTCCACCTGTCGCGGTTTCCCTGGGGCGAGGACCCACTGGCCTGGCTGCGGGCCATGGCCGCGGCTGCTGCGGAGGCAGGGTTCGAGGGTCTGTCGCTGATGGACCACCTCATCCAGATCCCCCAGGTCGGCCGGGCCTGGGACCCGATCCCGGAGCCGTGGGTGACCTTGGGCATGCTCGCCGGCCTCGAGCCCCGCCTGCGGCTCGGCACACTGGTGACGCCGGTGACCTTCCGCTCGCCAGGTGTCATCGCCAAGGCGGCAGCCACGCTCTCGGCGCTCACCGGCGGCCGCGCCTTCGTCGGCGTGGGGGCCGGCTGGTGGAACCGCGAGCACGCGGCCTTCGCCCTGGCCTTCCCGCCCGCCGCCGAGCGCCTCGACCTGCTCGAGGCCGGTATCGAGACGATGCGGGCACTATGGGCAGCGGGAACGAAACCTTATGCAGGGCAAGGGGTCTCGCTGCCAGAGACGACCTGCTACCCCCGGCCGGTGGGCGAGCTTCCCGTGGTCGTGGGAGGTGGCGGGCGGCGCACGCTCGGCATCGCGGCGCGGCTCGGCGACGCCTGCAACCTCCCCACCACCGACGCCGGGCTGGCCAAGATCGCACTGTTCCGGAGTCTCGTCGAGGAAGCGGGACGGGCGTCCGACGACGTGGCGGTAACGGTGCTCGACCTGCCGGTAGTGGGCACCGACCGAAGCGACGTGTGGCGCCGCGTGGAGCGGCTCCGGGGCGGGATGGCTGCGGCAGCCTTCGCAGCACGCCACCACGCCGGCACCCCTGCCGAGCACACCGCGCGCTACCGAGCGCTCGTCGACCGAGGAGTGCGCACGGTGTTCGTGGCGCCGCCCGACCTCGCGGACGCGGACGATGTGCTGGCCCTGGGGCCGGTCGTGGCAGCCTTCGCGTGAGTGGTGCCGCACCCGCCACCGGCGGCTGTCCGGCATACCGCCGTGCTTTTTGGCACCCCCCTGGGCCATCGAGGAGGCAAAGGGGGACATACTCGGGCAAGTGATCGGCAGGTGACCGGCAGGTGATCGGCAGGGACTTCGCGCGGCTGCTTGCGGCTGCGAAGCGCGGTGACGAAGCCGCGTTCGCACTGCTGTGGCGTGATGCCAATCCCGCGCTCCTCCGCTACCTGCGCGTGGTGGCCGGCGATGAGCCGGACGACGTCGCATCCGAGACGTGGGCGACCGTCGCCCGCGGCCTGCGCCGGTTCCGGGGGGACGAACAGGCTTGGCGGGCGTGGCTGTTCACCACGGCCAGACGCCGTGCCGTCGATGACGGACGACGCCGCGGCCGGCTGCGCGACATCCCCGTCGCCGAGCTTCCCGACACGGCCGGCCTCACCACGTCGTCGCCGCGCGACCCTGCCGACGCGGCGATCGGGGCCTGGACGCTCAACGCCGCCATCGCCGCCGTGCGGAGGCTGCCGCCCCAGCAGGCCGAGATCGTGATGCTCCGCAACGTGGCGGGGCTCTCCGTCGAGGAGGTGGCCCGGCTGGTGGGGAGCACCCCCGGCGCGGTCAGGGTGGCTGCTCACCGAGGGCTGCGCAAGCTCGCCAGAGAACTTGCCGACGAGGGTGTAACGCCGTGACGCCTTCCAGCGCTTTATCCGATGACATGAGCGAACACGAGGACCTGCGCGCCGGCTCGGACCTGCTCGCCCTTCTGGCGAGTGCCCCTGCCGAGCCCGAGGAGCTGCGCGGTGAGATGCGGGTCCTGGCTGCCTATCGCGCCTCGGTCATGTCGTCCTCATCCCGACCACGCCCCTGGAGACCATTGATGCTCGCCCCTGCCCTCTCTGCGAAGCTCGCCGCCCTCGTCGGCGCCGGCGCCGTCAGCGTTGGCGGCCTCGCTGCCGCCGCGTACGCCGGAACCCTTCCCGACGCGGCCCAGAACTTCGCCCACCACGCGATCGGCGCCCCCGCCGCACCCGGCGAGAGCGAGAGCCACAAGGCGGCCTCGAGCAGCACCCCGGTCGGTCCCGACGCCTCCGGCCATGCCGCCTTCGGCCTGTGCACCGCGTGGGACAAGGTCAAGGACCATGGCAAGGCCGCCGAGAAGGCGATTGCCTTCCGCAACCTCGCGACGGCAGCCGGTGGCGAGGACAAGATCGCCGGCTACTGCGCGACGGTTGCCCACCCCGGTGCCACCCCTCCGTCCTCGGCAACGAGCCACCCCACCTCCGCCCCCACCACACCAGAGCCCTCGAGCCGGCCTTCGGTGCCCTCCATCCCCACGGAGGCGCCTTCTGAGGCCACCAGCAACCCAGGCTCCTCTCACCGCCCCTGACGGCGAGGAATCTGGGCTGTCGGCGCGCTGGCGCAGGCCGCTAGACCGGGGTTCATCCCCTGCACAGCCCCGGTCTGGCAGCGGCCGAGCGCCAGCGCGCCGAACTCTTTCCCGGCTGGCGGCGAGTCAGCCCCGCTTGCGCGCAGTCAGGAGCAGGTACTCCCACTCCATGTGCCTGGTTGGCGACTGGGCCGACGCGTCGCCACCCGAGACCTCGAAGGCCGAGGCCAGCTCGACGAGGTCGCGGTCGAGGGCGGCGACCCGCTCTGGGTCCTCGGCGATCGACCGGTACGCCACGATCGTCGGGCCGTACTTCGACTTGAAGTAGTCGCGGAACCCCTCCGGACCGTCGAAGACGTCCACCTGGAGCTTCTGCCGGGTGGCGCGGACCTCGGTGACCTCGTCCCCGAACAGCGCGCGGACGTGCTCCTCGTTGCCCCACAGGGGCGGCGGCTGCGCACCGGGCGGCGGTGGCGGTGCATAGGGCTTCATGGTCGCGAACATCTGCCCGATGAAGCCCTCGGGCGTCCAGTTGAGCAGGCCGATCGTGCCGCCCGGACGGCATACCCGCAGCAGCTCGTCGGCGCTGGCCTGGTGGTGGGGTGCGAACATGACCCCCACGCAGGACAGCACCGTGTCGAACTCGCCGTCGCCGAACGGCAGGGCCTCGGCGTCGGCCTGGCGCCACTCCAGGCTGGCGCCGCTGCGAGCCGCGATCGCCTCGCCCTCGTCCAGCAGCTCCGGCGTGAGGTCGGTCGCGACGACGCTTGCACCGGCAAGTGCTGCCGGCAGGGCGGCGTTGCCGGTGCCGGCGGCCACGTCGAGGACGCGATCGCCGGGCCGCACGCCGCTGTACTCCACCAGGACAGGCCCCAGGGTCGGGATGACCTCCGCGGCGACCGCCGCGTAGTCGCCCGAGGCCCACATCTGCCGGTGTTTCGATTTCAGGGCTCGGTCGGCCTCATTGGCCACAAGCTCCGCTGTCATGGTCTTTCCTCCGTGGTTGGTTCGCCTGTTGACGCATCGACGTTAGGAATTGCCGCCGGGCGCCAACTAGTACGAGATCTGTACCTCCGTCCAGGGGCCGGGCGACCGTTCGAGGCCGCCCCCTCTCGGCGGAATCGCCGCCCTCGGTGCCGCCCCGCCGCATACGCTGCGTGAATGGGGTTGTCGTACCACCAGTTCTGCCCGGTCTCGAAGGCGATGGAAGTGCTCGACGAGCGCTGGACGCTGCTCGTGGTCCGAGAGCTGGTGAGCGGCAGTGAGCGCTTCAACGAGCTCCGCCGCGGGCTGCCCCGGATGTCACCCACCCTCCTGTCCCGACGGCTGCAACAGCTGGTGCGCGCCGGGATAGTGGAGCGCCAGGTGGACGGAGGTGACGTCCGCTACTCCCTCACCGAGGCCGGCCAGGAGCTGCGTCCGGTCGTCGAGGCCATCGGCGCCTGGGGCGTCCGCTGGATCGGTGAGCTGGGCGAGGAGGACCTGGACCCCAAGCTCCTGCTGTGGGACATGCGCCGCCGCGTCGACGTGGCGGCCGTGCCGCAAGGGCGCACCGTGATCCAGTTCCGGTTCCCCGATGCCCCGCCCAATGCCCGCGACTGGTGGCTGGTCATCACCAGGGAGGAGACCGACGTCTGCGACGACGATCCGGGGTATGCCGTGAACGTCACCGTCCGGGCCAGCCTCCGGAGCCTGGTGCGGGTGTGGCGCGGCGACCTCACCTGGGCGGACGCCCTGCGCTCGGGCGGTCTGGAGCTGCTGGGCCCGGAGGCGCTGCGGCGGGTCGTGCCGCGGTGGTTCATGCTGTCGACCTTCGCGCACGTGCCGCGACCCAACAAGGCGGCGCCGGCCTGAGGCGGTCGCCCGGCAGCCGCCCGCCGTGGCCGGGCCCGTGGCCCGGCCCGTTGCCGGTTCCGTGGGCCGTTCCATGGGCCGTTCCGTTGCCCGTTCCAGGCCCTGGCTCCTCGTAGACTCGGGCCATGGCAGCGCAGCCGCCCAAGTCCGCCACCTACTACCTCTGGCTGGCCGGCGCCATGCTGGTGATCGCCGTGCTCAGGCTGGGGTTCGCCACCACCACCCTCGACCTCGCCATCGGTGCCCTCGCCGCCCTGATAGGGGTGGTCTCGCTTTGGCGCTACTGGCGCCTCAGTCGGACGGCACGATAGCCGTGACTGGAGACCCGCACGTCCTCCAACCAGACCACGCCCCAACCCCCTTCACCGCCAGTGAGATTCGCGCAGGCTGCCCGGCGGGGCGCACGATCAGCATCGTCGTTGAGCTGAGCGGGCAGGAGCCACACCGGCGCACGAACCGGTTCGTCCGCTGCGACCAGGACGGCGCGCTCGTCGAGCGCACCAGGACCGCCATGGACGGCACCCCGATCGACGCCCCGGAGTCCGGCTGGGCCACCTGGCTCGAGATGCAGGGGCACGCCTCCACCCCGGCCGACCGCACCACGATCGAGCCGACCCGGCTGGAAACCCCGATGGGCGTCCTGGACTGCCTGCGCTACACGGTCGCCGACGGCACCGGGGTCGAGACCCTGTGGTTCGCCACGGCGCTGCCCGGGATGCCGGTCCGCACCGAGACCCGGATCGGCGGCGAGCTGGTGGCCGTCGTACGCGTCGTCGGCAACGAGATGCCCTCGGGGGCGGCCCCGGCATGACACCGCGGCTCGGGCGCCCACACCTTCGACGGTATGCCGGCCGGTTCAGCGTGCCTGTCGCCTCGGCCGACGCACCGGTGACGGTGACCTTCCTGGGGGTCTCGACCCTACTGGTGGACGGTGGTGACTCGGCGCTGATGACCGACGGCTACTTCAGCCGGCCGGGCCTGGCCCGGGTCCTCGTCACGGGGCTCTCACCACACCAGGCACGGATCTCTGCGGCCCTCAGGCGCGCTGGGGTGGACCGGCTCGACGCGGTGCTCCCGGTCCACACCCATTTCGACCACGCCCTCGACTCCGCCACCGTGGCCGCGAGAACCGGGGCGACCCTGGTGGGTGGCGAGTCGTGCGCGAACCTCGGCCGGGGGCAAGGACTTTCGCCTTCCTCAATCAGCGTCGTCACTCCCGGGATGGTCTCCTCGCTCGGCGCTTTCACCGTGAAGCACGTCCTGTCGGCCCACTGCCCTCCCGACCGCTTTCCCGGGGCAATCGAGCAGCCCGTCGTACCGCCGGCTCGCGCCACGGCATACCGCTGCGGCGAGGCGTGGTCCCTGCTGGTGAGCCACCAACCCTCCGGGCGCCGGCTGCTGGTGCAGGGCAGCGCCGGCTTCGTCCGTGGGGCGCTCACAGGTGAGCGGGCCGAGGTCGTCTACCTGGGCGTGGGCCAGCTCGGCCGGCAGAACGAGTGGTACATCCGCACGTACTGGGACGAGACCGTACGCGCCGTGGGGGCCCGACGGGTGGTCCTGGTTCACTGGGACGACTTCTTCCGGCCGCTGGACCGGCCGCTGCGCGCCCTTCCCCGGCTGGGTGACGACCTCGACGCGACGATGGCGGTGCTCACGCCGCTCGCAGGCGCCGACGGCGTGGAGCTGCGGCTCCCACGGGTATGGGTGCGGGAAGACCCATGGGCGGGTATGCCGTGACGCCCGGGGAGGTGGGCCGGCGGCAGTTCCTGGCAGTGGCCGGCTCGGCCGCGCTCGCTGCGGCAGGAACGGCGTGCTCGTCGCCGTCAACCGAGGGCAGCCCTCGCAGTGGCGAGCGAGCGAGCTTCCCGGACGGCTTCACGTTCGGGCTCGCCACCTCGGCCTACCAGGTCGAGGGCGCGACCACCGCCGACGGTCGGGGACGGTCGATCTGGGACACGTTCGCGACGAAGCCCGGGACCATCGACGACGGAAGCTCCGGGGCGGTCGCCTGCGACCACTACCACCGGTGGGAAGCGGATCTCGACCTGCTCAAGGGGCTCTCCGCGACGAGCTACCGCTTCTCGGTGGCCTGGCCGCGGGTCCTGCCCGAGGGCCGAGGACAGCCCAACGCCAAGGGGCTGGACTTCTACCGGCGCCTCGTCGGCGGACTGCGGCAGCGCGGCATCGAGCCAGTCGCGACGATCTACCACTGGGACCTGCCACAGGCCCTCCAGGACGCCGGAGGCTGGGGCGTGCGGGAGTCGGCGGACTGGTTCGCCGACTACGCGGCGATCTTGTTCGACGCGCTGCCCGACGTCGGCACCTGGCTGACGGTCAACGAGCCGAAGATCATCGTCCAGCAGGCGTACCAGCTCGGCTGGATGGCGCCGGGACTCCAGGACACCCACCTCTCGGGCCGGGTGCTGCACCACCTGCACCTCGCCCATGGACGGGCAGTGCAGGCGTTCCGGGCGTCGGGGAACGCGGGCCGCATCGGCGCCTGCCCGGTCGTCAGCCCGGTCTACCCGTTCACGGAGACGGACGAGTCGCGCGCGAAGGCTGCGCTCAGCGACATCACCGAGAACACCCTCTACCTCGACCCCATCCTGCGGGGACGCTACCCGCGTCTCGACGGCCAGGAGCCGGCGATGGTCGCCGGACTCCGGTCCGCGGAGCGGGACGGGGACCTGGCGGTCATGTCCACCCCCGTCGACCTGCTCGGCCTCAACTACTACTCGCCCGTCTTCGTCGACGACTTCGGACAGCCCCGGATGCGCTACCCCGTGGCGTCGAACGGCTGGCAGCAGGTCTACCCGCGAGGGCTGCACGACGTCCTGGTCCGGCTGCACCGCGACTACGGGCTGCCGCTGATGGTCTGTGAGAACGGCATACCCGATGCCGCCGGACAGTCCCCGCTGGAGGACCCCCACCGCGTCGACTTCCTGCGGGGCCACCTGCTCGCCGTCCACGACGCGATCGCCGACGGGGCGCAGGTGCTCGGCTACCACGCCTGGTCGCTGATGGACAACTTCGAGTGGGCTCGCGGCTACACCCAGCGCTGGGGTGTGCTCCACGTGGACTTCGAGACCCAGCAGCGAACGCGGAAGAAGTCCGCCGACTGGCTGGCCGACGTGATGGCACACGGGTCCGTTCCCCGGTCCTGACCTCGGCTCGGGGCAGTCCTGGGCACAAGGGGGAGGTCAGGGAGGTGAACCAGCCGCCGGTGAGGCTGCCCCTGCATGCCGCGCGGCTCGTGACGTCTGGCCCTGTCCCGCTGAACCGACCTCGCCCACGATCGAGACGTGCGAGGCGCCCAGGTCCGCGAGGCGGTGGTCGGCACGATCCGGCGAGTCGGTGCCACCCGGTTGGGGGTCTACGCCATCGGCCGGATCTTCTCACCGCTGCAGCGGCGGCTTTACCTCCTGACCGGCGGCCGAGTCTCGCTCACCGGCCGTGCACCCGTCCTCCTGCTCACGACCCGCGGCCGCCGCACCGGTCGGGAGCGCACGGTCCCGCTGCTCTACCTCCGCGGCGACGACGGCCGGTTCGTGGTGTGCAACGTCAACCCGGGCTTCGAGCGCCCAAACCCCTGGACGCTCAACCTGCGCGCCCATCCACGCGCCAAGGTCCAGGTCGGCAGGAACGTGTTCCCGGCCACGGCACGCGAGGCGACCGACCAGGAGCTCGAGCGGCTGTGGCCCGCTCTGGTCGAGCTCTGGCCGGCGTATGCCGTGTTCCTCGCCCAGGGCGGGAAGCGATCCGTCTTCGTCCTCTCGCCGCTGCCGTCATAAGGCTGTTCGAGTTTGTTGCCTCTGGCGCCTGGCCGGGCTGGACTCTGGCGCTACGGGCGCACGGTCGCGCCGTACACGTCCTGCGAGAGGGGCCCGTTACCGGTCCACGAGACGGCGACGACGTCGTCGGTGGAGTCGACTCCGAGGTAGTCGCCCATGAACGGCGTGTGGCCAGGCCCGCGCGGCGGCTGGGCATCGCCGTCGATGCCGGTCTGGAGGACGGTGCGTGACATCACCGACCCGCCGGCCGGGACCTGACCGTAGACCGCATCCATCAGGCCGGTGGCTCGGCTGTAGTCGTAGAAGATGAGGTCGAGCCGGCCGCTCGGGGCGATCGACATCCATGGCATCACCTGGTCGTTCGGGTCACTCGTGAGGTTGACCTGGCTGGGGAACGACGCACCGTGGTCGGTGGACTTGGCGAGGTAGAAGTCGAGGTTGCCGGTCACGAAGTCGCCGGTGAGGAGGTCGACCGTGCCGTCCGCCTCGACCCCGATCGAGGCCTGCATCGAGGTGCGCCACGACTCGCCGGGCAGGTTGTAGGGCGCCGGCACCAGGTCGCGCACCTTGACGCTCCGGGTGAACTTCGTCTCTCCCGGACGCAGCTGGCTCACTACGACCGCCTGCTCGTTCCACTCGTTGACGTACTGCCAGATCCCCGACGTCGCGTAGAGCGTGCCGTCCGGGGCGCCGGCCACGGACACGTCGAACCGGTCGACCGCGTTGGCGCGGTAGTCGGAGGCGATCTCGTACGGCCCCTGGTAGCTGCGACCTCCGTCGGAGGAGACCAGGGCGTAGGACGTCGCCCGGTAGCCGTTCCACACCGAGTACGCCACCACGGCGCGGCTGTGGTAGCGGTCGATGGTGAGCATGTTGTGGTCCTGGAGGTGCCCGAGGCTGAGCCCGAAGGTGAGCTGCTGGACCGGCTCCCAGGTCTTGCCGCCATCGGTCGATCGGCTGGAGAAGATGGCACTCGGCTGGCTCCGGCTCGCGCCCCACGCGGCACAGCTCAGCACGGCGGTCCCGTCGTTGAGGAAGCCCACGGAGGGGTCCCCTGCGCCGTAGTCGAACGTCGGATTGCCACCAGCGGGTGTCACACCGCGCAGCCAGCTGGTCTGCCAGGTCCGCCCGCCGTTTGCCGAGTAGCCGAGGCCGCAGGACTGCCCTGGCCCGTAGTCGTTCCACGCGGCGATGAGGTTCTGCGGGTTCAGCGGGTTGACCGCGATGTCGACCTCGTTGTCGCCGTTGTCGGCTGGTCCGTCGTCGCTGATGTTCGACAAGGACGCGACACCGGTCGGGCCAGCCGTCGCCGGAACACTCCCCACCGTGAGCGTCCCGCACACCAGGCCCACCACCAGAAGGATCCGCCGCACCGCCACCGCCTCCTCAAGACTGCTGCGAGCACTCGCGAGCCAAGAAGAGACGATATTCCTCCGTCGCGCATGGCGCACCCGAGACAGGGGGGCTTCCTGCGGCGCCGCCCCCGGCATACCACCGCAGTCAAGCGGCGCAGCCTCACCCCACGCTTGGCGCGGTTGCGCCGGTCGGCTCCGGCAGCAGCGCAGCTGCGGACTCCACGAGGTCGCGAAGCGTCTCCACGAAGCGCGCGGCCGGGGCACCGTCGACCACCCCGTGGTCGAAGCTCAGGGTCAGCGGCAGCATCGGGCGGACCACGATGTGGCCGTCCCGCACCACGGGGCGGTCAACGACGCCACTGACGGTGACGATCACGGTCAGGGGAGGGATCGGGATCGCCCAGCCACCGCCGCGGGAGAACATGCCCAGCGACGTGACCCCGATCGTCGGCCCGTACGCGGCGGCAACCCGGGGCCGGGTGCTGATGATCCGGGACAGGGGCCTTCGCACCGGCCCTGGGAGCCGCCACAACTGGGCCGTCACGCCCATGCTCCCCGAGTCCGGCGGCGGCGCCTGCTTGGCCCGATGGAGCTCCTCGGACACCTGGGCGCACGACTTCCGGTCGGCTCCGCGGATCGTTGTGGCGTCCAGGACGATCGTGCCGTCCATGTGGCGCTCCACGGTGGCCCCGATGTCGACCTGGTCGAAGAGCACGATGCGCTTGCCGGCCCGCCGCGCGTTCAGCTCGGGGTGCCGGGCAATCGCCCGACCGATGCTGGCGATCACGAAACCGGTCCACGACACGGGCGACGGTGCCTCGGCGATCAGGGCGCTGGCACGGCCCACGTCGAGCTCGACCAGCCCGTGAACGGGGAACCGCCGGGCCGCTCCGCGCAGCATGTCCAGCACGATGAGGCGGTCTCGCGGCACCGGTCGGACGGTGTAGCCCATCTGCGCCTCCCCTCCGCTACCGGACGCCTTCCCACAAGGCCCGCTCCCACGCCCGCGGGTCGTCCACAACCTGCGAGGCGGTGTCGAAGCGCATGGTCGCCCTGCGAGTGAGGTCGTATGCCGGCCAGCCCGGGTCGCCCGTGGACGCGAAGGCGACCCACGCCCCATGCATGGTCTTCGCGAGCTCCTGCGGCGGATGGTCCGCCAGCATGGCTCCGAAGAGCGTCGCGTCCGGGCCCACGGTGTCGAACACGAACGGGATCTCCAGTCCGTGGACGGCACCGAGCCCCGGGGCCGCCCAGGCGAACTCGTACATGTAGGTACGCCCGCCGCCAGCCGAATGGGCATCGGCGAGGCGGATCGCCGGAATGCGGACCCACCAGTCGGTCTGGACTGCCGCCAGCAGGTCACCCGGACTGGCGCCGGGATAGTGGGCGCGGTACTCAGCCAGCGCCCGGTCCACCGGGAGCCCGAAGCCAGCGAGGGACTGGATCCCAGAGACACCGATCTTGAAGGGACCCGAAAGGTCTTCGTCGGTGATCTGGGCCAGTGCGCCCGTGATGGCCAGGAACAGCTTCCAGTCGTCGGTGTTCGTGCCGACCATGAGGTCGAGGTGAGCCCCCGCGCCAGCCGCGATCCGCTCGATCGGAAGTGCGGGAACAACCGCTCCGTCGATGACGGGTTGCCACAGCATGAGACTCGGGACCAGGTCCGCCCCCCAGCCGGAAGGATCCGGCTCAGCGAGGAAGTCCGCCTGCACCTCGGCCTGTGCCCGCAGCAGCCGCTCCACGGGCACCGCGGCGACCGCCTCGCGGGTCGGTGGAACGCCGAGCTTCGCTGCCAGCCGACGCCCGATCCCCAAGGCGGTCTCGGCGGAGAGCACGGCGTGAGCCGCCCCACTCTGCGGAATCGCCCGGTGGAACAGGCCCTCGGCGCGCGGCATGGACAGCAGCGCGCCCACGGACATCGCCCCTGAGGACTCGCCGAAGATGGTGACGTTGCCGGGGTCGCCTCCGAAGGCCGCGATGTTCTCCCTGACCCACTCGAGGGCCGCCACCTGGTCCAGCAGCCCGAGGTTGCCCGTTCCGTCGCCCAGGTACAGGAATCCGTCCGCCCCCAGCCGCCAGTTGATGACGACACAGACGAGGCCGTCCCGGGCGAAGTGGCTCCCGTCGTAGGCAGCGGTCGACCCGAACACGAAGGCCCCGCCCTGGATCCACATCATGACCGGGAGCCCGGATGCCCCCGGGTCCGGCGTCCAGATGTTGAGGGTCAGGCAGTCGTCTCCCGTCGCAGCGGTGTCCCATCCCTCGCCCGCCGATTCGGGCGGAGCCACCTGTGGCGGCGCGGGCCCGTACTCGAGGGCTTCCCGCACGCCGCTCCAGGGCTCGACCGGCTGAGGGGGACGGAGCCGGTTCGCACCCACTGGAGGCGCCGCGAACGGCACCCCGAGATACCTGTACACACCGTCGACGACGGCGCCGCGCACGTCTCCGTGCGCGGTCTTGACGATTTCACCCATGCACACCACGTTCCGCCCGCGCTGCAGCCGCCACAGGGGCAAAGGTCCCTCAAGGGACCGCGACCCTGGTCACGCGGCGTGGTCCGGTGGGGCGTCGCGATCCAGTGAGGCGGGAGGGTCTGGTAGGGCGGGAGGGTCTGGTGGGGCGTCGCGGTCAACCGGGGCGTCCCGGCGCAAGGAGAACCACCACACGATGGTCAGCGCGCCCGCCGTGAGCCCGACCAGGGCGAGGTTGCTCGCCCAGGCGAGCAGCGGCAGGCTGGACAGGGCGAGGAACTCCCGCAACCAGGGGACGGCGAGGAGGGCCGCGAAGACCGCCACCAGTGCCGCGAGAAGCGCAGTCTCCAGAAGGCGGAGCGGGCGGGCGATCAGTGCCAGCACCGTGGTCCCGGCGCCGAACAGCACGATGGTGGCAGCAGTGCGTGCGGCTGGGACGCCGAGGTCGGTCTCAAGCGTCGTCACGGCGTATGCCGCGAACGTCGCCGCGGCGGCCACCACCCCCGCTGGCACGGCGAACCGGAGCACGCGCCGGAGGAACCCCGGCCGAGCGCGTCGCCGGTTGGGCGCGAGGGCGAGGAAGAACGCCGGCACCCCGATCGTCAGGGCACTCACGATCGTCAGGTGGCGCGGGTAGAACGGGAACGGCAGCTGCGCCACACCGACGGCGATGGTCAGGACGGTGACGTAGACCGTCTTGGTCAGGAACAGGTGCGCGACGCGCTCGATGTTGGCGATGACCCGTCGGCCCTCGGCCACGACGTCCGGCAGCACGTCGAACCGGTTGCGCAGCAGGACGAGGTCCGCCACCGCCCGCGCGGCGGGAGCACCGCTGCCCATGGCCACACCGAGGTCCGCCTCCTTGAGGGCGATCACGTCGTTGACGCCGTCGCCGGTCATGGCGACCACGTGGCCGTGGTCCCGAAGCGCGGCGACGATGGTCTGCTTCTGGCGTGGCCGCACTCGCCCGAAAACCGTGCTCTCCTCGACGACCGGGCTGATGGCGGCCAGGTCGTCGCCCAGCGGCGCAGCGTCCAGCGGGTGGTGCGCACCCGGCATACCCAGTGCCGAGGCCACGGCACCCACGGTGCGGGGACTGTCGCCGGAGATGAGCTTCACCTGGACCCCGCCCTCCGCGAAGTAGCGCAGCGTGTCGGCGGCGTCGGGCCGCAGCCGCTCGGCGAGGACCACGAGCGCGGCCGGCTCCAAGGGGGGCACCGCCTCGGCCGCGAGAGGGGCGGTTGCGCGCGCCAGCAGCAGCACGCGACGGCCGGTGGCCTGGCGTCGCTCGGCCTCTTCCCTTGCGAGGGATCCGGGCCCGAGCAGGACGTCAGGAGCGCCGAGCACCCACGTCCCATGGGCGTCGAAGCTCGTGGCGCTCCACTTCCGGGCCGACGAGAACGGCACGCCACCGGTATGCCGCCAGGTCGCCGGCGCTGGGTACGCTGCGGCCAGTGCCCGCAGGCTCGGGTTGGGGTGCTCATCGGCGTGGGCGATGGCGCCGAGCGCCTGTGCACACTCGGCACACTCCGAGGCGGCGCCATCCCGGAGCGGGACCAGCTCGTCGACGGCCATCGGTCCCTCGGTGAGGGTCCCGGTCTTGTCGATTCCGACGACATCGACGCGGGCCAGCCCCTCGATCGCTGGGAGCTCCTGCACCAGCACCCCGCGCCCGCCCAGCCGGACCACCGCGACGGCGAAGGCCACGCTGGTGAGGAGGACGAGACCCTCGGGAACCATCCCGACGACGCCTGCCACAGACCCGCGCAGGGCCTCCGACAGCGACTGCTTGTGGACCAGGAGCTGCGTGGTGACGAGCAGCGCCGCCGTGGGGACGAGGACCGCGGTGATCCAGCGGAGCAGCCGGTTGAGGTCGTCCATGATCTGGGACGACACGAGGTCGAAGCGCTTCGCCTCGCTGGCCAGCCTCACGGCATACGCCTCGTCGCCGACCCTGGTGGCGCGCACCCGCCCATGGCCGGCCACGACGAAGCTCCCCGAGAGGAGCTGGTCGCCCGGCCGCTTGTCGACCGGCTCGGACTCACCGCTCAGCAACGACTCGTCGACCTCGAGCCCGTCGGTCTCAGTGGCGACCGCGTCGACCACGATCTGGTCGCCGAGACCCACCACGAGGACGTCATCGCAGACCACGTCCGCGGCGGCGACCTGGCGAGGCTGTCCGTCGCGCACGACGGTGGAGGTCGGCATGCTGAGCAGCGAGAGGCGGTCGAGGGTCCGCTTGGCGCGCAGCTCCTGGATGATGCCAATCGCGCTGTTGGCGACGAGGACGAACCCGAAGAGCGCGTCCTGAAGTGGGCCGACGACCAGAATGGCGACGAGGAGACCGCCGAGGAGGGCGTTGAACCGCGTGAGGAGGTTGGCGCGGAGGATCTCACCGACTGACCGGCTGGGTTCGCTGGTGGCGCGGTTGACCAGACCGGCGCCGACCCGCTGGGCGACCTCGGCGGAGGTCAGTCCTCGCTCGCCTGTG
>DASSJT010000009.1:0-10642 GCA_035691065.1 Dermatophilaceae bacterium
TCCTTGTAGGCCTGCAGCGAGGTGTTGATGCAGAAGTTCGTGCGACCGCGGTCGGCGGCCAGCACGCTCGGGTCGTTCCCGCAGGCCTTCCGCCGGTCGTAGAACGCGACGGCAACGGCGCCGTCCGGCCCGGCCGCGACGGTCGGCTGGAACTGGTCCGTGGGGACGCCGGGAGCGTCGGCGTTGTCGTTCACGAGGGCGGGTGCCGACCAGGTCGCCCCGCCGTCAGTCGACTGGGTGAACTTCACGTCAGCCTGGCCAAGGGTGGTGTCCCAGTCCTCGTAGGTGAGGTAGAGGTGGCCGGCGTAGGTCGGGCTCGCAGCGAAGCTCTCGACGATGCCGCTGCGGAACCGGGTGTTGGGGTAGACCTCACCGGGCGGGATCGAGACGGTCGTGATGGGCACGAAGGCGCTGAAGCTGTGGCCGTCGTCGGTGGAACGCGCGACGTAGACGGTCGAGGCACCCCCGTTCGCCGGGAAGGACACCACGGAGACGAAGAGCGTGCCGGCCGCATCGATCGACGGGATGACGTAGGTGGCTCCCGGGCCGACCTGGGACGGGGCGCTGATGGTGACCGCCTTGGCGAAGGTCTGCCCGCGGTCCCGCGACACAGCCAGGCGAACCTTGATCGACTCGCCGTTGAACACGGCCCAGGCTGCGTAGACGTGATCCTGGTACTTGTGGCCGACGATGTGGTTGACGGCGACCCACTGCTTGTCCTCGACGTGCCCGAGCTGCAGCGCCGACGCGTTGTTGGGCGGCTCGAGCGGCACACCGCCGTTGCCCTTCACCCAGGTGCGCCCCAGGTCATCGCTGTAGGACAGGTCGATCTCGCCGTCCGGGTGCAGCCTCGTGGCGTCGAAGTAGGAGTTGAACGGCAGCATCGTCTGGTAGACGCGGCCCTGGGTGTCGAAGTCGGAGTTCGGGTCCGTCGAGTCGGTCCAGCTCGGCGGCATGTCCTGCGTTCCCGTGGACACGCAGTCGTAGCCCTGGACCTGGTTGTTGCCCGACGGCGCCCCGCCCGGGATCTGGTAGGCGCCCACGTAGAACATGTAATAGGTCGAGTATTTGTCGAAGAAGAACTTCGACGTGCCGACCAGGTCCTCGCTGTCCGGCTTCACCGAGACCCACGACTCGGAGTGGTTGGCGTCGAACGGGCCCGGGCCACAGGTCCCCGCCAAGGGGACGCGCGACCCCGGCGGCACAGGGTAGCCGCCCCCCGTGGTCGGGGAGCTTGCGACGACATTCGTGAAGGAGACGCTGGAGGCCCATCCCGAGCCGGCCCCGGGGGGTGCAGCCGAGGCCAATCCGGCCGTCGCCCAGCCTGCCGTCAAGCACAGGGGCGCCGTGATGAACGCTGCCAAAGCCGTCGCCTGAAGTCGCCTCATGTCTCCTCCAACCCCGAGACGCTGCACGCTCTTCAGCGGAGCCGCCGAACAGCGCCGACATATCGAGGGTGGCCCTACCGGGCCGAAAGCACAATGACGTTCGTAATCCAGGCGCCCATCCGGCGGCCTCGCCCGGGTGCCTAGGCTGGAGGCGTGGACGACGGCATCGGCCTCGTGCTCGCCGGAGACGTGATGACCGGCCGGGGAGTCGACCAGATCCTGCGCAGCCCCGGGAAGCCGGAGCTCCACGAGGAGTACGTGCGAGACGCCCGCCGCTATGTGGAGCTGGCCGAGCGGGTCAACGGGCCCATCCCCCGTGGGGTCGAGCCAACCTGGCCGTGGGGCTCAGCGCTCGAGGCGATGGAGCAGTACGGCCCCGCGGTGCGGGTGATGAACCTGGAGACGAGCGTCACCACCAGCGACGACGTCGCCCTGGGCAAGGCGGTGAACTACCGGATGGCCCCAGCGAACCTCGAGGTGCTCAATGTGGCCGGCGTCGACGTATGGACGCTCGCCAACAACCACGTCCTCGACTACGGCGCGACTGGACTGCTCCAGACCCTCGACACCCTCGCCGACGCCGGCCAGCGGGCTCCAGGCGCCGGGCGGGACGCTGCCGAGGCCTGGCGGCCGGCGGTCGTGGGATTGCCCAGCCCTGACGCGCCAGACCATGCCCGGCACGGCGGGGGCCGCGTCGTCATCGCCTCGGTGGCGGACGTTTCGAGCGGCGTGCCCGGCGGGTGGCGAGCAGCCCCGGACCGCGCTGGGGTGGCCCTGCTCCCCGACCTCTCCCTGACGACGGCCGACGAGGTGGCCCGCCGCCTCCTCGAGGTGGAGCGGCCGGGCGACATCCGCGTCGTCTCCATCCATTGGGGCAGCAACTGGGGCTACGGCATACCCCATGAGCACCGGCGTTTCGCCCACCGTCTCGTCGAGGCGGGCGTCCACGTCGTCCACGGGCACTCGTCGCACCACCCCCGACCGATCGAGGTCTACCGTGGCCGGCTCGTGCTCTACGGCTGCGGTGACCTGGTCAACGACTACGAGGGCATAGGCGGGTATGCCGGTTTCCGCAGCGAGCTGCGGCTGCTCTACTCCGCGCGGCTCGCCATGGGCACCGGGGAGCTGGTCGGCCTGCAGATGACACCGCTGCTGGCGCGCCGCCTCACGCTGGAGCACGCGTCCCGCGAGGACTCGACGTGGCTGGCCCGGGTCCTCGACCACGAGAGTCACGGCCACGGGGCCCGCGTCCGGCTCGGCGGCGACGGCCGCCTCGAGGTCATTGTGCGATGAGCGACGCCACCAGCCTGGAGTAGTACTCGAACAGGGCCGCGGTCTCCTACCTCACTAGGACATTCACCCGCAGGTTCTTCCACCCGACGCGCTGTGCGGCGAGGTGCCCCAGCACCAAACGGGGCCGAACGAGGCACTCAGAGGCAAAGGTCCCCAACGGTCGAACGTCCGGTGGGCGCGCCCCACCCACGCCTGGGCGTGCGCCCGCGGACATCTGCTCAGAGCGCGGAAAGGAGCGGACTCGGGACGCATCTCTCGCCGCGAACGGGGCACACTGCCGGGAGAGCGCGTGCACGGTACGCGCGAGTCCCGGGAAGGATGGCCAGATGGAGTTGCCCGACATGCCAACCGAGGCGATGGCGGCAACGCAGGTAGTCACTCAAGGGCAGGTGCTCGCCGGCCGATACCAAGTGGGCGACCTCGTCGCCCGGGGCGGCATGGCCGACGTCTACCGGGCCCACGACCAGCTCCTCGACCGCGACGTCGCCGTCAAGATGTTTCGGCCGGAAGCGCTCGAGGAGTCCCAGGACGTCCGCGCACAGGAGGAGGCGCGGCTCGCGTCGTCGCTGAGCCACCCCGGACTCGTCGCGGTGCACGACGCCCGCCTGACCGAGGGCCCCTCCGGCACGAACTTCATGGTGATGGAGATGCTCGAGGGACCGACTCTGTCCGAGCAGCTGCGCACCCACGGCAAGCTGCAGCCGCGGCAGGTGGCGGCGATCGGCCGCCAGATTGCCTCGGCGCTGGCCTACGTGCACGGCGAGCGCCTGATCCACCGGGACATCAAGCCGGGCAACATCCTGCTGTCCGAGGCCGTGGAGGACACCGAGGGGCCCGTGGCCAAGCTCGCGGACTTTGGCATCGCCCGGCTGATCGACGCCACCCGCCTCACCCTCACCGGCACCACTCTGGGCACCGCGCCCTACATGAGCCCGGAGCAGGTCAAGGGCGAGGACGTCGGCCCTCCCTCCGACGTCTACTCCCTCGGCCTCGTTCTGCTCCAGTGCCTCACCGGAGAGGTCGCCTATCCGGGCACTCCTGTCGAGTCCGCCTTCGCCCGCCTGCACCGAGATCCGGAGATCCCCGAGGACCTGGGTCTGGAGTGGCACCACCTGCTCGGGGCCATGACCGCGAAGGAGCCGGAGCAGCGGCCGACCAGCGAGCAGGTGACCGAGGCGCTGGGCGCGATGCTGGCGGCGGAGCGCCTGGGCATGGACCCTCCGACGGAGGTCCTCAACACCCTCCCCATCCCGCCGGTACCGGTGGCGAGGGGTGCCCGCCATCGCGCCCCCACGGCATACAGCCTGAGGCACTCGTGGCAGGCCCTCTCGCTCGGCACGCGCATCGGCGTAGTGGTCGTCGCGGTGCTGGTCGTACTCACCGTCGCCCTGGCGCTGCGCCCCAGCACACCCGCTCCAGCCACGGAGCGCCCGCCGACCTATCCGAGCGTCCCGGGCCCGGTCGGCCAGAACCTGAGCCAGCTCCAGAAGGTGATCGAGCCGTGAGGCGCTCACGAGTGCTCGCAGTCGTGGCTGCCGGCATGGTCATGCTCGCCACTGGCTGCGGCGGCTCTACTACCGCGATCTCGGCGAAGGCCAACCACCAGCTGCGGCTGGACGTGCTCGCGGTGACGAAGGCCGCGGCCGCCAAAGACGCCGCGGCTGCCGCTGCTGCCCTGATCAGGCTGCACACGCACGTCGTCGCGTTTCAGGAGACCGGCGACCTCAGCAGCGACCGGGCCGCGGAGATCGACGCTGCGGCGACCAAGGTCGCGGACGGCTTGGACGGGCTCGCCCCGGCCACGGCTCAGACGGCGCCGCCCAAGCCGTCGACGTCCAGCACCACCTCGAGCCGGACAAGTACCCCCACGCCGGTCGAGAAGACCAAGGGAAAGGGCAGGGGGCACGGCCGCGGCTGAGCGGCCTGGCTGTGCGGCCCGGCTGAGCGGCCGCGGCTGAGCGGCCCGGCTGAGCGCATCCGCGAGTCCACGTGTGGAAACCTGCGCTGTGCGCGTCGCGCAGCCAATACTGGGGCAGGCAGTCAACGACGACGCGACGGGGTGCGCCATGGCCGGTTCAGCCGAGCGAGGAACGACAGCCGGGCCGTGGTGGCGGGATGCCGTCATGTATGAGGTCTACCTTCGGAGCTTCGCTGACGGGAACGGCGACGGGATCGGCGACCTCCCCGGGCTGCGCGCCCGGCTGCCCTACCTGCGCGACCTGGGGGTCGACGGCATCTGGATCACACCTTGGTACACCTCGCCGATGAAGGACGGCGGCTACGACGTGGCCGACTACCGCGACATCGACCCGCTGTTCGGGACGCTGGAGGACGCCAAGGCCCTCATTGCCGAAGCGCATGACCACGGGCTGCGGGTGATCGTTGACTTCGTCGCCAACCACACGTCCGACGAGCACCCTTGGTTCCAGGAGGCCCTCAGGGCCCAGCCGGGCTCCCCCGAGCGAGACCGCTACCACTTCCGCGACGGCCGTGGGCCAGGTGGAAACGAGCGGCCCAATGACTGGATCAGCGCGTTCGGCGGGCCGGCCTGGACCCGGGTCGCCGAGCCCGACGGCACGCCCGGGCAGTGGTACCTCCACCTGTTCGCGCCCGCACAACCCGACCTGAACTGGGACAACGAGGAGGTGCGGGCCGAGTTCGAGAGCGTGCTGCGGTTCTGGTTCGACCTTGGGCTCGACGGGCTACGCGTCGATGCGGCGTCGGGGTTCGCCAAGGACCCGGACCTCCCGGACTTCGGGTTCCTCGCGGAGGACATCTTCACCCCGGTGAAGTGGACTGGCGCTCCCCTGTGGGACGTCGAGGGAGTGCACGACATCTTCCGCTCGTGGCGGGCGATTGCCGACAGCTATGACGGCGACCGGGTGTACGTGGGTGAGGTGGTGGTCAACGGGCCGCAGCGGCTCGCGCGCTACATGCGGCCAGACGAGCTGCACACCACGTTCAACCTCGACTTCCTCAAGAGCCCCCTCGACGCGGACTCGCTCAGGCACACGATCGACAGCACGCTGGCCGCCTTCGCGGAGGTCGGCGCCCCGGCCACGTGGACGCTCTCCAACCACGACGAGACTCGCCACCTGACCCGCTATGGGCGCGAGTTCACCGGCGTGCCCCTCCCGCCGAAGTACCCGGCCGCTCCCTCCGACCGCGCGCTGGGCGAGCGCCGGGCGCGAGCGATGCTGCTGCTCATGCTGGCCCTGCCCGGGTCGGTGTACCTCTACCAGGGCGAGGAGCTCGGCCTCTGGGAGGTGGAGGACCTCCCGGACGAGGCGATCCAGGACCCGGTGTGGGAGAGCTCCGGCCACACGATCCGCGGAAGGGACGGGTGCCGCGTACCGCTGCCCTGGTCGGGGAGCACTCCGCCGTTCGGCTTCACCTCCGGTCCGGCGGACCCGTGGCTTCCCCAGCCCGAGGGATGGCACGACCACACGGCAGAGGCCGAGGCCGCGGACGACGGCTCGATGCTCGCCTACTACCGGAAGGCCCTGGCGCTGCGGCACGCCCGCTTCGAAAGCAGCGATGTCCGGCTGGACTGGCTCGAGACGCCCCCTGGAGTGCTGGGCTTCGACCGCAGCAGGAGCCCCCGGTGCGTCGTCAACCTGTCCGACCAGCCGTTCGAGCTGACCGGCGAGGTGCTCCTCGCGAGCGAGGAGCCGCGAGGCGGCCAGCTCCCGCCCGACGCGGCAGCCTGGGTGCGGGTCGACTCGGCGCCGTAGCCACAGCGCCTGAGCGCCACCCCTATCCGCGCGGGCGCGCACGCCCAAGGCCCATCGGGGTGGCGGTATAGCTGCGCGGACGGGTATGCCGGGGGCTCGCTTGGGTATGCAGCGTTCAGTGCCGGGAGCCCACGTCCCCATTGGCCACCGAGATGCGGCAGAGTGGCGAGTGCCGGCTCCCACCCGTTCGCGAAGGGAAATCCGTGAAAGTCGCACTCATGGTCACATGCATCAACGACGCGATGTTTCCCGACACCGGCAAGGCCGTGGTCGCGGTGCTGCGCCGGCTCGGGGTCGACGTCGAGTTCCCCGAGGCGCAGACCTGCTGCGGCCAACCCATGGTCAACACGGGCTACCTCGACGAGGCGGTTCCGGTTGTGCGCAACTTCGTCGACGCCTTCGCCGGCTATGACGCGATCGTGACACCCTCCGGCTCGTGCGCCGGGTCGGCCAGGCACCAGCACTCCATCGTGGCGCGCCGCTCCGGCGATCGCGGCCTGGCCGAGGCTGTGGCGGCCACCAGCCCCAAGGTCTACGAGCTGTCCGAGTTCCTGGTCGACGTCCTGCACGTCACCGATGTGGGTGCGTCGTTCCCGCACACGGTGGCGTACCACCCGACGTGCCACTCGCTGCGCATGCTGGGCGTCGGCGACCGTCCGCGACAGCTCCTCGAGGGTGTGCACGGGCTCCGCCTCGTCGACCTCCCGCACGCCGAGGAGTGCTGCGGCTTCGGCGGCACGTTCGCCCTCAAGAACTCCGAGACCTCTGTGGCTATGGGCTCCGACAAGGTCGCCAACGTACGTGCCAGCGGCGCGGAAGTCCTTGTCGCCGGGGACAACTCGTGCCTCATGCACATCGGGGGGCTGCTCTCCCGCCAGCGCAGCGGCATACGGACCATGCACTTGGCCGAAGTCCTGGCCGCCACTGAAGGTGGTGCGGCATGAGCGGAACCTTCGTCGGTATGCCGGCCTTCCCGGCGGCTGCGAAGGCTGCCCTCGCGGACAGCCAGCTACGGGCAAACCTGCGCCACGCGACCACGACGATCCGGGCCAAGCGCGCCGCGGTCGTCGCGGAGGTGGAGGACTGGGAGACCCTGCGGGTCGCCGGCGCCGCCATCAAGGACAACACCCTGCGCCACCTCGACGAGCACCTCGTGCGGCTCGAGGAGACCCTCACCGCGAGGGGCGCCACGGTGCACTGGGCTCGCGACGCAGCCGAAGCCTGTGCCGTCGTGGCCGAGATCGCCCGTGCCCATGGCGTCGACGAGGTGGTCAAGGTGAAGTCCATGGCCACTCAGGAGATCGGGCTGAACGAAGCCTTGGCTGCGCACGGCATCGCCGCTTGGGAGACCGACTTGGCCGAGCTCATCGTCCAGCTGGGCGACGACCTCCCCAGCCACATCCTGGTGCCGGCCATCCACCGCAACCGCGCAGAGATCCGGGCCATCTTCCAGGCCAAGATGGGACATGCTGGCCGCCCGGCGCCGAGTGACCTGACCGATGAGCCCGCGGCCCTGGCGGCCGCGGCCCGGCTCCACCTGCGGGAGAAGTTCCTGCGGGCGAAGGTTGGCGTGTCGGGCGCGAACTTCGCAGTCGCGGAGACCGGGACGCTCGTCGTCGTCGAGAGCGAGGGCAACGGGCGGATGTGCCTGACCCTGTCCGAGGTGCTGGTGTCCGTCGTGGGGATCGAGAAGCTGGTGCCGACGTGGGCAGACCTTGACGTGTTCCTCCAGCTGCTCCCACGCTCCTCGACCGGTGAGCGGATGAACCCCTACACCTCGACCTGGAGCGGCGTGACGCCCGGGGACGGACCCCAGGAGGTTCACGTCGTCCTGCTCGACAACGGCCGCACCCGCGCTCTGGCCGACGACGTGGGCCGGCAGGCCCTCCGGTGCATCCGGTGCTCGGCGTGCCTCAACGTCTGCCCGGTCTACGAGCGGACCGGTGGCCATGCCTACGGGTCGGTCTACCCGGGGCCTATCGGGGCGATCCTCAACCCGCTGCTCAAGGGCGTGGGCACCGACCCGCAGACCGACTCGCTTCCCTACGCGTCCAGCCTGTGCGGGGCCTGCTTCGACGCCTGCCCGGTGCGGATCGACATCCCCTCGGTCCTGGTCGACCTCCGAGCGCAGGTGGTCGACGCCCACCGGGGCGAGCGCGCGCCCAAGGCCGAAGCACTGGCGATGAAGGCAACCGCCTGGGCGTTCGCGGATTCGCGCCGGATGGCGCTCGGCGAGCGGATGGCCTCCTTCGGCGGCCGGGTCGGCGCGCTCGTCAAGCGGCGGCAGGCGCCCGGCGGGCGAGACATCTTGGCCCATCTGCCCTGGTTCGGTGCCAAGTGGACCGATGCGCGCGACCTGCCCCTGCCACCAGCGGAGTCGTTCCGCCAGTGGTGGCGCCGCGAGGGAGGTGCGCGATGAGCGCCCGCGAGGACATCCTCAGGGCCGTGCGCGGTGCCCTTGCTGAGGCGCCCCGCGACCACGTGGAGGTACCCCGCTCGTATCGCGACCGGCATACCCCTGACGGGCTGGTCGACCTCTTCGCCGAGCGCGTGGCGGACTACCGGGCCACGGTCGTCCGGTGCGCGTCGGGTGACGTGGAGGCATCCGTCGTCTCGGCTCTGGCCGGTGCGGGCTCGGTGGTGGTCCCGGCCGACCTCGGCGTCAGCATCCCGGGTGCCGTCGCCGACACCGGCCAGTCGTCGGCTGAGCTGGACCGCATCGATGCCGTGGTGACCACCTGTGCGGTGGGGATCGCCGAGACCGGCACCATCGTCCTGGACCACCAGGCCGGCCAGGGACGGCGGGCGCTGAGCCTGGTGCCCGACCGTCACGTCTGCATCGTGCGGTCCGACCAGATCGTCGCGGGTGTGCCCGAGGCGGTGGCGCTGCTCGACGCTCATCGACCCCTGACGTGGATCAGCGGGCCGAGCGCCACGAGCGACATCGAGCTGAACCGCGTCGAGGGGGTTCACGGGCCGCGCAACCTCGTGGTGATCATCGCGGAGTGACGGGCCACAAGCCTCTCGAGCCCCCTCCGGCGCGGCATAGTGGGGCCTATGTGGTTCCACGGGGGCAGCACAGGAGATGACGCAGCCGCCGAGGACTGGCGAAGGCGAACCCGTCCCGAGAACGAAGTCCCCGGGTCGGTGGCCCTGGACGTTGTCATCGGTGAGTCCGAGGACGCCGTGGTGTTCATCAGTGGTGCGCGGGCCTACACCAACGGCGTCGAGTTCCATGTCGAGGCGCGGGTGCGAACTCCCCCGCGGCGAGGGCAGAGCCACCTGTGGGGAATCCACGGCGACGGTGAGTCCAGCGACCGGCTGCTGTTCGGGATCGAGTTCGCCGACGGTCGGCGCTGTTCCACCGAGCCCGGGTATCAGGGTCTGCTGGAACGCCACCAGCCGAACGTGCCCTCATTGATGCCGGACGGAGGTGGTGGCAGCTCGGTCAGTGCCGATGTCTCCATGTTCCTCTCTCCCCTGCCGCCTCCCGGTCCGCTGCTGCTGGTCTGCGCCTGGCCGGGCCGGGGAGTGCCGGAGACGGTCAGCGAAACCTCCGCGGACGCGATCCTCGAGGCGGCCAGCCGGGCGCGCGTGCTCTGGCCGCCGCCGCGCTCCTGGGAGCCGGAGCCTCCCCCGGCTCCGGACCTGCCGGCCGGCAGCTGGTTCGCGCAAGGGAACGTCGGCGACTGACAGCGGCGACTGCCAGCGAGTTGATCGCCAATCCGGGTCGGCGAGCATCCCGTCGATCGCGCCCACCCCGACCGACAGGTGGACTCGGGTGAGCATGATGAGCCGGACGTCTCTCAAGGTACGGCCGCATGGTCTCCGGCATGGCTGCACCTGGGTTCCGCGGGACTGCGACCTGAGCGACCGGCTCGGCAGCTGGGCCCGGTGGGTCCTCGGCGCAAGCCCCACGCTCAGCGGCAGGATCGCGGGGAGGGCGGCATGGCAGATGTTCCGAGCGGGCGGGCGCGGTTCGACGCCCTCCCAGTTGTTCAGCGCCCAAGACCATCGTGCCCCCACGAGCCTTTCGGCAGAAGCGCACCCAAGCTGCATTCAAGATTCCAGCATGCGCTCCTCGGCAGTTCTGGATCCGCTCACTGCGCCGCATGATTTCGTACGAGTTCAGGCTGTCGGGGTATTGCGCATGCCTTGACACCTTTTCGTGGCCCGGAGCACTCTCGAACCTGTGGCAGGCCGCCGCCATCCAGGAGAGCCATGGGC
>DASSJT010000010.1:0-30161 GCA_035691065.1 Dermatophilaceae bacterium
GGATCTGGATGAGGTGGTCCATCAGCGACAGACCCTCGAACCCTGCCTCCGCAGCAGCCGCGGCCATGGCCCGCAGCCAGGCCAGTGGGTCCTCGCCCCAGGGAAACCGCGACAGGTGGAGGACGAAGCCGAGCTCGTGCGACCGGGGGGCCGAGCCCGCCAGGCCGCCGGAAGGCCGGGCGGCGGAAGGCCGCGCAGCCGACGCCGCCGCGGTGTGACCCTGCTCCACCACGACCACCCGGTCCCAGCCCTCGCGCGGTAGCTCAGCGGCGACGTCTCGCGCCCGGGCGATCTGGGCCGACAGGACTCGCACCGGCACCGGGCGGTCGCGCTGGGAGTTGCGCCCCCGGCATACCTCCGAGGGGGTCTGGAACAGGACCACCACGGCAGGCAGGCCGGCCTCCCTGGCCTGGCTCAGCCACTGGAGCCGGCGTGCCGGGTCGAACCCGAGGGTGTCGACGACCGTGGTCAGGCGGCGCCCGAGCCGGGCGGCGACCACGAGGTCGAGCAGCCGGAACGCGTCTGACGAGGCGTCGAGGTCGTTGGCACCACTGCCGACGATGCCGCGCAGCTCGTCGGACGAGACCACTTCGGGCGCGCGGTACCGGCCGTCGGCCCACGTCGACTTGCCCGAGCCGGACGCGCCGACGAGGACCACCAGCGCGGGGTCCGGAAGCGGCGGGTCAGGGTCCCTTGGCTCCCCTTCACCGATGGCCAACCAGGGCTACCGCGACCGCACGACCACGTCCTGCTCGCCGGTGCGCGCCTCGATGTCGCGCCCGGCGGCGTCGAGGAGCTCGTCGGCGAGCTGGCGCAGCGCCCTGGCCACGGCCACCTCGTCGCCGATGGCGGGGTCGGCCGAGTCCCGAGCGCTGCGGTGGCTGGAGCCCTTTGCGCTCAGGTGGTGGGGCGCGTCGGCGATCAGGGCCACCCGGGCCTCGGTGTCATCGCCGGTCTCGAAGATCGAGATCCGCACCTGCCACTCCCGGGTAGGTCCGGCCCCGCTGGGCGCCTCTGCAGGTGGCGCGGTGGGCACCTGCGCCGCCGGGGGGCCGCTCTCCACCCGCAGGACCGATCCCGGCCCCGGGTAGATCAGGCCCTCGTGACCGTCGCTCCAGCGGACGACATAGGGCGGGCCTCCCGCGGCGCCGCGCACCTCGATGACTTCGCCGACCCGGGTGGGCCGGTCGACCTGTTCGCCGGCGAGGATGATCCGATCTCCCAACTGCGCCTTCATGCCGCACCTCCAGGGCTTTCAACGGGGCTTCGACGTGCTTTGAGGGGCTTCAACGTGTCCCCTCCCACATTCCCGCGGCGCAGCCGTGCGCGCCACCCCTGATCGGGTGACGATCGAGGTGTGCACGCACCGTTCCGGTTCGACCACGCCTGGTCGCTGTCCCCCCCGCCCGCGCGGGTGTTCCACGTGCTGGCGGACGTGGAGCGGTATGCCGTGTGGTGGCCCCAGGTGCGCCGGCTCCAGCGGGTGGACGAGGAGTCGGGCTGGCTCTGGGTGCGCAGCGCCCTGCCCCTCACGCTGGCGCTGCTCCTGACCCGGGAGGTCGAGGACGAGGCTGCCGGCGTCCTGCGGGTGTCGATCGACGGCGACCTGCGCGGTTGGTCGTCGTGGCAGGTGAGCGCGGCGTCCGGCGGTGGGACGGTCGCCCACTTTGCGCAGGAGGTGTCGGTCACCAGGCGCGCGATGTCGATGCTGGCCCCGCTCAGCGCGTCCCTGCTCCGGGCCGACCACGCGTGGATGATGCGCGGCGGTGAGCGCGGCCTGAGGGCCTACCTGGCGCCCAGCGGAGAGCAGTGACGATGCCAACGGGCCGCATCGGCTGATCGTTATCTACTTGTGACCTTCTGCCTCACTCGGTCAGTCTGACGCCACTGCCTGCTGAAAGACATGCATGTAATTCGTGAATGACACGAATGTTATTTTGTGTGACGGGATTTCACTAAAGGGATTTCTGTGACCAGTGTTTTGCAAGTGAAGAAAGACTCGTAGATTCGAGGGGCTGGACCTTTCCGCAATCCGCCCGAGGGCGCCGCCGCAGGCGATGCCCGCCCGGGCCGTCAGCAGAGAGCGAGCCCTCCGTGTCGCACCGCCTGCGCCCGCGCGCCACGCGCCTGGTCGTCGGCGTCGCACTCGCGGCCGGCCTGACCCTCACCGGCGCTCTCGGCGCATCCGCCGACGACCCGGTCTACCCCTCGCAGCGGCAGGTCGACGCCGCGAAGGCGGCGGTCACGTCCAAGGCTCAGCAGGTGAGCGACCTGGAACGCCAGTACGCCGCGGCGTCCAGCCGGCTCGAGGCGGTGCAGACTGCCGCGGCTGCCGCAGCCGAGGCGTACAACGGCGCGCGCATCGCGCTCGACGCACGCACCCGAGCCACCGCCGACGCGCGGGCCAGGGCGGCAGCTGCCCAGGAGAAAGCGGAGGCCGCCTCGCTGCGAGTGCGGCAGTACGCCGCACTCGTCTACCAGCAGGGCGGCAGCCTGGGCGAGCTGGAAGCCTTCGTGAGCAGCAGCGGACCACAGGACCTCCTCGATCGGGCTGCGTCGCTCGACGCGGTCGCCGAGGCGCGCCAGCGGATCTTCAGGGAGGCCGCCGCGACCTCCTCCCTCGCCGAGGCGCTCACCCGCCAGGCCGCGGTGGCGGAGGCGCAGCAGCTCGCCGCCGCACAGGCAGCCGAGCGGGCCAGGAACGCCGCGCAGGCGCAGGCCGACCGGGCGCAGGCGGAGACGGTCCGCATCCAGGGCGAGCAGCGAACCATGGCCCAGCAGCTGGCCACGCTGCGGCACACCTCGGTGCAGGTCGAGCAGGCCCGACAGGATGGCCTGCGGCGGGCTGCCGAGGCCCGGGCCGCCGCCGCGGAGGCCGCCCGGCAGGCCAGGCTGGCGGCTGAGCGCGCGGCCAAGGCCAAGGCTGCCGCCGAGCGGCGCCAGGCCGAGGCCGCCCAGCGCGCCGCCGAGGAGGCAGCTCGTCAGGCAGCCGCCGCGGCGGCACAGGCCGAGAAGGACGCGGCGAAGCCGACCAGCAGCCCGGCGCCGCCCCCCACCACGCCGGTCTCGGGCGGAGTGGCAGCCGTGATCGCCTACGCGCGGGCCCAGCTCGGCAAGCCGTACCAGTGGGGCGCAGACGGGCCGGACACCTTCGACTGCTCCGGGCTGACCATGATGGCCTGGCGCCGGGCCGGCGTGTACCTCACCCACTACACCGGCGCCCAGTGGGCGGAGACGCGTCACGTGCCGGTGAGCGAGGCCCGGCCGGGGGACCTGGTCTTCTACGGAACGTCAGGCGCCACGAGCCACCACGTGGGCCTCTACGTCGGGGGCGGCCAGATGATCGAGGCGCCCTACACCGGCGCCTACGTGCGCTACGCCTCGATCTGGCGGCCTGACCTCATCGACTACGTCGGGCGCCCCTGAGAGTCGGGGGTCGTCCCGGGGGTCGTCTCGGGGATCGTCTCGATCATCGGCTCCGCATGGATCTCCGGCATGCGCCACCGGGCCGTGGTCAGGCCAGCGGCCCGCGCCCGGTCGATGGCCTCGCGCACGCACTGCTCGGCCTCCTCGCGGCCGGCCCAGTGCGCCCCCTCGACCGACTTGCCCGGCTCGAGGTCCTTGTAGGTCTCGAAGAAGTGCTGGATCTCCAGCCGGTCGAACTCGCTCACGTGCTCGAGCTCGGTGATATGGGCCTGGCGTGGGTCGCCCGCCGGGATGCACAGGATCTTGTCGTCGCCCCCGGCCTCGTCGCGCATGTGGAACATGCCGATCGGGCGGGCACGGACGAGGCAGCCCGGGAAGGTCGGCTCGGGGAGCAGGACCAGCGCGTCGAGGGGGTCGCCGTCCTCGCCGAGGCTGTCCTCGACGTAGCCGTAGTCGGCGGGGTAGCGCGTCGAGGTGAACAGCAGCCGGTCGAGGCGGATGCGGCCGGTCTCGTGGTCGACTTCGTACTTGTTGCGGTGTCCCTGGGGGATCTCGATGGTGACGTCGAACTCCACGGTGGCGACCTCTGCTTCCTTCGCGCGAGACCTGCATGGGGAGACCTGCATGACCCAGAACTGCATGACCCAGAACTGCATGACCTAGGCTCAGCGCCCAAGTGTTCCGTAGTCTCCGCTGCCGCGGGTCAGGGGGTGTCGTGCGCCGCGCGATCGCGGGAGGGTTGGCGGTGGTCGTGCTCGCCGGCGGGTACGTCGTCGCCGACGTGGTCGACCTGGTTCCAGGAGTGCTCACTCGCGACGTGCCGCCACCCGTCCCGGCACCCGGCGTGCTGCCCGCGGCCACGGCGACGGCCGCCCCGCTGGGCGGCCTCGCGCACAGCGCGGAGGAGCCAACCGCGGCCGGGCTCTCGGCCCACGTCGGCGCCGCCCTCGCCAGCCCGGCTCTGGGCTCGTCCGTCGGGGTCGACGTGCGTGACGGCCTGACCGGCAGGTCACTGCTGGCCCGAGACGTCCAGGCGCCGCGCACACCGGCCTCCACTGCCAAGCTCCTCGCCGCCGCAGCGGTGCTCGCTGCGATGAACCCCCGGGCGACGCTGACCACGAAGGTGGTCCGCGGCGCGGCCGGGGAGGTCGTGCTCGTTGCCGGAGGCGACACCATGCTGGCGCCCGGCCGGGGGCGGCCCGCGGCAACCGAGGGCCGCGCGGGTCTCGCCGACCTCGCTGCCCAGACTGCGGCGCGGCTCAAGGCCGCGGGGACGACGTCGGTCCGGCTGCGTCTGGACACCAGGTATGCGGCGGGGGAGCCCTATGCGCCCGGCTGGAACCAGGCGGACGTCTCCGCCGGCTACACCCAGGGTGTCTTCATGGTCGGCCTGGCGGGTCAGCGTCCACACCCGTTCAAGCCGTCGCCCCGTGACCCGCCCCGTGCGGTGGCGCTCGCCTTCCAGAAGGCCCTGGCCGCCAGGGGGATCACGGCCCAGCTCGAGGAGGAGGCTGGCTGGGGGGAACCCGTCGCCGCCGGGGAGGTGCTGGGGAAGGTCGAGTCGGCACCGCTGGTCGACATCCTGTCCCTCGCGCTCGACGACTCCGACAACGCCCTCACCGAGAACCTCGCCCGCCAGATGGCCGTCCACCTCAAGAAGCCGGCGACGTTCGCGGCGGCGGCGCAGGCGGTGCGCGAGCAGGTCCAGGGACTCGGGATCGAGCTGGGCTCGGCCCACCTGGTCGATGCCTCGGGGCTGAGCGCCGGCCAGCGGCTGCCGGTGCGGGTGCTCGGCGACATCCTGGCGCTGGCGACCGGAGGACGGCTCCCAGCGCTGCGGAGCGTGGTGGCCGACCTGCCGGTCGCCGGGCTCGACGGCACCCTCCACGACCGCTTCCTGACCGGCCCCACCCACGAGGCCGCTGGTTTGGCGCGGGCGAAGACGGGCACCCTCACCGGGGTCAGCGCCCTTGCGGGCACGGTCGTCGACGCGTCGGGCCGGCTGCTGTCGTTCGCCGTCGTCGCCGACAGCGTGCCTGGCGGCCCGGCGGGAACGCTGCCAGCCCGCGCGGCGTTGGACCGGTTCGTGGCCGCCCTCGCGACCTGCGGGTGTGGCTAGCCAGTCGAAAAGGACTCACGTGACCATTCCCGAGCCCATGCAGACGTCCGACCGGACGCCGCCCCAGGTCGACTGGGCCTTCGCCAAGGCGACCGGCCGCCGGCTGGCGCCGGCAGGCCCACCGGTCAGTGCCGCAGAGGTCGCCGCTGCGGTCAGCTCGATCCGTGACAGCGCCGGCCGGGCCCGTCAGCCCGTGGCCGACACCGCGCGGCTCCACGCCCCCGGCGACGCTCCGGTACCCCTCGTCGTCGACCGCCCCACCTGGATCGAGGCCAACGCCGACTCGATGTCGGCGATGCTCGACCCGGTCTTCGCCAAGCTCGTGGAGCGCAGGGGAACACCCGCCACAAGCCAGGGCTCGGCAGCGATGAACGCCTTCGGGGGCAAGGTCACCGGTGCCGAGGCCGGCGCCTTGCTGGCGTTCCTGTCCTCCAAGGTGCTCGGTCAGTACGACCTGGCCCCCCAGGGGACGCCGCGACTGATGCTGGTCGCGCCGAACCTGGTCCAGGCGGAGCGCGAGCTCGGCGTCGACCCGGCCGACTTCCGGCTCTGGGTGTGCATGCACGAGGAGACCCACCGCGTCCAGTTCACCGCGGTGCCATGGCTGCGACACCACATGATCGACGGCGCCCAGTCCCTGGCCTCCGAGATGGTGCCCGACCCCGACACCCTCGCCGAGCGCGCCCAGCAGCTGGTCTCCCGGCTTCCCGAGGCGCTTCGCCAGGGCGGCACCGGCATCGCCGAGCTCGTGGCGACGCCCGAGCAGCGGGCGCGGCTGGCCCAGCTGACCGCGGTCATGGCCCTGCTCGAGGGTCATGCCGACGTCGTCATGGACGAGGTGGGGCCGACCGTCATCCCGTCCGTCGCCGACATCCGGGCCAAGTTCACCGAGCGCCGCAAGGGCGTCGGCGCGTTCGACCGGCTGCTGCGCCGCCTGCTCGGCCTCGAGGCCAAGATGCGCCAGTACCGCGACGGCGCGGTGTTCGTCCGCGGCGTGTTCGACCGCGTTGGCACCGACGGGTTCAACCGGGTCTGGGACTCGCCCGAGACCCTGCCCACCCCTGCCGAGATCGCCGACCCCGGCGCCTGGGTCCGGCGGGTCCACGGCTGACGCGGGTCCCGGGACACCCCTGTGGCCGCCCCGCCGCCCCCGGTCGCCGCGACGCGGGTCGCGGTGCGCCGTGCCGTGTCCGACCTGCCCGGCGACTCCCTCGTGATCGTGGCCTGCAGCGGAGGCGCGGACTCCCTCGCCCTGGCCGCCGCAACCAGGTTCGAGGCTCCGCGCCGGTCCCTGCGGGCCGGCGCAGTCGTCGTCGACCACCAGCTGCAGCAAGGGTCCGACCGGGTGGCGGCGAGCGCCGCCGAGCAGTGCCGCCGGATGGGGCTCGACCCGGTGGAGGTCGTCACCGTGGAGTGCTCGACCACCGGTGACGGACTCGAGGCGGCGGCTCGGGCCGCGCGCTACGCCGCGCTCGACCAGACTGCTGAGCGCCTCGGTGCCGCGGTGGTGCTCCTCGGCCACACTCGCGACGACCAGGCCGAGCAGGTGCTCCTCGGGCTGGCGCGCGGCTCAGGCGCCCGCTCACTGGCCGGTATGCCGGCCGCCCGGGGCCGCTACCGCCGCCCCTTCCTGCGCGTCACTCGGGAGCAGACCAAGGCGGCGTGCGCAGCCGAGGGCCTGCGGCCCTGGACCGACCCGCACAACAGCCACCCGGCATACGCCCGCGCCCGCGTGCGGGCCCTCATCCCCGCGATGGAGGAGGCTCTCGGACCGGGGCTGTCCGCAGCCCTCGCCCGCACCGGGGAGCAGCTGCGCGAGGACGCCGACTACCTGGACGGCCTCGCGGGAGAAGCGGTTGCCGCGCTCGGCCCGGGTCCGTGGGACGTCACCCAGCTCGAGCGCATCCCGAGTCCGCTGCGACAGCGCGTCTGGCGACGTCTCCTGGTCGCGGCAGGCGCGCCGGCGGGCCAGGTCTCGGCCCGGCATACCGACGCGTGCGACGCTCTGCTGACCCGCTGGCGCGGGCAGGGCCCGGTCAGCGCACCGGGCCCCACATCCGTCGCACGAAGTGGTGCCCTGCTGTCCGTCACCGGACCGGCTCGGGTTGAATAGCCTCGTTGAGTCGGTCGACCGGCGAGACGACCAGCCCTGCCGACGAGAGACGGAGACAGCAGTGGACTCTGCCGACATGGGAGCGGACCTGGAGCGCGTCCTGATCACCGACGGCCAGATCCAGGCGAGGCTGGCCGAGCTGGCCAAGGAGATCTGGGCTGAGTACAAGGGCAAGGACCTCCTCCTGGTGGGCGTGCTCAAGGGAGCGGTCATGGTGATGGCAGACCTGATGCGGGCCCTCCCGGGAAGCGTCCCCGTCGACTGGATGGCTGTGTCCTCCTACGGCTCGGGCACCAAGTCCTCAGGCGTGGTGCGCATCCTCAAGGACCTCGACACCGACATCAGCGGCAAGCACGTGCTGATCGTCGAGGACATCGTCGACTCGGGGCTCACGCTGAGCTGGATCAAGAGCAACCTGGAGTCGCGCGACCCTGCGTCGGTGCAGATCTGCACCCTGCTGCGCAAGCCGGAGGCGGCCAAGGTCGACATCGAGGTCAAGTGGGTCGGCTTCGACATCCCCAACGAGTTCGTCGTGGGTTATGGGCTCGACTACGCCGAGCACTACCGCAACCTGCGCGACGTGGCGACCCTGGCCCCGCACGTCTACTCCTGAACCGCCACCGACGACCCGTCTCCCACCACCCACGACCTGCGGAACATCCCGACCGCCCAGGTCGTTCCACATGCGGCAAGAGCCCGCTGGGCTCGACGATCTGACATCACTGGCCGGTGTACCTTCGTAAGTGCGTCAGGTATGCATCGGGCCGCTGACGAATGGCTTCACGAGCAGGAGGACCGGGGCAGGCGCCCCGCACACACATGGACTTCAAGCGCATCCTTCGAACCCCGCTGTTCTGGGTCCTGGCGGCGGTCGCCATCGCGGTGATCCTCTTCTCGTTCACGGACACCGGCGGCTACACCCGCATCGACACCTCGGCTGCCGAGCAGCTCATCAAGGAGAAGAAGGTCGAGTCGGCCGTCCTGACCGACAACGAGGTTCTCGACCTCAATCTGAAGAGCGGCTCGGAGTACTCCAACCCCGACCAGTCGATCCGCGACGCGGCCAAGGTGCGCACGCAGTACGTCGTGGCCCGGGGCCCCGAGATCGTCCAGCTGCTCAACGACAACCCGCCCACCAACGGCGTCAACGACAAGATCAACGATCCGAACCCGTTCTGGTCGATGATCCTGTCGGTCTTCCCGCTGCTCCTGCTGCTGGGCCTCTTCTGGTTCATGATGAGCCAGATGCAGGGCGGCGGATCGCGGGTCATGCAGTTCGGCAAGTCGCGGGCCAAGCTGGCATCCAAGGACACGCCGAAGGTGACGTTCGCTGACGTGGCCGGCGCCGACGAGGCGGTCGAGGAGCTCCACGAGATCAAGGAGTTCCTGGCCGAGCCGGCGAAGTTCCTGGCGGTCGGGGCGAAGATCCCGAAGGGCGTCCTGCTCTACGGTGCCCCCGGCACCGGCAAGACCCTGCTGGCGCGGGCGGTCGCGGGGGAGGCCGGGGTCCCGTTCTACTCGATCTCCGGCTCTGACTTCGTCGAGATGTTCGTCGGTGTGGGTGCCTCCCGGGTCCGCGACCTGTTCGAGCAGGCGAAGGCCAACGCGCCGGCGATCGTGTTCGTCGACGAGATCGATGCCGTCGGGCGACACCGCGGCGCCGGTCTGGGCGGTGGTCACGACGAGCGTGAGCAGACGCTCAACCAGCTGCTCGTCGAGATGGACGGCTTCGACGTCAAGACGAACGTCATCCTCATCGCCGCCACCAACCGGCCCGACATCCTCGACCCCGCGCTCCTGCGACCGGGC
This sequence comes from Dermatophilaceae bacterium, assembly GCA_035691065.1. Lineage (GTDB taxonomy): Bacteria > Actinomycetota > Actinomycetes > Actinomycetales > Dermatophilaceae > DASSJT01. The sequence goes on from DASSJT010000010.1 coordinate 9,468, forward strand.
CGCTTCGACCGGCAGATCTCGGTGGACGCACCCGACATGATCGGCCGCCACCGGATCCTCGAGGTCCACTCGCAGGGCAAGCCGATGGCGGCCGGCGTCGACCTGCTCGCTGTGGCCCGCCGCACCCCGGGCTTCACCGGTGCCGATCTCGCCAACGTCCTGAACGAGGCGGCGCTGCTGACTGCGCGGGGCAACAAGAAGCTCATCGACGACTCGGTGCTGGACGAGGCCATCGACCGCGTGGTCGCCGGCCCCCAGAAGCGCACCCGCATCATGTCGGCCAAGGAGCGCAAGATCACGGCATACCACGAGGGTGGCCACGCGCTCGTTGCGGCAGCCATGCGGCACACCGACCCGGTCACCAAGGTGACGATCCTGCCGCGCGGCCGAGCCCTCGGCTACACCATGGTCATGCCGACCGACGACAAGTACTCGACGACCCGTAACGAGATCCTCGACCAGCTGGCCTATGCCCTGGGTGGCCGCGTCGCTGAGGAGATCATCTTCCACGACCCCACGACGGGTGCCGCGAACGACATCGAGAAGGCCACTGCGCTGGCCCGCAAGATGGTCACCGAGTACGGCATGAGCGAGCGCGTGGGCGCCATCAAGCTCGGCCAGTCCGGGGGCGAGGTGTTCCTCGGCCGCGACATGGGCCACCAGCGCGACTACAGCGAAGAAGTGGCCTTCGTGGTCGACGAGGAGGTCCGCCGGCTGATCGATGCAGCGCACGACGAGGCGTGGCATGTGCTCAACGACAACCGCGACGTCCTCGACAACCTCGTCCTCGAGCTGCTCGAGCACGAGACGCTGGGCACGCGGGAGCTCGGCGAGATCTTCAAGCCCGTGGTCAAGCGGCCGGAGCGCCCGACCTGGCTCTCCAGCGAGAAGCGCCTGCTCTCCGACCGGCCCCCGGTGCTCACCCCCGCCGAACGCGCTGCCCTCAACGGCGAGAACGGCTCGGGAGCCCCCGCCGGCGCCACGGTCAAGTCCGGCGACGCCAAGACGGCGGCGGCCATCGACCGCGCCGCGGAGACTGGAGCGACCATCGGCTCAGAGGAGGAGCACCCTCCCACCAAGGTCATCGAGGTACCCGAGGGCGGGCGTGTCGACGACTCAAAGCACTGAGCCGACAAAGGAGTCGACTCAGCGCGTCGATCTCGCGCGCGCCGAGGCGGCGGTGCGCGAGCTGTTGATCGCAGTGGGCGAGGATCCTGACCGCGAGGGCCTGGCCGACACGCCGGCGCGAGTGGCGAGGTCCTACGGCGAGATGTTCGCGGGGCTGCGGCAGTCGCCGGCAGACGTGCTGTCGAAGACCTTCTCCATCGACCACGACGAGATGGTCCTGGTGCGAGACATCGAGCTCTACAGCACGTGTGAGCACCACCTGGTGCCGTTCCACGGCGTTGTCCACGTGGGCTACATCCCGGCGCTGGACGGGCGGGTGACCGGGCTTTCGAAGCTGGCCCGGCTGGTCGACGTCTTCGCCAAGCGGCCCCAGGTCCAGGAACGGCTGACGACCCAGATCGCCGACGCCCTCGTCGAGTACCTCAAAGTCCAAGGGGTGATCGTCGTCGTCGAGGCCGAGCACCTGTGCATGTCCATGCGCGGCATCCGCAAGCCCGGCTCGCGCACCATCACGTCAGCGGTCCGCGGGCAGTTGCGCGACCCTGCCACCCGGGCCGAGGCGATGTCGCTCCTGCTCGGTGGCAAGAGGTGACCAGCACCCGCCACGAACCCTCTCGCGGGCCGGCGGCCGTGATCCGCGACCGCTTCACCAACACCCATGCCGGCGCACCACGCTGGCTCGGCAACCTGGCCTACCTGGTCGGCGCCATCGACCTGCTCACCGGTCTGGCCCACACCTGGCGGGTGCGCCTGCACTACGTCACCGAGGTGCTCCCGGGTGCGCTGACCAACGCGGCGGCCGCGGCAACAGTGGTCTCCGGGCTCTTCCTGCTCCTGCTGGCACACTCCCTCAAACGCCGCAAGCGCCGCGCCTGGCGGGCCGCCGTGGGGCTCCTTTCGCTCTCGATGGTGCTCCACGCGATCAAGGTCGAGCCGGTCGCAGCCCTGCTGGCCGCCGCGGGCCTCGCACTCCTCCTGGCCCACCGCCGCAAGTTCACCGCCCTCGGCGACCCCACCACCCGGTGGCGCGCAGTGCGCGTCTTCGCCGTGCTCCTCACCGCGTCGACGGCCTTCGGGCTCCTGGTCATCTGGGGCAACGACGAAGACCTCGTTGGTGGCTGGCCGGGGTGGGGCAAGGTGGCCTCGCAGGTCTTCCTGGGCTTCGTCGGCATCGACGGCGGGGTGCACTTCAACAGCGACCGCGCCAACGACGTCCTGGCCGCCCTCCTGCTGGGGCTGGGCCTGATGACGTCCCTGACCACCGTCTACTTCGTGCTCCGGTCACCAGAGCCACAGCCGCACCTCACGCCCGACGACGAGCTCAGGCTCCGTGCCCTGCTCGACCGCCACCCCGACTCGCTGGGCTACTTCAACCTGCGCACGGACAAGTCGGTCATCTGGTCCGACACCGGCAAGGCCGCGATCGCCTACCGCGTGGTCTCCGGTGTGATGCTGGCGAGCGGAGACCCGGTGGGTGACCCCGAGGCCTGGCCAGGGGCGATCAAGGCCTTCCTGTGCGAGGCGGAGGGGCACGCTTGGACGCCTGCCGTCCTCGGCTGTTCGGAGCTCGGCGGCCGCATCTGGGTGCGGGAGACCGGCTTCGCTGCCCTCGAGCTCGGCGACGAGGCCATCGTCGACCCCGCGGCGTTCTCGCTGGAGGGCCGGGCGATGCGCAACGTGCGCCAGATGGTCAGCCGGATCAAGCGGGCCGGCTACAGCACCGAGATCGTGCGGGTCGCCGACGCCAGCGCCGACATGCGCCGCGAGGCCCTGGCGGACGCCGCGGCGTGGCGCAGCACCGACACCGAGCGTGGCTTCTCCATGGCCCTCGGGCGGGTCATGGACGAGGCCGACCCGGACGCGGTGGTCGTCGCGGCCCGCCAGGAGGGCCGCGTGCGCGGCTTTCTCCAGTTCGTGCCCTGGGGCAGGGACGGGCTCTCACTCGACGTCATGCGCCGCGATCGCGACGCCGACGCCGGCGTCAACGACCTGCTCATCGTCGAGGCGCTCAAGGCCGCGCCCGCCCTCGGCGTCTCCCGGATCTCCCTGAACTTCGCCGCCTTCCGCAGCGCGCTCGACCGGGGCGAGCGGCTGGGTGCGGGGCCCATCCTCCGGCTGTGGCGCAACGTGCTGGTGTTCGCGTCGCGGTGGTTCCAGATCGAGAGCCTTTACCGGTTCAACGCCAAGTTCCAGCCGCATTGGCAGCCCCGCTTCGTCATCTACCCCGGAACCCGCGACCTCCCGCGGGTCGGCCTGGCGGCCCTCGAGGCGGAGGCGTTCCTGGTCTGGCCGAAGCTCACGTGGTTCGGGAACGCCTCGTGACCGAGCAGGCGCGACACCGCACGCTGGTCATGGGTGTGGTCAACGTGACCCCCGACTCCTTCTCCGACGGTGGCCAGTGGTTCGAGCCGGAGGCGGCGATCGCCCACGGGCTCGAGCTGCTTCAGCAGGGCGCCGACATCGTCGACGTTGGCGGCGAGTCCACCCGGCCGGGGGCCCAGCGACCGGAGGAGTCCGAGGAGCTGCGCCGGGTGCTGCCGGTCGTCGAGGCCCTCGCATCCGAAGGTGCCCGCATCTCCATCGACACGATGCGGTCCGGGGTGGCCCGCCGGGCGCTGGCGGCGGGGGCCAGCGTGCTCAACGACGTGAGCGGCGGCCTGGCCGACCCGGACATGGTGTCCCTCGCCGCAGAGGCGGGAGTGCCCTTCATCGCCATGCACTGGCGGGGGCACAGCGGGGACATGCAGTCCCGGGCGGTCTACGACGACGTCATCGCAGAGGTATGCCGGGAGCTCGCCGACCGCGCGCAGGCCCTGCTGGCGGGCGGGGTGACGAAGGAGAACCTCGTCCTCGACCCCGGGTTCGGCTTCGCGAAGCTGGCCGAGCACAACTGGTCGCTGCTGCGGCACCTCGACGACATCGTGGCGCTGGGGTACCCCGTCCTCGTGGGCACCAGTCGCAAGGCGTTCCTGGGCCACGTGGGCCGCTCGGCCCGCGACGACCCCTGCCCGCCTCTCGAGCGGGACGCCGCCACCGCTGCGACCAGCCTGTGGGCGGCTCTCCACGGCGCCTGGGCGGTCCGGGTCCACGACGTGGTCTCGACCCGCGATGCCCTCGCCGTCTTCAGCGCGATCGAGCAGGCACGGTAGGCGATGGCCGACCAGATCGTCCTTCAGGGCATCTCCGCGCGGGGGCACCACGGCGTCCTGGACTCCGAGCGGCGCGAGGGCCAGACCTTCGTAGTCGACGTCGTCATGAGCGTTGACCTCGCCCCGGCCGGAGCGAGCGACCGCCTCGACGACACGGTCAACTACGCCGAGGTTGCCGGTGACGTGGTGGCGCTCGTCGAGGGCGAGCCCCTGGACCTCATCGAGGCACTCGCCGCGCGCATCGCCGACCGCGTCCTCGCCCGGCCCCTCGTGGAAGCCGTTGACGTCGTCGTCCACAAGCCAGAGGCCCCGGTGGGCCACCCGTTCACCGACGTGCAGGTGCGGATCCGCCGAGAGCGGCGGGAACCTGCCGTCATAGCCCTCGGCGCCAACCTCGGGGGCGCCCGGCACACGCTCGGCCATGCCGTCGCAGCCATCGCGCGGCTGCCCGGCGTCGAGGTCCACCGCGTCTCCGACCTCTACCAGACTGAACCCGTTGGGGGCCCGGCGCAGCCGGAGTACGCCAACGCCGTCCTGCTCGCCTCGACCGCCCGCACCCCGTCCGGGCTGCTGCGCGCGCTGCACGCCATCGAGCAGCAGCACGGGCGGGTCCGGGAGGTGCACTGGGGCCCCCGCACCCTGGACCTCGACCTGGTCCAGTACGGTGACCCGCGCACCGGCCACGACGTGCAGGCGGCCGGCCCCGAGCTCACGCTTCCCCACCCGCGCGCCCACGAGCGCGCCTTCGTGCTGGTGCCGTGGCTCGACGCCGACCCGGCGGCAACGCTGCGGGTGGCAGGCGAGGTGCGGCCGGTGGCCGAGCTGCTGGGGGGCCTGGACTCCTCTGGCGTCCGCAAGGCCGACTTGCCCTGGAGGCCGGACTGGTGAGGGCCACCCTTGCGGCATCGACACACGACGGAAGGAATGACCGATGGTGATGGGCCGCGGGCTCACCACGGGACTGGTCGCCACAGTGGCGGTGGTCCTGGGAGCGCTCTCCTGGATGGGCTGGACCCTGTTCCTCAACGGCGGCCACCTGCTGCCCTCCCCGTCCTGGCTGTCGTCGGTCGTCGTCCTGCTGATCGCCGCCCTCGTCCTCAGCGCGGGGGTCCCGGTCCGACGCTTCCTCCGCGGGCAGGCCCTCCACGCGCTCAACCCGATCCGCGCGGCCCGGACGCTCGTGCTCGCCCAGGCCGCGGCCCTGACCGGCGCAGCGGTCCTCGGCTGGTATGCCGGCCAGCTGGTCTGCGCCCTCGCCGACCTCAACCTCGACCACAACCGTGCCCTCGTCTGGCCGCTGTCGGTCACCAGCGGCGCGGGGCTCGTCCTCGCGGTCGCCGGGCTGGCCACCCAGCGCATGTGCCGGATCCCCAAGCCACCCGACGAGGAGTGACCCTGCTGGTCCGCTGCTGGTCCGCTGCTCGTCCGCTGCTGGTCAGCTACTTGTCGATGTCGCCCACCACGAAGAACATCGACCCGAGGATGGCGACCATGTCGGCGATGAGGTTGCCCGGCAGCACCTCAGCCAGCACCGAGACGTTGTTGAACGACGCTGAGCGCAGCTTGAGCCGCCAAGGTGTCTTCTCGCCGCGCGAGACCAGGTAGTAGCCGTTGAAGCCGAGCGGGTTCTCGGTGGCTGTGTAGCGCTCGCCCTCGGGCACCCTGAGCACCTTGGGCAGCTTGACGTTGACCGGCCCGCGGTCCAGGGAGCCGAGCCGCTCGATGCAGGCGTCCGCTAGGTCGAGGCTCACATGCACCTGCTCCAGCAGGACCTCGAGCCGGGCCAGGCAGTCGCCCTCGCTGCGGGTCACGACCCGACCCGGGCCTCCCTCGGCGAACAGCTCGCCATAGGCGAGGTAGGGCTGGTCCCGGCGCAGGTCGACGTCCAGCCCGGAGCCCCGCGCGATGGGACCGCTGACGCCGTATGCCGTGATGGTCGCCAGGTCGAGGACACCCACCCTGCGGGTGCGGGCGCGCAGGATCTCGTTGCCCATGATGAGCGACTCGAGGTCGGGAAGCCGCCGCCGGACGGCCGCGACCGCGCTCGATGAGCGTCCCAGCCAGCCCGCCGGCAGGTCCTCCTTCAGGCCACCCACGCGGTTGAACATGTAGTGCATGCGGCCCCCGGAGGCCTCCTCCATCACCGCCTGGAGCTCCTCGCGCTCCCGAAAGGCGTAGAAGATCGGGGTGATCGCACCCAGCTCGAGGGGATAGGAGCCGAGGAACATCAGGTGGTTGAGCACGCGGTTCAGCTCGGCCAGCAGGGTGCGCGCCCAGACCGCCCGCTCGGGGACCTCCATGCCGAGCATGGCCTCCACCCCCAGCACGACGCCGAGCTCGTTGGCGAAGGCCGACAGCCAGTCGTGCCGGTTGGCCAGCACCATGATCTGGCGGTAGTCGCGCACCTCGAACAGCTTCTCGGCCCCCCGGTGCATGTAGCCGATGATCGGCTCGGCGCTGACGATCCGCTCGCCGTCGACGGTGATCCGCAGCCGGAGCACGCCATGGGTTGCCGGATGCTGCGGGCCGATGTTGAGGACCATGTCAGCAGTGGCCAGGTCGCCGGCGCCCACGCCGACGGTGAGCTCGCGGGAAGTGCCGGCCTGCGTCATACCGGCAGTCTGCCAGCCGACGTCGGGCAGCGGCTCAGGGGCAGCGCGGAAGGTTCTCGGCCCGCACCATCAAGCCGTCGGCGTCGAGGGTCAGCAGCAGGATCTTGTCCTCGTCGGTCAGCGAGCCGAGGTCGTGCACGCTGCCGGAGCGGGTCTGCCAGGGGTCGTCCTTCGCCGTGCAGTGGTGCAGCAGCACGACGGCGTCCTCCGCGACGGGGATGCGGAAGACCGTCCTGGTGTTCTGGTTGGTGAACGGCATGCCCTGGTACTCGCGGACCTGCAGGCCCTGGCGTGCGATCGTGGCGTCGCTGGTCGAAGGGTCGGTCCAGCGGTCCAGGACGACGATGTCGTAGCCCTTGGAGGAGTCCAGGCCGGTCACGGTTCCGAAGTCGTACTTGCGTCCCTTGACCGGGCTCTTCGGCGGTGTGCCGAGCGCGCTGGAGCTCGACGAGGACGGCGCCTTGCCGGTCACGGTGACCGTCGGCGTGATCGTCACGGTCTGCACGGCAACCCCGCCACGGGACGGCTCGCCGCCGCATGCGGTCGAGGCGGCGACCAGTGGCAGGAGGGCGGCCGTCACGCCGGCCCGCGCTGCACGCGTCCTCATCACTCGTCCTTCCTGTCTCATCGGTGTCGCTGCGTCGGCCAGTCCACGGTGGCACCGCCGGCCAGTGTGCGGCACCGATGTGCGACGTACAACACGACAAGGGAACCAGCCGGCACCGGGGACGCACCCGAGTGGGGTGGGGCAGGCTGGTCCCGTGCCTGCGATGACCGACGCCGCCGACCTGCTCGACCTTGCCGACCCGGCGACGGTGGCCGACCCCTACCCACATTTCGCCGAGCTGCGCGCGATCGCACCCGTCGCATGGCACTCCGCAGCAGGCATGTACCTCGCCACCTCGCACCAGGCCTGCAGCGCGGTGCTGCGCGACCGCCGTCTGGGCCGCTTGTTCACCCCTCGGGAGCCGGCGGCGGAGTGGGAGACCTTCAACTGGCTCCACGCCGACTCGATCCTCGACAGCGAGCCCCCCAAGCACACCCGCCTGCGCCGGCTCGTCTCCGGTGCCTTCGCCCGCGGCCATGTCGCGCGGCTGGCGCCCCGGATCCGCGAGCTGGCCGCTCAGCTGCTGGACGAGGCCGCGGCCGACGGGCCGTTCGACGTCCTCGCGGGCTACGCCGAGCCGCTTCCGGTCCTGGTCATCGCCGAGCTGCTCGGCTGGCCGGAGGCGGACCGCCACCTGCTCCGTCCCTGGTCGCAGGCCATCGTCAAGATGTACGAGGTCGACCGGACCCCGCAGCAGGAGCTCGCCGCGCGGACGGCGGCAGGTGAGTTCGCGGCATACGTCGAGGAGCTGGCAGCCCACCGCTCAGCCCACAGCTCACCAAAACAGGGCGCCGACCTGCTCACGGACCTGGCTCACGCCCGCGACGGTGGCGACCGGCTGAGCACCCGCGAACTGGTGGCCACCGCCGTCCTGCTGCTCAACGCGGGGCACGAGGCGAGCGTCAACGGGTTCGGAAACGGCCTCCACTCGCTGCTGGAGTCGGGGACGGCGCTCCCGGACCTCGACGACGAGGTGGCACTGGCCACGTTGGTCGAGGAGTTCCTCCGCCACGACAGCCCGCTGCACCTTTTCGAGCGGACGGCAACCGCGCCGGTACGGATCGGCGACGTCACCATCGAGCCGGGGCAGAAGGTGGCTGCCCTGCTCGGCGCTGCCAACCGCGACCCCGCGGTGTTCGAGCGCCCGGACACCTTCGACCCGAAGCGCGATCCCAACCCGCACCTCGCCTTCGGGCTCGGCATCCACTTCTGCATCGGGGCGCCCCTGGCCCGGCTGGAGCTCCAGGTGTCAGTGCGCACCCTGTTGTCGCGCTTCCCCACCCTCCAGCTGGTGGAGGCGGTGCGCCGACCCACGTTCGTCCTGCGCGGGTACGAGCGGCTGGTGGTCAGCCCACGCGCTTGACCGCCCACAGGAAGCTGCCGAAACTGCCACGGGCGGTGAGGGCGGACACCGCTGAGGACTCGGTCAGGGCCCGCAGGTAGGCAGCCGGGTCGCTGGAGGCGAGCTCGCGGGGCGGGTGGTGGCCGCTCAGCCCCAGCGAGTGCAGCATGGTCCGCTGGTCGACCAGCTCGTCGTGATCGAGGGAGTCCATCGCGACGTGGGCGGTCAGGTCGCAGGTGCCGTCCGGCACCGGTGCGACGACAGCGCCCTCGCGGTATGCCGTGAGCGTGCCGTGGTCAGGGCGCTCGCCCTTGCGGTGGCCGTAGTCCACCGCGATCGCGATGCCGCTGCGCAGGCGGGCCAGCAGGGCGGCCCAGGCCTGGTCGCGGCGCAGCCCGACCTCGACCCGCTGTCCCGGAGAATGCGCAGGCCAGTGGGCCTCGACCCAGGCCGTCTCGTCCGGGGCCAGCCCGCCTCCCCACTCCTCGACGCCGGTCTCGGGGTCGACCAGACGACGACGCAGCACACCTGTGGAGTCGACTTCGGCCACCTCACACGGCACGACGTCGAGCCACTCGTGGGCGAAGACGAGGGTGTGGTCGAGGGGGCCGAGCTCCTCGGGCAGCTCGGCCCCACCGGGCGACTCGAGCCAGGCGATGGAGGGATCCAGGCCAGGCGGGCGCGGGACGACGTCGACGCCGGTCAGGCCGACGTGCGGGTCGAGGGCGCGCAGCTGGCCGAGCAGCTCGCCGCGACCACAGCCGATGTCGACGATGTGGCCGAGCCGGTCCCGGGCCACCAGGACGAGCAGGGCGTGGGCGAGGGCGGCTCCGAGGCTCGAGTGGGTGGCGGTGGTGAAGTGGGCGGCGGGCCCGTCGACGCTGCGGTAGAAGCCGACGTCGCCATAGAGCGCCTCGTGCCACGCCTGTGGCCAGCCGATCACGCCCACGAGCGCAACGGTAGCCATGCGGCGGACGAGTCGACCATGGCGGTAGCGTTCACAGCGTGACGACCGAGGAGACGTTCGGGCGACCGCCCGCTCGTCTCGCGACCGGAGTCGTCGGTGCCGGACGCGTGGGGGCCGTCCTGGGCGCCGCGCTCCACCGTGCCGGGCACCACGTCGTTGCCCTGTCCGGTGTCTCGGATGCCTCCCGAGCCCGCGCGCAGGCGCTGCTGCCCGGCATACCGCTGCTGCCCGTCGACGAGGTCGTGAGGCGCGCCGAGCTGGTCATCCTGGCCGTTCCCGACGACGCCCTGCCCGACCTCGTGACCGGCCTGACAGCCACCGGCGCCTGGCAGGCCGGGCAGATCGTCGCCCACACCTCCGGCCGCCACGGCGTCGGCGTCCTCGCACCCGCGCTGCCGAGCCACATCCTGCCGCTGGCGCTGCACCCCGCGATGACGTTCACCGGGACCGCGATGGACCTCACCCGTCTCGGCGACTGCTGTTTCGGGGTGACCGCGCCGTCAGAGCTGCGTGCGGTCGCCGAGGCGCTCGTCCTCGAGATCGGCGCCGAGCCGGTGTGGATCGAGGAGGCCGACCGGCCTCGCTACCACGCGGCGCTGGCCCACGGCTCCAACCACCTGGTCACCCTCGTCAGCCAGGCCATGCAGATCCTCTCGGAGGCGGGCGTCGAGAACCCCAGCCGGGTGCTGGAGCCGCTGGTGAGCGCCGCCCTCGACAACACCCTCCGGGCGGGTGACGCTGCCCTGACCGGCCCGGTCGCGCGCGGCGATGTCGGCACCGTGGCCGAGCACCTGCGCCAGCTCGAGGGGCTGGCACCCGACATCCGCCCCACCTACCTCGCCCTCGCCCGGGCCACGGCCGAGCGAGCCCTGGCCTCCGGGCGGCTGCGCCCGAGCGCCGCCGAGCCGCTGCTCGACATCCTGGCCACCCAGGCCCTTCCCCCCAGGAGCGACACGTGACCGAGACGCCCACGCAGACCATCACCCCGGTCGTCGCCCGCACGCGTGAGGAGCTGCGCGACGCCCGGGCCAGGCTGACCGACGGCGACGTGGCGGTGGTGATGACCATGGGGGCCCTCCACGACGGCCATGCGACGCTGATCCGCACCGCGCGCACGCGTGCCAAGCACGTCATCGTGACGATCTTCCTCAACCCGCTCCAGTTCGGCCCCAAGGAGGACCTGTCCCGCTACCCGCGCACGTTCGACGCCGACATGCGGATCTGCACGAATGCTGGGGTCGACCTGGTGTTCGCGCCGACGCCCGACGTCATCTACCAGGACGGCGACCCCGGCGTGCGCATCTCCGCGGGCCCGCTGGGCGACGTGCTGGAGGGACAGGCGCGGCCCGGCCACTTCGACGGGATGCTCACCGTGGTCGCCAAGCTGATGCACCTGACCCGTGCCGACTCGGCCTACTACGGCCAGAAGGACGCCCAGCAGCTGCTGCTGATCCGCCGCATGGTGCGCGACCTCGACTTCGGCGTCGACGTGGTCTCGGTGCCGACCGTGCGCGAGCCGGACGGGCTGGCGATGTCGAGCCGCAACACCTACCTCACGCCGAGCGACCGCGAGGTGGCGCTGTGCCTCTCCCAGGCCCTCCGTGCCGCGGCCGACGCGGCGCCCGAGGGACCCTCGGCCATCCGCCGGGCCGCGCGGGCGGTGCTGGTGCGGGAGCCGCTCGCGCTGGTCGACTACCTCGTGCTGGTTCACCCGACGACGCTCGAGGACGTACCGGAGTGGTACCGCGGCGAGGCCCTGCTGGCGGTCGCAGGCCGGGTCGGCACCACCCGCCTGATCGACAACGTGCCCGTGCTGGTCGGCCCGGGCGGAGGCGCCCTGGAGGTCTTCTCCGACGTGCACTCCGAAGCCCCGGCCCCCTCGGACACCTGAAGGAACCAGCCACATGCCTGACCAGGCCCCTGAGCCCGTCGCCGTCTCACCCGAGTACAGCGATATCCACCTCGATATCGACCTCCCGGTGACCTGGCCACCCTTCAACCTCCCCCGCCGCCTGGTCGCACCGGACCCGGGCTGGACCACCGCAGCCGACGTGATCGTCGTGGGCTCGGGCATTGCCGGGCTGACGGCGGCGCTGCGGCTGCGGGAGCAGGTCGACCGGGTGCTCCTCGTGACCAAGACCGAGCTCTCGGCCGGCTCCACCGCGTGGGCCCAGGGCGGCATCGCGGCCGCACTCCACCCGACCGACACACCGGAGGAGCACCTGCGCGACACCCTCGTCGCGGGCGTCGGCGTGTGCGACGTCGCCGCGGTGCGCGCCCTGGTGGAGGAGGGGCCGCAGCGCGTGCGCGAGCTGGTCGCCCTCGGCGCGGAGTTCGACCTCGACGAGCAGGGCGAGCTGAAGCTCACCCGCGAGGGGGGGCACGGGCGCCGGCGCATCGCTCATGCGGGCGGCGACGCCACCGGAAGGGAGATCTCGCGGGCGCTCATCGCGGCCCTGAAGCGGGTCGAGGTCGACCCCGGCATCGAGGTGATCGAGCACGCGCTGGTGGTCGACCTCCTCCAGGATGCCGACGACCGGGTCTGCGGGGTCACCCTCCACGTGATCGGCGAGGGCCAGATGGACGGCGTCGGCGCGGCCCACGCCCGGGCCGTCGTCCTCGCGACCGGTGGCCTGGGCCAGATCTACACCTCGACCACCAACCCCTCGGTGGCCACCGGCGACGGCATGGCGGCGGCGCTGCGGGCGGGTGCCGAGCTGGCCGATCTGGAGTTCGTGCAGTTCCACCCCACGGTGCTGTGGCTCGGCGAGGGCTCGACCGGCCAGCAGCCGCTGATCTCCGAGGCGGTCCGCGGCGAGGGCGCGTTCCTCGTGGACCGCGACGGCGTCCGGTTCATGCTCGACGTGCACCCGCAGGCGGACCTCGCTCCACGTGACGTCGTGGCCCGCGCCATCGTCGACCGCATGCACGCGACTGGCGAGAAGCATGTCTGGCTCGACGCCCGCCACCTCGGCCGGGAGTTCCTCGAGGAGCGCTTTCCCTCGATCGTGGAGCGCTGCCACGAGCTCGGTTTCGACCCGGCGGCCGAGCTGCTCCCGGTGGCTCCGGCCCAGCACTACGCCAGCGGCGGCGTGCGCACCGACCTGCACGGCCGCACCTCCCTCCAGGGGCTCTACGCCTGCGGCGAGGTGTCCTGCACCGGCGTCCACGGTGCCAACCGGCTGGCCTCCAACTCCCTGCTCGAGGGCCTCGTCTTCGCCAACCGCATCGTCGACGACCTCCGGGCGCGCCTCGCGTCGGGCGACCTTCCGCCGGCAACCCCGATGCCGTATGCCGGTGGGCTGGCCGGCGAGTCGCTGCTCGCCGGCAGCAGACGGATCGACGTCCAGCGCGCGATGTCTTCCGGATCGGGGGTGGTCCGGTCGGCCGAGTCGACGGCCGAGACCGCCCGCGCCCTCGCCACCCTGGCCACCCATCGCGCCCCCGCCGCCGAGGCCGGCCCCGCGTCGTGGGAGACGACCAACCTGCTCCACATCGGGCAGGTGCTCACCCTCGTCGCGCACCTGCGCGAGGAGTCCCGCGGGGGGCATGTCCGCAGCGACTTCCCCGACGCCGAGCCCGAGTGGCTGGGCAACCTCTCGGCCGTCCGCACGCCGGACGGTGGAGTGCGGGTGTGGTTCCGCCCCGTGCCCGAGAGCCCGCCCGACGAGCCAGCCCCCGGAGAACCCGCCCTCGGACGACCAGCCGCCGGACAACCAGACACCGGACAACCTGCCACCGGACAGCCAGCGGCCAGACAACAGGAGCCCCGCGCGTGACCGGCCTCGGGTTCCCCACGGCAGAGGCTCACCGGGTGGTCGCCACCGCCCTCGACGAGGACCTCGGCCCCGAGGGCGTCGACGTGACCTCGATGGCCACGATCCCAGCCGACCAGGTCGTCACGGCCAGCGCCGTGGTGCGCTCGGCCGGGGTGGTCGCGGGGCTGCCCGTGCTCGACCTCGTCTTCGCAGACGTCGCGCGGCGGGTCGGGCTTCCTGCGCCGGTCGTCGACCTGCTGGCAGAGGAGGGCTCGGTGAGGCAGGTCGGCGACGTCCTGGCGACGGTCACAGGCCCTGCCCAGGTCGTGCTGATCGGCGAGCGCACGATGCTGAACATCCTGTGCCGGATGTCGGGTGTGGCCACCCATACCCGCCTGTGGGCCCTCGAGCTCCAGGACACGGGCGCGACCGTGCTCGACACCCGCAAGACCACGCCGGGCCTGCGCGCGCTCGAGAAGTACGCCGTCCGTGCCGGCGGTGGCACCAACAAGCGGATGGGCCTCTACGACGTGGCCATGGTCAAGGACAACCACAAGGTGGCGGCCGGGAGCCTCACCGCGGCATACCACTCGATCCGCACCCGGTTCCCGAAGGTGTCGATCCAGGTGGAGGTGACCACGACGCAGGAGGCCTTGGAGGCCGTCGCGGTGGGGGCCCGCTTCCTGCTGTGCGACAACATGTCGGTCGACCTGCTGCGCGCGACCGTCCAAGCTGTTCGCGAGACCGGCGAGCCGGTGGAGGTCGAGGCGACCGGCGGGCTGACCCTCGACGTCGCCCGCGCCTACGCCGAGACCGGTGTCGACTACCTGAGCGTCGGAGCCCTGACCCACTCCTCGCCGATCATGGACATCGCCCTCGACCTTCTGGTCGGCGCCGGGCCGGGCGCACCGGGCACCCAAGCTCACTAGATACCCTTGCCCGGTGAGCGAGACCCCGACCGACCCCTCGGCGAGCCACCACGCGGGCCAGCACGAGGGCCTGCACGATGGCGTGCCCGACAGCCTGCATGAAAGCCTGCATGACTCCGACCTGCCCGAGCAGATGAAGGTGCGCCGCGAGAAGCGCGAGCGGCTCCTGGCCAACGGCCGGCACGCCTACCCGGTGGGCGTGGCACGCACCCACACGCTGGCCGAGATCCGGGAGACGTGGGGCCACCTCCAGGCGGGCGAGGAGACCCAGGACGTCGTCGGGGTGGCCGGCCGAGTCATCTTCATCCGCAACACCGGCAAGCTGTGTTTCGCCACGCTCCAGGAGGGCGTGGGCACCCGCCTGCAGGTCATGTTGAGCCTGGCCGAGGTGGGTGAGGAGGCGCTGGCCGACTGGAAGGCGCATGTCGACCTCGGCGACCACGTGTTCGTGGAGGGCCGCGTGATCAGCAGCAAGCGTGGCGAGCTGTCGGTGATGGCGAGCCGGTGGGAGATGGCCTCCAAGGCGCTGCGCCCGTTGCCCGTGCTGCACAAGGAGCTATCCGAGGAGTCGCGGGTCCGCCAGCGCTACGCCGACCTCATCGTCCGCCAGGAGTCGCGAGACATGGTGCGCACCCGCTCGGCGATCGTCCGGGCGATCCGCAGCACCCTCGAAGACCGGGGCTACCTCGAGATCGAGACCCCCGTCCTCCAGCTCGTGCACGGCGGGGCGGCGGCCCGGCCGTTCCGCACCCACATCAACGCCTTCGACCAGCAGATGACGCTGCGCATCGCCCTCGAGCTCAACCTCAAGAAGGCGGTCGTCGGCGGCGTCGACAAGGTCTTCGAGATCGGGCGGATCTTCCGCAACGAGGGTGTCGATGCCACCCACAGCCCGGAGTTCACGATGCTCGAGGCCTACGAGGCCTACGGTGACCAGAACACCATGGCCGAGCTGATGCGCACCATGTTCCTCGCGGCCGCCGACGCCGTCGGCTCACGGCAGATCCTCACCCACCTCGGACTGGTCGACCTCGACACGGAGTGGCAGTGGCTGCCCGTCTACCAGGGCGTGAGCGAGGCGGTCGGCGAGGAGATCACGCCGGAGACCGAGCTCGAGACCGTTCGGGCGGCCGCCAAGCGGCACGACGTGGAGGTCGACCCGGCCTGGAGCGCGGACAAGATCGTCCTGGAGATGCTCAGTCGCCTCGTGGAACCGAAGCTGGTGCAGCCCACCTTCGTCTGCGACTACCCCGCCTCGGCGCAGCCGCTCGCCCGTCCGCACCGCAGCCAGCCCGGGCTCATCGAAGCCTGGGACCTCATCATCGCCGGCATCGAGCGGGGGACCGCGTTCTCCGAGCTGGTCGACCCGGTCATCCAGCGCGAGGTGCTGACCAGGCAGTCCCTGGCCGCCGCGGCCGGCGACCCGGAGGCGATGCAGCTCGACGAGGACTTCCTGCGCGCCCTGGAGTACGGCGCGCCGCCCATGGGCGGTCTCGGGCTCGGCATCGACCGCCTCATCATGCTGTTCACGGGGGCGAATATCCGCGAGACCATCCTCTTTCCCCACCTCAAGCCGGAGGCACACTGAGATGTCTGCCGTGTGGCCCTACATCGCGGCCCTGATCCCGACCGCGGGCGTGGCTTTCCTCTTCTACTTCGTCATCAAGTACATGATCGAGGGCGACCGCCGGGAACGGCTTGCGCATTCCCAGTGGGAGCGGGAGCAGGAAAAGGCGCGTAAGGATGACGCGCCGAAATAGTTGTGCGCTTGGGGCACTTTCCCGTAAGGATGTGCGTAGTATTCCTGCTGTCCGATTTGTGGCAGTTCCCCGAGAGGAAGACGCTTCATGGCCCAGCGGGTGAAGGTGGAGCTCGTCGACGACGTCGACGGCACCGAGGCAGACGAGACGGTGACCTTCGCGCTTGACGGGGTTACCTACGAGATCGACCTGAGCAGCACGAATGCCGACAAGCTGCGCGATGCGCTCGCGTCGTGGGTCGGCCACGCGCGGCGTTCCGGTGGTACCCGAAAGGCGGCTCGCAATGGCGGCGGCGGCGGTCGCAAGCGCGATTTGGCGAAGGTCCGGGAGTGGGCTCGGGCCCACGGCCACCAAGTGAGCGACCGGGGCAGGATCAGTGCCGAGGTGCAAGCCGCTTATGACAAGGCAAACGCCTGATAGTTCGGTGTCCCACGCTTTAGCCAATACATAATGACGGACCCGCCTGCAACACCATGCAGGCGGGTCCGCCGTTGCGGTAGTGGCATTGGTTTGACCGGCCCACGACAGTTTAGTGGAGAAGCATACAAAAGCATTCGTCTGGGTTCGGGTATGCCGTGCGGCGGGCCTCCGCGAGCGTCCGGCGGCATCCTGGGTGTACGGTCCCTCCGATGACTGCCATCCACGTCGATGAGCTGACCGCAGTGACCGCTTTGATCTCCAGCCGGGTCCCCTGGCTGGAGGTGAGACCTGCCGACGGTGGGGAACCCGACCTCCCGTGGTCGTGCGCCGCGGTGACGAGTGCCCAGGCTGCCGGGGCCGATCCGACCGGGCCTTGGCGAGCCGCAGTGCGTCAGTCGCTGGCCCGGCAGTACACCACCACCCCTCCGGCGGCGACTCCGAGCGCCTTCGTTCTCCAGTGGTACCTCGAGGTGCCTGCGACCATCGCAGCGCTGACCGCGGCCCTGGGCCCCTGGTTGGCCGACGTCTCCCCGCGGGCGCTCAGCTTCGACCTGGCTCCCGGCCAGTACTACCCGTCCCAGGTGCAGCTGCGCCGCATCCACCTGGTCGATCCCGAGGTGGAGCGGCAGGCGCGGCTGGAAGCCGCGCGAACGGCATACGAGAACCATGCCCTTGCCTTCGCGGAGGCCTATGAGCCGGATGTCCGGCTGGGTCTGCAGCAGCGGTCGGCGATGGTGCGCGACGTGTGGGCGATGGCCGTGCAGCGGGCCGTCGGCGGCCCGCAGCCCCAGCGCGAGTCGTGCTGCTTCATCTATGCCCTCCCAGGCGCCCACGAGTGCCACGCCTGCCCGCGACGCAGGCCCGGCGGCGACTTCTCAGGTCCGCCGACCGGCTAGTCCGGCAGCAGCCCCTCCACCAGGTCGCCGTACTCGTCGAGCCTTTCGAGCACCTCGTCGAACATCAGCTGCTCGAGTGTGACCGAGCCCTTGGCCGCAGCCTCCACCTCCTCCCACGTGCGTGGCGCCGCGACCGTTGGGGTCTCCCGGCCGCGCAGCGAGTATGGCGAGATCGTGGTCTTCGCCGCGACGTTCTGGCTCCAGTCGAGGAACACCTTCCCCGGCCGCAGGGACTTCGTCATCTTCCACAGGATCAGCTCGGGGTTCCTCTTGGTGAGCTCCTGGGCGAGCTGCTGGGCGAGGTCGCGCACCTCGTCGCTGGTGAGGTGGCCGCCCAGGGCCGCGTAGAGCTGCATGCCCTTGCTGCCACTCGTCACCGGGTAGAGCTCGAGGCCGAGGCGCTCCAGCCGGTCGCGCACCATCAGCGCGACCTGGCTGCACTCGCGCAGTCCCGCCGGCTTTCCGGGGTCGAGGTCGATCACCAGCCGGTTGGGGTTCTCCCGCTCGCCTGACTCGGACACGGTCCACTGCGGCACGTGCAGCTCGATCGAGTTCAGGTTGACGAGGTAGGTGAGGGCGGCGAGGTCGGGCACGAGCGGGTAGGTGACGTCGTCGACGCGAGCCGAGGGCAGCCATGACGGTGCGCCCGAGGGCAGGTTCTTCTCGAAGAACGACTGGTCGGCGGTGCCGTGCGGCCACCGCACCCGGGTGACCGGACGGTGTGCGAGGTGGGGGAGCAACACCGGCGCGATGGATGCGTAGTAGCTGAGCACCTCGCCCTTGGTGGTCTCCGTTGCGGGGAAGAGGAGCTTGTCGAGGCTGGAGAGGCGCATCCTGCGCCCGCCGACGATGACTGACGTGGTTTCGGTCACCGGCTCACCTCGGCTCCCTTTGGAGGTCCGCCTGCAGGTCTGCGGGCGTCAGGTCGGAGCGGATGCCCAGGTATGCCGGCTGCCTGAGCCGGCCGCCAGCGGTCAGTTCCAGCGCCCTCACCTCCACGACGATCTTCGGCTCCACCCACGTGGCACCCCTGGCGTCGAATGCCGGGACGGTGTCGACGAACGGCGAGCTGTCGATCGTCAGGGGGCGGAGCTCCTCCATGAGCGTCACCGCGGCCTTGCCCGCCAGCCCGCTTCCCATGCGCCCGACGAAGCGCCAGCCCCCGCCCGGCGACGGCATCCCGAGGAGCACCGCACCCAGCCGACCGGCGTCGTTGGTCTTCTCGGGACGCCAGCCGCCGACCACCGCCGAGTAGGTGGTGCGGTGAGGGGACTTGAGCCAGTCCGCGGACCGCCGCCCGACGGCATACGGTGACATGCGCTTCTTGCTGACGATCCCCTCCAGGCCCTGGTCGAGGGTCGCCCGGAACAGCTCCTGGCCGTCGTCATAGACGGGCGGCACCCGCCAGGCCGGGCCGGACAGGTCGAGGCTCTCGAGCAGCTTCCGGCGCTCCGACCAGGGCTGGGCGCTGAGGTCTGTGCCGAACAGGCGGAGCAGGTCGAAGATCATGAACGTGACCGGCCGGGATCCGGCCAGGCGCTCGGCTCGGCGCCGGTCCTTGACGTGCATCCGCTCCGCGAGGGCCTTGAAGGACGGCCGTCCCTGCTCCAGTGCGACGACCTCGCCGTCGAGGAGGAGGTCGTCGTAGGTGTCCGCCAGCCCGGCCAGCTCCGGGAAGCTCGGGGTGGCGTCGTTGCCGGCCCGCGAGGTGAGCTCCAGGCGCCCTTCGTGGATGTCGGCGAGCAGGCGCATGCCGTCCCACTTGACCTCGTGGGCCCACTGGGGTCCGGTCGGGATGTGGTCGGCGGTCACCGCCAGCATGGGGCGCACGGTTCCCATGAAACCGCAGTCGAGCCGGTTGCGGAGACTCCGGTGGTGGACGGCTGGGAGGGGCACCCGGGGACCGGGGTCGCTGCTATTTCCGGGTCCAGGTGCCAAGGGTGTCACGGTCGCCCGTGCTCTGAGTCCAGTCAAAGATGTCGAGCCGCCAGTCGTCCCCGCTGAAGCCCGAGGGGGTGACGGTGATGGTCACGGGGTCGCCGGTGCGCAGTCCCTGAGTCGTGAGGATGTCCAGTGAGTCGTAGACCTGAGCCGCCGCCCCGTAGTCGGTGGCCCGCACGACCTCGGCGTCCGGGCACCCAACGCCCCCCACGAGTCCGTCGGGGTCCGTGTTGCACTCGAAGGTGAGTGGCCGGCCGTTGGCCGTGGCCCGGAGGGCGCCAACGCCGCGGACAACCAGGGTGACCAGGAGGTCCTTCTCGTAGGTTCCCCTGACCGTTACCGGCGAGTTCGGCGACGCCGGGTCAGGGCCGAAGGCTGAATGGAAGCCAGGGAAGCCAGACCAGGCGCTGCGCGGGTTGGTGTCCAGCTCGGGCGGCCGGACTGGCGCACCGGCGCGGACGTAGATCGCGATCCGGGCGGTGACCCCGTAGCTGCTCCGGGACTCGACCGTCAGCACTCCTGCGCCGGAACCCTTCGGCCGGGCCAGCTTCTCGCTGTCGAAGGGCGCTCGGAACCGGGCCGGCAGGTCGGCCGTGCCGCCGGGGCCGACGCACGGCATCTGGGTCGTGACGCCGTCGTGGCGCAGGATGAGCCAAGGCGTCGGGCCCGAGGTGCCGGTGCAGGTGGCGCGGGCGAACAGGACGCCGTCCCCCACATCGGGCAGGGCGATGGTGATGGGGTGGTTGGGCGACATCCGCCACTCGGTGGCGGACACCCGGACCATCCCGCGGTAGATGACGGGATGCGCGGGATCATCTCTGATCAGCCGCGACTCGCCGGGACTGAGCTCCCGCGTGTCCTGGCCGCGCTGCTCCACTACAAGCAGCCCGCCACCGGTCGCGACCACCGCGGCCAGGACGCCCGACAGCAGGACCCGTCGCCTGCGGTCGGTGGCAGCGACGCGTTGCTCAACCTGGCGGAGGGTGACCTCGGGTGGAGGAGCGTAGTACCGGGTCGCGTCGTGGAGGGCGGCGCGCAGCTCGTCGAGCGTGGCCGTCATGGCTGGACACCTTCCCGTGTCGCGGTGGACCGCTTGGCGGTGGACGTGTGGTTGCCGTTGCCGCTGCCGAGCTGGGCGTTGACCCGCAGCGTGGCAAGCGCCCGGGCGGTCTGGGACTTGACCGT
>DASSJT010000011.1:0-8881 GCA_035691065.1 Dermatophilaceae bacterium
ACGCCCGGCACTACACCACCGAAGCCGAACGCCGAGCATCCCTGCCCGCTTGGCTCCACGCCTACAATCACCACCGGCCCCACTCAGCCTGCGGGAACCAGCCACCCTTCAGCCGATTGACCAACCTGTCCGGTCAGTACAGCTAGCCCCGGGCCCAGCCCCGGGCCTAGCCCTCGCCCATGACGGTCAGCGGGTCGATCCCGAGGTCGCCCAGCACCGTCCGAGCGGCGTTGCGGCCGGGACGGCCTGAGACCGAGCCCCCCGGGTGAGTCGTGGCCCCCGTGACGAACAAGCCCTTCACCGACGTCCGGTAGGACGGCCAGCCCGGGATCACGCCGCCCGCAGCGGTCACGAACTCCCCGCCATGGCAGGATCCGCCCAGGTTGTGGACGTTGTGGGTGGCCACGTCGACGGGTGACTCGGGCCGCAGCGCTAGGATGTCGGCGTCGGCCAGCCCCACGCAGTGCTTGCGCACCCGCTCGACCAGAGCGACGGCATACTCCTCCTTGCTCTCCTCCCAGCTGCGGCCGTCGGCCCGCTCGTAGGGGGCGATGGTCAGGATCTTGAACGTTCCGGCTCCGTCCGGTGCCCGACCTGGGTCGACGACGGTCTGGTTCACCACCAGCAGCCAGGGGTCCGCGGCGTCGGCCTCGCCGCGCTCGAAGGCGGCCATCTGGGCGGCGATACCGGCGGTGCTGCCGAGGCCGGCAGCGGTGGAGGGCTGGAGGCCGTATGCCGTGTGGTACCCGAGGTTGCCGCGCAGGGCGGCGTGCACCGCGAACACGCTGAGGCCGGGGCGCCAGGTGGCCCGTGCCTCCACGAGGTCGGCGGGAGCGGGCGTTCCGGTCAGCAGGTCCGCGAGCCGGGCGAGGTGTGCGCTCGACACCAGGGCGCGCCGGGCTTCGATGCGACCGCCGCGCTCGGTCACCACCGCACGGGCGCGCCCGCCGACGACCTCGATGCGCGAGGCCGGCGCCGAGCAGACGACGCTTCCGCCATGTGCCTCCAGCTGGCGGATCAGGGCATGGGGCAGGGCGTCCGAGCCGCCGATCGGCGTCGACCAGCCGTGGCTCAGCCGCCCGGCTGCGATCGAGGAAGGCAGGAAGCCGGTCCCCGGGCGACGGGGATCCTGGATCGTGGCGACGGCGAGCCACAGCCCGAATGACCGGACGACCGGGTGGGCGAAGCGCTCGTGGACGACGTCCCACGCGGTTCGCTCGCGCAGCGCGAGGTAGCGCGCAACCGCCTCGCCGTCGCCGAGGGGCAGTCCTGATGCCCACCGGCCGTGCACGGCGGAGAGGCCACCGGTCCACTCGGTCATCAGGTCGCGGAAGGCCCTCGCGTCTTCCGGCGACCAGCGGGCCAGCTCGTCGACGGTCGCATCGAGGTCCGGGCGCATGACCAGGGCCTCGCCATCCGCCTGCGGCAGGACCACGGCGGGGTCGGTGTGGACGTACTCCAGCCCGTACCTGGAGAGCAGGCCCAGCTCGTCGTCGCGCAGCAGCGGGTTGGACTGGATCAGCACGTGCGCGCTCGAGCACGAGTCGTGGGCGAAGCCGGGAAGCGTGAGCTCCTCCGTCACCGTGTTGCCGCCCGGCAGCTCGCGGGCCTCGAGAACCACGACCTGCAGGCCCGCGGCGGCGAGGTAGGAGGCGCAGACCAGGCCGTTGTGCCCGGCACCGATCACGACGACGTCGGCCTCCGAGGGCAGGGCGCCTGGCACCGAGGAGTCCATGGGGGAAGGCCCGGGCTGGCCGGGATCGCCGGGATCGTGTGAGGTCGCCGAGGTTGCCACCTTGCCTCCTGGGCAGGTATGCCGTGCGCTGCCTCCTTGACAGCAGCACCACAGTGCATGAGGCTGCATTCGTTTGCAATAGTGGCTCCTTCGAGCGCATGGGCGCGGCTGTCGACGAGGGGTGTGGCATGGACGAGAAGGTCGCCTCGGCGATTGCCCACTGGGCTCCCAGGTTCACGGTCAACGGGGTCACCGTGGCCGACTTCGAGCGGGTGACTCGCGGCCTCGAGCGGTGGGGGCAGTGGTGCTCGGCCTGGTCGGCCGTTGCCTCCGAACACGAGGCGCTGGGCCGGGACGCACTGGCACAGGGCCGGACGCTGTCGGCCGGCGGCCACCTCGCCCAGGCCGCCGTCTACTACCACTTCGGCAAGTTCGTCTTCGTGGAGGACCTTGACCAGATGCGCGAGGCGCACGCCCGGGCGGTGACCTGCCTGACCGATGCCCTGCCGCACCTGCGGCCGGCCGGGAGCAGGGTCGAGATCCCTTTCGAGGGGAGCTCGCTCGTGGGTGTGCTCAGGCTGCCCGATGGGGGGACCGCGACGGGGCCGCATCCCGTCGTGGTCCTGCTGTCGGGGCTCGACTCCGCCAAGGAGGAGCTCCGCTCCACCGAGGAGACGTTCCTCGCGAGAGGTCTTGCGACGTTCAGCGTGGATGGGCCTGGTCAAGGCGAGGCGGAGTACGCCCTGCCGATTCGCGGAGACTGGTCGGCGCCCGCGGAGGGGATCGTCGCGGCGCTCGCCAGCCTCCCTGGCGTGGACGTCGCGCGGCTGGGAGTGTGGGGGGTCAGCCTGGGCGGCTACTACGCGCCAAGGGTCGCGGCCGAGCTCGGAGACCGCGTCCGGGGGTGCGTCGCCCTCGCAGGGCCGTTTGACTTCGGCGACTGCTGGGACGGCCTCCCGCAGCTCACCCGCGACACGTTCCGGGTGCGCTCGGGCGCTCGGAGCGACAGCGACGCCAAGGCGATCGCACATACGCTGAGCCTCGATGGGCATGCCGAGCGAATCGCCGCGCCGCTGCTGGTGGTCTTCGGCCGGCAGGACCGTCTCATCCCCTGGCCGCACGCGCAGCGCCTCGCCGACACGGCTGGAGGCGAGGTGGAGCTGCTGATGCTGGAGCGGGGGAACCACGGCTGCGCGAACGTCGCCCCATGGCATCGGCCGTACACCGCGGACTGGCTGGCGGCGCGCCTGCTACGTGCCGGCTGAGGCCGGCGAGGCATCGCTTGACACCCCTCTGTGGCGCGGCTAGTTTCGCAGCAATCGATTGCAAGGATGGCGTCATGGACCACACCACGAGCGACCCCACGGACCTGTCGGTCGGCTGGATCGGGACCGGCCGGATGGGCTTCGCGATGGCCCGGCGGCTGGCCGTGGCCGGCATACCGCTGACCGCATGGAACCGGACACGCTCCAAGGCCGAGCCACTGTCCGGAGTGGGCGGCTCGGTCGCGGACGCCATCGCCGACCTCCGGGGGCTCGACGTCGTCTTCACCATGGTGTCCACGCCGGACGACCTGGAGCAGGTCCTGCTCGGGGAGGGCGGCCTCCTGACCGACCCAGACCACGTCCCCGACGTGGTCGTGGACTGCTCGACGGTCTCGACCGAGTCGAGCGAGGCGATCCGCGCGGCCTGCGCAGAGCGCGGGGTGGAGTTCCTGGCCGCGCCGGTCAGCGGCAACGGCAAGGTCGTCGCCTCCGGGGGCCTGAGCCTGGTCGTGTCCGGCCCCGAGGCGACATTCAAACGGGTGGAGGGTCTCCTGAACGAGCTCGGCAAGTCGGTGACCTACGTCGGGGAGGGTGACGTGGCCCGGCTCGTCAAGATCTGCCACAACCTGTTCCTCGGCGTGGTCACCCAGTCGCTCGCCGAGATCACCGTGTTGGCCGAGCGCGGCGGGGTCTCCCGCGCTGCCTTCCTCGACTTCCTCAACAACAGCGTCATGGGCTCGGTCTTCACCCGCTACAAGGCGCCCGCATTCGTCCACCTCGACTACACACCGACCTTCACCCCAGTGCTGTTGCGCAAGGACTTCGACCTGGGCCTGGCCGCCGCGCGCCAGCTGGACGTGCCCATGCCGGTCGCCTCGCTCACCGCACAGCTGGTCCAGGCCACGGTCAGCAGCGGCCGCGTCGACGAGGACTTCGCCGTGCTCCTCGACCAGCAGGCGGCCAGTGCTGGCCTGGTCCTCGCGCCGGAGGACGTGGAAGTCGACGACGGCTTGGGGCTACCCGACGCCGGCCGGGACTCCTCATGACTGCGGTCACAACGGGCGCCCCCGCACGGCCCTCCGCGGCGCCGGCATCGCCACTGCCGGCACCGGGTCACACCGGGGTGGACTACGAGCAGCGGGTCGACTTCGACCGGCTCCGGCGCTACCGCCTCGATCGCGCCCGGGCCGCGCTGGCCTCGTCCGAGTGTGGAGCCTTCCTGCTGTTCGACTTCTACAACATCCGCTACACCACGCAGACCTGGATCGGCGGCGCCCTGGGCGACAAGATGACCCGTTACGTCCTCCTGACCCGCGATACGGGCCCCACCCTGTGGGACTTCGGGTCGGCTGCAAGGCACCACCGGCTCTACTCTCCCTGGCTGGCCCAGGACGACTGCCGCGCGGGAATGCTCGGGCTGCGCGGTGCGATCGCTCCCACGGCCGGACTCATGGAGTCGGCGGTGCGGGAGATCAAGGGGCTGCTCGAGGACGCAGGCGTGGCCGACCAGCCAGTGGGCGTCGACATCGTCGAACCGCCGTTCCTCTTCGAGATGCAGCGGCAGGGACTGCAGGTGGTCGACGCCCAGCAGCTCATGCTGGATGCCCGCGTCATCAAGTCGCCCGACGAGATCATGCTGCTGACCCAGGCTGCGGCCATGGTCGACGGGGTCTATCAGGACATCGTCGAGGCGCTCAAGCCCGGCATCCGCGAGAACGACATCGTCGCCCTGGCGAACAAACGCCTCTACGAGATGGGCTCGGACCAGGTCGAGGCCATCAACGCGGTCTCCGGAGAGCGCTGCAACCCGCACCCCCACAACTTCTCCGACCGGCTCATCCGGCCAGGCGACCAAGCCTTCTTCGACATCATCCACTCGTACAACGGCTACCGGACCTGCTACTACCGCACCTTCAGCGTTGGCAGCGCCACCCCCAGCCAGCGCGAGGCCTACGACAAGGCCCGTGAGTGGATGGACGCCTCGATCGCGGCCGTGCGCCCCGGAGTCGGCACCGACGAGGTGGCGGCCGTGTGGCCCCAGGCAACGGACTTCGGCTTCGAGAGCGAGATGGCGGCGTTCGGCCTGCAGTTCGGCCACGGCCTCGGGCTGGGCTTGCACGAGCGGCCGATCATCTCGCGGCTCAACAGCATGAGGGAGCCGATCGAGCTGCTGGTCGGCATGGTCTTCGCGCTCGAGACGTACTGCCCGGCGAGCGACGGCTTCTCAGCGGCCCGGATCGAGGAGGAAGTGGTCGTGACCGAGCACGGTCCTCGGCTGCTGACGCTCTTCCCGGCACAGGAGCTCGTCATCGCCAACCCCTACTGAGAGCTCGGCGACAGTCGTCGAGAGTCACCCCAGAGCACCGGAGGACCACCATGACCGCCACGACCACCGAGCTCCTCGCGGGCCTGCTGACCGACCTCTACGTTGGCGGCACCGGCGTCCCCGCCTCAGACGGTGGGCGGTTCGACGTCCTCGACCCCGCTACAGGTGAGGTCATCGCGTCGGTTGCCAATGGCGGGGTCGGCGATGCGATCGCGGCCATCGAGGCCGCCGCCGAGGCCGGGCCAGCGTGGGCACGGACCGCCCCTCGGGCCAGAGCCGAGGTCCTGCGGCGAGCATTCGAGCTCATGACGCAGCGGGCGGAGGACCTGGCGCGGCTCATCTCCCTGGAGAACGGCAAGGCCCTGCGGGACTCCCGCGGGGAGGTGGCCTACGCCGCCGAGTTCTTCCGGTGGTACTCGGAGGAGGCCGTGCGGGCGGTCGGCTCGGTGCAGATGGCACCCTCGGGGGCGAACCGGATCCTCGTCGTCCGGCAGCCGGTGGGCGTCTGTGTGCTCGTGACGCCATGGAACTTCCCGGCCGCCATGGCCACCCGCAAGATCGGGCCGGCCCTCGCAGCAGGGTGCACCGTGGTCCTCAAGCCGGCCAGCGACACCCCGCTCACCGCCCTGGCGATGGCGCGCATCCTCGAGGAGGCGGGCGTGCCCGCCGGCGTGGTCAACGTGGTTCCGTCGCGGCAGTCCGGGCGGGTCGTCTCGGCCATGCTGCGGGATCCGCGGGTGCGCAAGCTGTCCTTCACCGGCTCGACCGAGGTGGGGCGAGTCCTGCTGGCGGAGGCCGCCGGTCGTGTGCTCAACACGTCCATGGAGCTGGGCGGCAACGCGCCCTTCCTCGTTTTCGCCGACGCGGACCTCGACGCCGCCGTCGACGGCGCCATGGTGGCGAAGATGCGCAACGCGGGCGAGGCGTGCACCGCGGCCAACCGCTTCTACGTCGAGTCGGCCGTCGCGGGAGAGTTCGGCCGTCGGCTGTCCGACCGGATGCGCGCGCTCCGCGTCGGGCCCGGCATCGAGGAGGACTCCGAGGTCGGTCCGCTGGTCAACGAGAGCGCCGTCTCGAAGGTCGATGACCTGGTCCGGTCTGCCCTGGACGGCGGCGCGGAGGCGCTCGTGGGTGGCCGCCGGCCAGAGCGGCAGGGCTTCTACTACGAGCCGACGGTGCTGACGGGAGTGAACGCCGATGCCGCGATCCTGCGCGAGGAGATCTTCGGGCCCGTTGCGCCCATCGTGACCTTCGAGACCGAGGACGAGGCGATCCGCCTCGCGAACGCCACGGAGTACGGCCTGGTCGGCTACGTCTACACCGGCGACCTCGCCCGGGGCCTGCGGGTGAGCGAGGCCATGGAGTCGGGCATGGTCGGGCTCAACCGCGGGCTCGTGAGCGATCCCGCAGCGCCGTTCGGGGGCACGAAGCAGAGCGGCATCGGCCGAGAGGGCGGCCACGAGGGCATGCTCGACTACCTCGAGTCGAAGTACATCGCTGTGACCTGGTGAGGTCAGGCCTTGGCCCAGTAGTCCTCGCGTGACTTGGTGCTGGCAAGCTCTTCTGCGGTGCCGAATCCGGGGGCCATGGAGGCGCTGGTGCCGGCGAGGTACTGGTGGTGGTCGATCCCGAGGAGCCGGATCCAGCTCTGCTGGCCGAAGGTCAGCGCGATGAAGCAACCCAGCTCGACCAGCTCGGGCTCGCTGAAGTGCTGGTGCAGCCGGCCCCAGAGCTCGTCGAGGTCGTCCGTGCCCCAAGCGATGGCCTGGGCGTAGGCGAGCGCCGCCTTCTGCCGGTCGTCGTACTGGTCGGACGACTCGAAGTTGAGCAGCTGGTCGTACTGGAGCTCCTGAAGGCCGGCCGCCGTGGCCTTTGTCGACCGCTGGTTGCCGCAGAACTCGCACTTGACGGTCCGGGATATGTACACCCGGCAGAGGTCCTTGATGGCGTGGTCGCAGACGCCCTCGTGGAACACCGCCTTCCACGAGTCCGCGAAGGCCCAGAAGGCGTTGGGGGCGTGGGCGCGCACCGCCGAGCTCTCCGGCCGGGGTGTGCCCTCCCGGGCGCAGCGGTGCATCTCGGCCTGCATCCGCTCGTCCATCGACTCCAGGGGGACGTAGCTGATGTGCTGTCCGGACATGGATCCTCCTCTTTCGTCCTCGTTCTCTGTCGGTCGGTGTTGGTCCTCGTTGATCCGGTTCGTTTCTCGTTCGCCCATCGGCGGGATCAGTCGTCCTGCGACTCGATGGCCCGCACGACGGCGTCAGGGGTGATCGGCAGGTGGCGGACCCGCACGCCGCCCAGGGCATCCGACACAGCGTTGGCGATGGCACCCGAGGTAGGACCGGCTGCCGCCTCTCCGGCCCCGACCGAGGGTTCGTCCTCTGCCGCCACCAGCTCGACGGAGACCTCAGGCGCCTCGCTGAACCGCAGGATGGGGTAGCCCTCCCAGTCGTCACTGGTGATACGCCGGCGGTCGAAGCGCACCCGCTCCTTGAGCGTCCAGCTCGTGGCCTGCGTGGCGCCACCCTCGAGCTGGTTGCGCACGCCGTCGGGGTTGACCACCCGCCCGACGTCGACCGCTATTGCGAGCCGTCGCACGCTCACGTCGTGCTCGGCCGCCACGTCGGCGACCACCGCGCAGTAGGCGCCCCTGCCCTTGTAGCGGGCGAAGCCGATACCCCGCCCGACCCCTTCCGGCGTGGGCTCGCCCCAGGACCCGGCCTCGGCGGCGACCTCCAGTACCCGCCGCGCGCGGGGGTCCGAGAGGTGAGCCAGTCTAAAGGCCAGTGGGTCCTGGCCGGTGGCGAGGGCCACCTCGTCCATGAGGGACTCGATCGCGAAGACGTTCAGGTGGGCGCCGAGCGAGCGCAGGGCGGATGACCTGATGGGGGTTCGGAGCAGCCGGTGAACGTTGACCCGCCGCCGAGGGATGTCGTATGCCGGCACGGCGTTGCGGCTGTTGCCCCCGCCGCGGGCGGCGGGCGGGTCGGCCGCGGCAGGAAGGTCGATGGGCCGCTCGAGGTGCGCCGTGGCCAGCAGCCCCGGCACACCGGCATACCCGGGCCGCGACGTGTGGCCCTGTCCCCACACGTCGGAGGACCACGACACCAGCCGGCCAGCGGCATTGACGCGGGCCTCCAGGTCCGCAGTCATGGCGGGGCCGAAGGGCGCCCAGGTGAGCTCGTCGCGGCGAGTCCACTGCACGTGCACCGGGTGACCAGGCACCGAGCCGGCGAGCAGGACCGCGTCGAACGCCGCGTCGTCAGCCGCATTGTGCCCGTAGCACCCGGCGCCCTCGACGTGCTCCACCTCGACGGAGCCCGGAGCCAGCTCGAGAGCCGCCTGGATCGCATCCCGGAGGTTGTTGATGCCCTGACTGTGGCTCCAGACCTGCACGTGAGCCGGGGCATCCGCCGCCGTGTCGCGCCATTCGGCTACGGCGCAGCTCGGCGCCATGGATGCGTGCGCGATGAAAGGCCGGCTGTACGTCGCCCTGAACACGCGGCCTGAGGACTCGGTTGCGAGACCGGCGCGGCCTCGATCGTGGAGTAC
>DASSJT010000012.1:0-21047 GCA_035691065.1 Dermatophilaceae bacterium
CAGGAGCCGCGATCCCGAGCCGGAGTAACGGAGCCGGGATTCACGAAGCAGCGAACCGAAGCACGAAAACAGAAGCAGCAGCAGATGCACGGAACAGAACCAGGAACCACGAGTGATGACCAGAAAGGAGTCGAGATGCCAGGAACCAGTCCCATCCTCATCGTCGACGTCTCCCTGAAGGGATCGGAGCGGGACTACGACGAGCACGTCAGCTTCCTGCAGCACGAGTTTCGGATCGTGCGGGCGGGAACCGACGGCGACGTGGACCGCGCGGAGGCGCTGGTCAGGAGATGGGCGCCGAAGGCGGCCGCGATCGCCGTCACCGGCACCAGCGAGACCCAGGCCGCCGGCCACGACCGCAAGAGACTCGCGGCGATCGACAGGATCAAGGGTGCGACCACCGCGGTGCCGGTCACTGACGGACATGCGCTGCGCGACGTCCTGCAGGAGTGGGCGATCAGGCACGTGCAGGCCGACCTGCCCGGCTTCTTCACCAATGCCCGCACCGTGGTCCTCGGGGGCGTGAACCATGACCGAACGACGCGAGTGCTTCGCGAGTTCACCGACAACCTCGAGTTCGCCGACCCGCTCCTCCGCCTCGCACTGCCTGCCAGGCTGGAGGCTCAACCAGTGCTGGGGCTGGCGGTGGGCGTGGGCTGGCGCGCGGTGCGCCTACTGCTGCCGGGTCCGCTGAAGAACCAGTTCAAGGCGCCCGGGAACCGGATCAGCACCGCAATGGCACGCAACGCGGCGCGAGACTGCGACGTCCTGGTCGCCACGTACGACGAGCTGGCCGGCTTCGGCCTGGAGGACCTGACCGGGAAGACCGTCGTCACCTATGCGATCAGCGACGACCAGGTCGCCGAGCTCGCGAGCTGTGGCGTCGACATGGTCCTCGATGCGATCCCGCAGCCGTTCGAGGTGACCGTCGGGGCGGCGGCGCTCGAGGCCATGATGCTGGCGACGCTGCCCCACGCCGCGGCCCTGACCAACGACGACCTGCTCGACATGATCGTCTCCGCAGGACTCGAGCCCCGGGTGCTCTACCCGAACGGGCCGAGGCGGAAGAGCCGGTTTGCCTTCGTCATCCATCCCCTGTCGCAGCAGTTCTTCCGCAACGTCGAGCCCCTCGGGTCGATCGCCAAGGTGGCGCCTCCGGTCGTGATGGATGTGATCGAGAAGGCGCTGGCGTACGTGCCGCCACTGAAGTACAGCCACGTCACCGGCATCAAGTCCCCGACGGGAGCGGAGGCGGAGGGCTGGCTCATCACGGTCGGTGGAACCCCGAAAGAGCTCATGGCGCACAGCCCGGAGTTCACCTACGCCCGCCTGCTCGAGGCGGCTGACATCGCCCGGAAGATGGGGGCCCAGGTCATGGGCCTCGGCGCGTTCACCAAGGTCGTTGGTGATGCCGGGGTGACGGTGGCCAAGCGGGCTCCGCTGCCGATCACCACCGGCAACAGCTACAGCGCTTCGGGCGCTCTCTGGGCGGCCCACGAGGCAGTGGTGCGACTCGGGATCGCCGAAGTGGATGCTGACGGCCGGATCAAGGGCAAGGCCATGGTCGTGGGCGCCACCGGCGCCATCGGTTCGGTCTGTGCCCGGCTGCTGGCGCTCTCCAGCGACGAGCTCTGGCTGGTCTCACCGGAGTCGGCCAAGCTGCTCGCGCTCAAAGAGGACATCGAGCGGGCAAATCCCAGGGCCGAGATCCACGTGGCGGCTACGCCCGGGGACCACCTGCGCGATATGGACGTCATCGTCACCGCGACCTCTGGGGCCGGCAAGCGGGTCCTCGACATCATGGCCGTCAAGCCCGGCTGCGTGATCACGGACGTGGCTCGCCCGCTGGACCTGTCCGCGGAGGACGTGGCGAAGCGGCCGGATGTCCTCGTGGTGGAGTCGGGTGAGATCGAGCTTCCCGGCGACGTGAAGATGAGGGACATCGGCCTGCCCAAGGGCGTGGCCTACGCCTGTCTGGCCGAGACCGTGGTGCTGGCCCTCGAAGGGCGCTACGAGACCTTCACGGTCGGCCGCAACATCGAGTGGGAGAAGGTCAAGGAGATCTACAAGCTGGGCCTCAAGCACGGCATGAAGCTGGCGGTCATCTCCGGGGTCAACGGGGCGTACACCGCCGAGGACATCGCACGGATCCGGACACTGGCGCTGGAGGCCCGCGCCAAGGCGCGTGTCCACGCCGGCCGCCCGCGCTCCGAGCCCGGTGCCAAGGCTCACACCAAGCCCCCGGCCAAGGCATCCGCGAAGCCCGGTGCAACGGCTCGCGCCAAGGCTCGCGCCAAGCCCGCGGCCAAGACACCGGCCAAGCCGCCCACGAAGGTGTCCACGAGGGCCGCGAAGGTGAGCCGCGCCAAGGTTCCAGTCAAGGCTGCGGGGTGAGCGGAGGTCACGGAGCGGGGTGAGCGGAGCGCACGGGTCGGGTCCGCAGCCGGCAGGCGGACGGCATACCGCCATCTCGGGCACGGATCAGACGGTGCCTAGGCTGGCGCCGTGACGTCTCCCCGCTGGCCGGCCGTGATCTTCGACCTCGACGGAACCCTCGCCAACACCATCCCCCTCATCGTGGCGTCCTTCAACCACGCGCTCGCCACAGTGGTCGGCGAGACCGTCCCCGAGGAGGTCATCCGCAGCTGGATCGGCCGCCCGCTGGTCGAGACGTTCGAGTCGTGGCCCGAGCAGGCGGTCGAGCTGGACCGCATCTACCGCGAGTGGAACCTCGCCAACCACGACGACCTCATCGAGGAGTATGCCGGTGTGCCGGCCCTGCTGGCCGACCTCGCCTCGGCGGGCGTCGCCATGGGCATCGTCACCTCCAAGCGCCGAGAGACCGCCCGGACGGCGCTCGCGGCAGTGGGCATCGCCGGCTGGGTGGACGTCGTCGCCGGGCTGGAGGACACCACGCGGCACAAGCCACGACCCGAGCCGCTGCTGCTCGGCGCGGCGCGCCTGGGCGTCCAACCAGCGGCGTGCGTCTACGTGGGTGACGCCGTGGTCGACGTGCAGGCGGCGCGCGCCGCCGGCATGGCGGCTGTGGGCGTGACCTGGGGGGCTGGCCTCATCGACCAGCTCAAGGCGGCGGAGCCGGACGCGCTGGTCGACGACGTCGACGCCCTGAGGGACCTCCTCTTGGGCGACTCGCTCGCCACGTCACCGGCGCGTCGTTGACTTCTGCGGTTGACGCTGCGGTTGCCCTCTGCGGTTGCCCTCTGCGGTCTGACCGCTGACCCTGGGTGCTCCGAGACCGCTTCTCACCACGGGCTGTCGAACGTGTGACAGATGTAGTAGTCGAGGTAGAACGGGTCGACGTTGAGGTAGGTGTATCCGACGCTGGGTGGATCGGTCGGACAGGGCTGTCCGGCGTACAGGTCGGCGCGGATCATCCGCTCGGTGCCGAGGAGCTCGGCATCGCGCGCGCTGACGTCGAAGGTGTTGAACGTCAGGAGCCGGATCGAGGGCAGGCCGTTCTGCACGGCGGACTCGAAGGTGTCCGGGGGCGCGCAGTGGACGTAGCGGTTGAAGCTCACCGGTGGGTTGAAGCAGGTCCATCCGGCGTCGGCCAGGGCTGCCGGGCCGAGTCCGCCCTGCGCGGCCGCTGGTGCGGCAAAGCCTGCCAGGCCGAGTGTCGAGGCTGCCAGGCCGAGCGCGGCGGCCCGACCCGTTGCGGAGGCCGCCGCACCTGCCAACGCCCGCCCGATTGGGGGCCTCTGGGGTTGGTGTCCCATGCCGGCCCCCTAGCTCCCGAACTCGCAGGAGACGAGCGGGTTGTGGTCCGCGAACATGCCGTCCGGGTTGTGCTTGCCGGTCCACACATGCACTTCGTAGAACGACGGCACCGAGTAGCGGTTCGGGGCCTCGATCAGCTTGAGCGGACGGCCGAACAGGACCGGCACGCCGGTGTGGCTCGCTTCCCACACGGACTTGAACACGACGAACTCCAGGGCGACGAGCCTCAGCCCGCCGTTCGACTCGGGCTCGTAGACGAGGGCCTCGGGGGCTGCGGCGTCCAGGACGTCATCGCTGGCGAGGGTCCCGTTGATCCAGTGGTATCCCATGGCACCCATGCCGTCGAGGCTGCTGATGCACTCGTGCAGTGGACCCGCTGACGGCAGGCCGTAGCCAGCGGCCTCCGCCGCTTCGACTCGGTGGTAGTCCGCCGTCGCCGCTCGCGCCTGGGCGATGTCGGACTCACCCAGGGCGCTGGACCGTGCCGCGCTCGCGACGACGGTACCCGTGACGACGAGGGCCGTGGCGGCGGCCAGCCAGCGGTGCCTGGGACGTGCGATCGTGCTGTTTTTCATGCTTCCTCCCATTGCCGTGATCGGTGGGGAATCCCCGAGTTCGACGCTAGAGAGGCGCAGCCAGGCGCCACATCACCAGAAATGGGCGACTTCGACCATGAGTTGCCCATGGCCAGAAATGGCCATGGGCAACTTCGCGGTGTGGACGTCGGTCCTGAGTGGTGCTCACACCATCCTCAGGTTGCGGCGGCGGGTCTGGGCGCGGGCCAGTGCGCCGGCCGTGACCAGACCAGCGCCGGCAAGCGCGCCGAGGCCGAACTGAGACAGCTCGAGCTCGTCGCCGGCACCGGGCGTCGAGGTCGTCCTGCTGGTGTGGCCCACGTCGATGAACCCCCCGTCCGGACTGGCGGAAGCTGGCGCCGCGAGCAGGAGGGCGCCAAGGGCGACCGCGCCGCAGGCCGACGCTGAACGGCGAATCAGTGTGCGTGTCATGTGGATCAATCCCCTGAAGTGAGTGCTGGTGCCGGCGGTCCCGGCGACTTCCACGCTAGGAAGCGCAGCGTGGCGGCACATGACCAGAACACGGCAAATTGCAGCAACCGTGCGGCATGGCCAATTCCGGTCAGGCACGGCCGGCTCGCCGCCTCAGCCGGCTCAGCCCGGCTCAGCCCGCCTCGGCCCGCCTCAGCCCGCCTCGTCCCGCCCGCCCGTGTCGTCCGCCTCGGCCACAGGCTCCTGTCTTTCGCGAGTTGTCCACGCCGAGCAGGGTCGGCCCCCTACCGTGGATCTCGTGGAGGCATGGCAGCCACCTGGGCTGCCGACCCGCTGGGGCAGCGTTACGGGTCCGGTCTTCGTCGGGCGCCATCGCGAGTCTGCGGTGCTGGGGGAGGCTTGGGACGCGGCCAAGGGCGGGTCCAGGCAGGTGGTCTTCGTCGGTGGGGAGCCGGGCGGGGGAAAGTCCCGGCTCCTTGCCCAGACGTGCACCCAGCTGCACGAACGCGGTGCTGTCGTGCTGCTGGGCATGTGTCTCGCCGAGCTCGGCGAGCCTTACCAGCCGTGGGTCGAGCCATTGAGCATCCTGAGGTCTGCTCTGTCCAGCCGGTCCGCCGCCGGTGTCGATGCCGGTGGCGGTGTCGGTGCCGGTGGCGCTGTCGGCGTCGATCTCGGTGTCGGCGTGCTCGACCGCCTGGACAGGCTCATCGGCGGGACTCGCGGAGAGCCGCTGGGCGATGAGCCCACGAGTCGCACCTCGCTCTATGACGCCGCCCTGGCCATGCTCGTGTCAGCGGCAAGGACGCAGCCGCTGGTCCTGGTTCTCGAAGACCTCCACTGGGCGAGCGAGACCACGTTGGAGCTGCTCTCCTACCTGGTCCAGCACACCCCTCAGGAGCGCATCCTGTTCGTCGCTTCCCACCGGAGCACCCCTCCGGACCGCTCCGCCGACGTGGTGCACACGATCGCACAGCTGTACCGGCTCGAGGGGGTGCGCCGTCTGGACCTCGGACCGCTGGACGTGGAGGACATAGCGGAGTACGTCGCCGCTGAAACGGGGGTGAGCGCCCGCCGCGCACGGGAGGCGGCGACCCTGCTGCGGGACCAGAGCGGCGGGAACCCGTTCTTCCTCCGGGAGGTGATGCGTGACCTGGCGAGCCGAGGCGGCCTGGACAGCCTGGGCGACAGGCTCCCCGTCACTCCGGAGTCCGTTCGCGACATCTACGAGAGCCGGCTCGACCGGCTCGCTCCGGAAGAGCGCCGCCTGGCCGAGTACGCGGCCGTCATCGGCGATGACGTCGACGCCCTGTTGCTGTCCACCGTCGCCGAGGTGCCCCCGCAGGACGTGCTGCGCGCGATGGACTCGGTGGCCTCGGTAGGGCTGGTGGAGCGGCGGGTCGATGCCGACGGGTACTTCAGGTTCACCCACTCCCTTGCCCGGCAGGCGGTGCTCCAGCTCATGCCGTCGTCGGCACTGGCCAGGGCCCATGCCGACGTGGCCCTGACCATTGAGGACCGGTTCCCCACGGCAGACAACCGGGTCCAACGCATGGCCCACCATTTTGCGTCGGCCCAGGTGCTGGGCTTCGCCGACAAGGCAGTGGAGTACTTGGTCGACGCTGCCCGCTTGGCCCAGAAGCAGCTCGCCCACAGCGAGGCTGCCGAGATGTACGAGAGGGCAGCGCGGCTGGCCGACACCACGACAGAGAGAGACGACCTGCGCCTCAGGGCGGCGGCGGCGTTCCACTCCGCCGGTCATTTCGAACGTGCCCTCGAGCTGCATCGCGCCGTTGTCGCGCAGGGCAGTCCGCGGGACCGGCTCCGCGCGGCCATCGCCTTCGAAGCCACCTCGTGGTTCGTGCACTTGGGCTATGAGGCGGCGGATCTGCTGACTGACGCGTTGTCGTCTTCGGCGATCCCCGCCACGGACCTGCTGCGCGTCACCGCACAGGCCAGCCTCGGACGTGCCCTCACCTTCACTGGGGAGGGCTCCATGGCTCGGGATCTCCTGACCCGGACCATTGAGCTGGCCCGCGCGACCGGCGACATCGACTGCCTCGCCCACGCGCTGGTGTGTGCGGTCATCGTGACGCCAAGGCCGGCCTTCGCCAGGACGCAGCTCGAGCGGTGCACCGAGCTGCTGGCCATCGGCTCGGAGCAGGATGATGCGGACCTGCTGTTCCATGGCGGATCCAACGGGGAACGGTTGGCCTACATGCTCGGCGACCTCGCAACCTTCGACACAGCCCACGCGGGCCAGTTGCGGGCAGCACGGAGAAGCAGAGCGGCCGCGCACGTGCTGTCGGCGCAGTGCTGCGAGGCTTCCCGTCGCCTCATGCTCGGGGACGTCGCCGGAGCGGCCCAGGTCAACGCGGAGCTGCTGGGGATGGAGGACGCCCAGGGGCCGGTCGACTTCGTGGAACGGCTCTCCCTCCAGACCTTCGTCATCAAGCGCGAGTCCGAGACCTTGCGGCAGGTCAGCGGGCTGATCACGGGAGAGGAGAGCCTGGCGCAGCACTGGGCACCCGGACTGCTCGCCCTCTACACCGAGCTCGGGCTTCGCCAGGGCGCAGGCCGGGTTCTAGCGGCGGTTCTCGACGGCGACCTCGGACCCTACGAGAAGTCGTCCACCTGGCCGGCCACCCTGACCTTCCTGGCCGACGCGGTCTGGTGGCTCCGGGACGCTGGGGCGGCCGCCCGGGTGCACCCGCTGCTGGCCGAGTTCCGCGGCACCAACCTCGCGGTGGGGCCTCTGATCGCGGCCTTCGGCGCGGCGGATCGCTACCTCGCCATGGTCGAGTCCGTCCTCGGGGACCGGTCGGCGATCGACCTGTTCTCTGCAGCCATCGAGATGGACCGCCGCATGCGAGCCCCCCTCTTCGCCGCATACACCCAGGCTGCTCTGCTCGACCACCTCAAGCGCACTCGAGCCCCGGCCTCCCGCATCGACGCCGTGCAGGGAGAGGTCACCACCGCGGCGCAGACTCTTGGCGTCCCCCGGCTCTCCCGCCTGGTAGGCCCCAAGGCCGCGCCGCAGGGCCCCGACGGCCTCACCCGCCGTGAAGTCGAGGTGCTGCGCCTCCTGGCGGAGGGTCTGAGCAACCGGGAGCTCGCGGCACGCCTGGTGATCAGCGAGAACACCGTGACCAACCACATCAAGAGCATTCTGATGAAGACCGGTTCAGAGAACCGCACGCAGGCGGCCATGTATGCCGCAGCCCACGGCCTGCTCGGGAACGGCAGGCCACCGGACGGTACCGGGTGACCCGGCTGAGCCGGCACGGGTTCAAGGCGGCCTGGTCGGCTGGGGCTCAAGGTGCCTGCGCCGGCTGGGGCTCAAGGTGTCTGCGCCGGCTGGGGCTCAAGGGGCCTGCGCCGGGTGGGGCTCAAGGAGGCCTGCGCCGCCTGCGACGCCTGGGCCGGCGGAAGAGCTACGCCACAGGCGTCATGCTGCCGTCGGGATAGACCCGGGCCGAGACCTCGATGACCAGGTCGGCCGGGATCCCGGCGCGCTCCGCGGCTCGGCGGATGGCCTCGGCCGACTCTGCCTCGTAGAGGCAGAACGTGCGCAGCCGGTCCGGCGAAAGGAACGAGTAGAGCCAGCGGACCCCCTGGTCGTCGTTGATGGCGTTGAGCTCGTCGAACGCGTTCAGACGAGGGGCCACAGGCTCGGCGAACTTCCGCTCGATCATGAAGATGGGCATGGCATCGGTCCTCCCTGCCTCGAGGCTAGCCCCCTAGACTCCCCGCGTGCACGGCAACAACGACGAAGCAGTCGAGGCCCTCGGAGCGGCCATCCTCGCCTACTCCGAGAACCGGCTGAAGCTTGACCCGGTGCCGCTCGACTCCCCCCGCACACAGGCCGAGCTCGACTCGGTCGCGGGCGACGCGATCAGCCCCAAGGGGATGGGCGGCCTCGAGGCGCTGGAGCTCTTCCAGCAGCACCTCGCCCCGGCCTGCCTCTCGATCGACCACCCGCGATACCTGTCGTTCATCCCGTGCGCCCCGAGCGACGCCGCCGCCATGTTCGACCTCGTGGTCGGAGCGTCGTCCATCTATGGCGGCTCCTGGCTCGAGGGCGCGGGGGCCGTCTACGCAGAGAACCAGGCGCTGCGCTGGATCGCCGACCTTGCCGGACTGCCCGAAGTGGCAGGCGGGGTCTTCGTGCCGGGTGGCACGGTCGGCAACCTGTCCGCACTGGCGGCCGCCCGGCATACCGCCCGCATGAAAGCCGCCGAGGGCCAGCGGCCGTTCCGCGTGGCAGGCACCCAGGGCGCGCACTCGTCCATCCAGTCGGCGTGCGACCTCATGGACGCCGAGCTCGTCGGCGTGCCCGTGGACGAGCATGGGCGGCTCACCGGCGACCACCTCCGCGAGGTGCTGCTGGCCCACGAGCCGAAGACGTTCTTCGCCGTGGTCGCAACGGCGGGCACGACCAACCTCGGCATCATCGACGACCTGGCGTCAGTCGCGGAGGTATGCCGTGAGCTCGGGATCTGGTTCCACGTCGACGGTGCCTATGGCGGCGCGGGACTGGCGGCGCCGTCCGTGCGCAACCGCTACGCCGGCATCGAGCACTGCGACTCCTTCATCGTCGACCCGCACAAGTGGCTGTTCGCGCCGTTCGACTGCTGCGCCCTGCTGTACCGGGAGCCCCGTCTGGCCCGGGCGGCCCACACGCAGAAGGCGTCCTACCTCGACGTGCTGACCGAAGCCCCGGAGTGGAACCCGACGGACTACGCGGTCGGGCTCTCCCGGCGGGCCCGCGGGCTGCCGTTCTGGTTCTCCCTGGCCACTCACGGCACGGAGGCCTACACGACGGCGATCGAGCGCACCCTGGCGGTGACGCGGTTCGCCGCGGAGGAGATCCGGCGGCGCGAGTACGTCGAGCTGGTGCGGGAGCCGGACCTGTCCGTGGTGGTCTTCCGCAGGCTGGGGTGGACACCCGGCCAGTACCAGGAGTGGTCGGACCGGCTGCTGGCAGACGAGTTCGCCTTCGTGGTGCCGACCTCGCACGAGGGAGAAACCCTGACCCGCTTCGCGATCGTGAACCCGCAGACCACAGAGGCCGACATCAGCGCCATCCTCGATACCATGGCGTGAGCACCGGTCTGCGGCTGGCAAGGTCTAGCCCGGTCGGACGCGCCAGCGCCGTCGCGCCCGGGGTGCTCGACCGATCGCATGGATGGTCCGGAGGTGTGCCCAGAGGGCCCCCTGGTGCCGATGTGGCCGGTGTGACCAGCACATGCAGACACGCCAGAGCCAGCCTCACACGGTGGAATGACACCGGTGTGATTTGGTCGTTACAGTGAAGTCAGCCGAGACGAAGGGGCCTCCGTGAACGCCGCCGAACAGCACGCCCAGCCTGTTGGCTCCGGGCCCTCGATCGAGGTCGAGTTCCGCCATGGCCGGCTCGAGCTCACCGATCGGGACCGCCAGATCATCGCCTTCGAGCGCCAGTGGTGGAAGTACGCCGGCGCCAAGGAGCAGGCGATCCGCGAGCTGTTCGACATGGGCGCCACCCGCTACTACCAGGTCCTCAACGCCCTGATCGACAACCCCGCCGCCCTCGAGGCCGACCCCATGCTGATCAAGCGGCTGGGCCGGCTCCGCTCCTCGAGGCAGCGCGCCCGTTCCGCGCGGCGACTCGGGATCGAGGTCTGACCGCCGCGCCGCCCAGCCTGCGCCTTGGGCCGCCGAGCCAGCCGCGCCCGTCCGTGAGGGAAGCCGGACGGGCGTAGCTGCGTCCGGCCTCCGTTGCCTCTGTGGGCCCGGCACGCCTGTCCCCGTTGGCGGTGGAAGGCTGGGGCCATGTTCGGAGTCGACCTTCGCCCCGGCCCCACCAACTCGCTCACCGACGTACCCGGCATCCGCGTCGGCCACGCCACCAGGCGGGAGCCTGGCTGGCTCACCGGCACCACCGTCGTGGTCGCTCCGGACGGTGGCTGTGCCGCCGGCGTCGACGCGCGCGGCGGCGCCCCCGGCACCCGCGAGACCGATCTGCTCGACCCGCGCAACCTGGTCGACCGCGTCAACGCCGTCGTCCTCACCGGCGGCAGCGCGTTCGGTCTGTCGGCTGCCGATGGAGTGATGCACAGCCTGTATGCCGATGGGCTGGGATGGCCGATGGGGGAGCCCGGGGAGGTGGTTCCGATCGTCCCCGCGGCGGTGCTCTTCGACCTGGGGCGAGGCGGCGAGTTCGCGACCCACCCTGGTCCGGCCGAGGGCGCGGCTGCCTATGCCGCGGCCTCCAGCTGGCCGGTCGCCCTCGGCAACGTCGGCGCAGGCACTGGGGCCAAGGCCGGAATCCTCAAGGGTGGTGTCGGTTCAGCGAGCGCGGTGCTGCCTGATGGGACCACGGTCGCCGCCCTGGTCGCCGTCAACGCTTTCGGCTCTTCGCTCGACCTGGCCACAGGAGAGCTGTATGCCGTCCGGCTGGGTCTCGGTGACGAGTTCGCCGGGCTGCGCACCCCCTCGCCGGACGAGGCCGCCGCGCATCGCGAAGGCGTGGCGCGGGAGCTGGCGGAGGCGCAGGCCAAGGCAGCTCGGCCCGGCACTGCCACGGTCATCGGCGTCATCGCCACGGACGCCGCGCTCACCAAGGCCCAGTGCCAGAAGCTGGCCGGCATCGGTCACGACGGGCTGGCTCGGGCGGTCTCGCCGGTGCACACCCTCCTGGACGGGGACACACTGTTCGCGCTCGCCACGGGCGATCGTGCTGGACCGGAGCTGCCTGGGCTGGTTGCCCTGATGGAGGTCGCATCTGACTGCGTGGCACGCGCGGTTGCCCACGCGGTGCTGTCGGCCACGCCGGTGAGCACCCCGGGCATCGAGCTCCAGTGCTATCGCGACGCTTTCCCGTCGGCGTTCGAGGGCCGGCAGGGCTGACGCACGGCCATCCCAACGGCATACCTCCTAAGCCGTCAGGCGCGCGCGGAAGTCCGCATCGAACCTGCGCTGGAGTGCTGCCATCGCGGCGTTGACGCGTTCCCGCAGGTCGGGCGGAATGGTGACCCGCGCCTCCTCCTGCGCCATCCCCAGCGCCGCCCCCCGCACCGCCCCCAGCACCCGGATCCGCATCCAGGTGGGTGGGTGCTCGCTGTCCGTGTGGTGGCCCAGCGCCCGGGAAGCGCGGGTGAGGCGCTCGACCTCGCGGCCCGGCGGTGGCGGCAGAGCCTCGAGCGCGGCCCACGGGTCCTCATCCCGGCGCACGGCGGAGCGTGCGGGTACGAGGAGTGGGTCAACGGCCGTCAGGGAGGCGAGCGCTGCGACGGCGGCCCCGGTCCCGGCCACCCGTGCGGCGGCGGCGTCGGCTCGGTACTCCGCGACCATGCGGACCGGTGCCCCCGCGAGGTCCAGGAGCAGCGCGAATCCCACCAGAGGCAGGGCGAAGCCCCGCTGCACAGCCCTCGCCAGTCCGCCCAGTGGACGGTTCGAGGGGCGCAGCGAGACCACGTCGCCTGGGACCGGCCACATGACATGGACCGCCTCCCAGGCCAGGTGCCGGGCGGTGGCCACGACCTGCCCCACGGCACTCTGGCGGTCGTCCTGATGGGCGATCTCGTGGGCGAGCAGCGCGGTCCGGGCTGCCCAGCCACTCGCCGCCCAGAGAGGCAGGCCGATCACGAGCGCGGGCCTGCCCGCGAGGCCGAGGGGACGGGCGTCGACCCGCGGCTCGAGGGTGACGGCGATGCGCTCGGGTTTCGGCGCCTGCACGGCGGTGGCGACCAGGCCTACGGCCTCGTGCAGTGCTGGGCACTCCTCCCGGCTCACCTCATGCTCATCAGGGCCGAGACGAGGCCCGCGGGGATGCAGCGCCCAGAGAAGGAGGGCGCAGAAGACGGCCAGCGGCCAGCGCCAGAAGCCGACCGGCAGCCGGCCGAGTGCTGCGAGTGCCCCCACAACGCCGACACCGGCGTAGCCACCCAGGGCGACAAGGGAGAGCCCGAGCTCGAATGCCCGCGACGGCCGGTGCTCGAGCCGGCTGGGATCGGACTCGATGCTGCGTGACAGCCGACCAGCAGCCCGGTCGACGACACGCCGCTTCGCGCGGTCGAGGAAGCGCAGTCTCGCGGCCCCGGCGTGGCCGGCGACGACGTTCCAGTCGCACTGGTCACACCACGTGGCCCAGTGGGGTCCCTCGGGCACCTGCGCCCCGCAGCGCGGGCACGTCGTGCGTCGCGGGTAGTCGCTGTCGGTCACCCGGGCATGCTGCCACGCCGCCTTTGGCGAAGGGCATCGGCTGCGGTTGCCC
The DNA here is from genome assembly GCA_035691065.1 of Dermatophilaceae bacterium. Taxonomy (GTDB): domain Bacteria; phylum Actinomycetota; class Actinomycetes; order Actinomycetales; family Dermatophilaceae; genus DASSJT01. The sequence goes on from DASSJT010000012.1 coordinate 13,000, forward strand.
AGTCCTGGCGGCCGGGGGGGCGGGACCCATGCGCGGCGGGCGAAACACGGCGGAATCCCGTCAATCTGTTAACGGAATGCCCATTTGCCTGCTTGACTGCCCCCACCCCCGCGTCGCCGCACGATTTCCTGCTGCCTCGCTGGGTTACCCAAGGGAGGAGTTCATTTATGAGGGAATGGCGGAAATCCAGAGCCTTGGCAGCGGGATCTGCCGCGCTTCTGGCAACGGGGCTCGCTATGTCGGCGGGAACCGCATCGGCGGTACCTGCGACTGGATCCGACAAGGACCGGCCTGGCAGCGGGCTCCGGCACACCGGGCCCGACTACAACGCGGGCAAGGAACTCTCCATCAGCAAGGAGGAGAGCGAGAAGGTCAACGGCCAGCCGCCGCTGGGGCCGGCCAAGGTCGGCACCACGCGCACCTGGTTGGCGCTCGACGACGCGCGAGGCCGGATCTACCTGAAGAACTACACCCTCCGCGGCGTGGGCAACCACATCGAGGTGTGGGTCGCGAACGACCGGGCCTTCCCTGCGGGTGACTGTCGCAACGACCTCAACCTCACGAACGTGACGGATGCACAGGTCTCCAACTTCATCCACGAGTTCGACGGCAACATCTACCCGAAGGAGTCGGCGACCTTCTCGGTGCCACCGGCGCGCAACGGCCACAGCGCCGTGCTCCCGAAGCTGATCCCCAGCCTGCCCTCCTCGGAGTACAAGGGCGAGGGCGACAACATCGTGACATTGGTCGACAACGTGCGGGACGCCAACTACTACGACCCCACCACGCCCGACGGCCAGACCTACATCGCGGGCTTCTTCTACTCGGTGTTCAACGAGTACTTCGACCGCAACGTCATGACGATCGACGCGTTCGACTGGCTGCATCGCACGGGCGCGAACCCGCCGAACGACTCGGCCGACCCGGCCTACCAGGCCTGCACGGCGAAGATCAAGGCGGACCCGTCGCGGGCTCTCGGCCTGCCGCGCCCCCACCTCTACGAGGGCGTGTTCGCGCACGAGTACCAGCACCTGCTGGAGTACTACGAGGACCCCGACGAGGCGTCGTGGATCAACGAGGGGCTCTCAGACTGGGCCCAGACGCTGGTGGGCTACGTCGATCCGAGCCTGCCACCGGACAACCCGGCTGCGGACTCCCACCTCGCCTGCATCATGGGCTACCTGCCGACGTCGTTCGGCGGGCCGGAGAACTCCCTGACTGCCTGGGGTGACCAGGGCGCACCGGAGACGCTGTGCGACTACGGCGCGGTCTACAGCTTCATGGAGTACTTCGAGAGCCACTACGGCGAGGACGCGATGACGGCGCTGCACCGTGAGGACGGCAACGGACTCGTGGGGCTGCAGACCGTCCTCGACGGCCAGATCGCCGGCGTCACGGCCCGCCAGACGGTGCACGACTGGGCCGCCATGCTGTCCCTCGACGCCAAGATCGATGCTGGCGGCACGGTCAACGGTGGCATTGCCTCGGCTCTGACGGCCGACTCGCTCAGCGCGAAGGTCAACTGGGACACCGCCGAGGCCTACTCCGACCCGGGTGCCCCGCCGAACGGCTCGGACTACGTGCGCCTGCGTGACGGCTCCGGCGGCTATGTGTCCGCCGGGTCGATCAGCGAGATCACCTTCGACGGCGCCTCACAGCTGGAGCCCGACCCGATCCAGTGGTCGGTCGACACCACGCCGCCGGACGCGACCACGGCCGACACCTCGTGCAGCAGTGTGCCCGACGGGACCGGGGCAGCGGCGCTCTACTCCGGCTGCGGTCCGAACCTCGACCGGGCCATCGTCCGACAGGTGACCGTCCCGAGCGGCTCACCGACCGTGACCTTCGACGCCCTGTGGGACACAGAGGTCGGTTGGGACTTCGGCTACGCCCAGGTCTCCACCGACGGTGGCAAGACCTGGACCAGCCTGGCGACGACGGACTCGACCTCGAGCCACGACCCGGGTGCCATCTCGCAGGTCGTCGCCAACCTTCCGGGTCTCACGGGAGACTCCGGGACGTGGCGGACCCAGACGGCGGACCTGTCCAGCTACGCGGGTCAGAGCATCCTGCTGGCCTTCCGCTACATCACCGACTCCGGTGTGGATGAGGGCGGTTTCTGGGTCCGGAACATCAGCGTGGGTGACACCAGCCTGCCGAGCAGCTCGCTCACTGGCTGGCAGTCGGCCACGGAGGTGAACCCGATCCCGGTGCAGGGCTTCACCGTGCAGCTGCTCGGCTACGGCGCTGACGGGACCCCGGTCTGGGTGCACAGGCTGGCGCTCGACGGCTCCTTCAACGGCGCGCTGAACGGCTCTGCGCTCACCGCCGCCCTCGGCACGACGGCCAGCACCGTCGCAGCGATCGTCATGTACGACGACGACACGGAGACGGCGCCGAAGCAGGCCAGGTACACCCTGAAGGTCAACGGGGTGACCCAGCCGGGAGGCTGACCCAGCTCCACGTGCGCACAAAACCGTGGGGCGCTGCCCAGAGGGCGGCGCCCCACGGTCGCGGTCAAAGCGCTCCCGTCGCAAGGGGCTGGAGCGGGAGCTTGGGACAGGGCCGGCGCCAGCAGGCCGGCGGCAAGCGTATGACGTCGTGGCGGACGGGAAGCTCCCTCGAGCGTCCCCGGGTCCGTCGTGCGGGGAAGGTGCGGGGACAGGAACGGAGGCTGTGATGAGCGCGAACCTGCGGATCGGCTCGGTCGTCGTCAACGTCAGGGACGTCGCGGCGGCCATGGACTTCTGGGCGGCGGCCCTCGACTACGTGCCGCGCTACGAGCCGGAGCCCGACTGGGTCATCCTGCAACCCCGCAGCGGGTCAGGGCCCGGCTTGTCGCTCAACGAGGGCGAGACCCGCCCCGCCGCCGTGCCGCACATCCACCTTGACCTGTATGCCGCTGACCAGGACGCCGAGGTCGATCGCCTGCTCGCCCTCGGGGCGCGCCGGGTCGAGGACTGGCCCTACCCCGACGACCCGCACGACTTCGTCGTGCTCGAGGACCCCGACGGCAACCGGTTCTGCGTCATCGACGCAAGCCAGCCCTGACGGCCAAGCCAGCCCTGACAGCTAAAGCCAACTCCTACTAAAGCCAACTCCTAACGCGGGGACAGGGCGACGGCGGCATCCCGGAAGGACGGCAGGGAGCGCTCCACCATGTCGCTGGTGGCGGTCAGGCAGATGCGGAACTCGGCCGGCCGCTCGAAGAGGGTGCCGGGCATCACGTGCACGGAGCGCGTGGCGAGCCACATAGAGAAGCGCAGGGCATCACCGCCGGGCGCCGCGCCCCAGAGGTAGAACGTCCCCTCGGGGCGGGTCATCCGGTAACCGTACTCAGCAAGTGCGCCGAGCATCCGGTCACGCTTGCGCTGGAGCTCCGCGACGTCGATGGAGACCGTCTCGAGAGCCGGCACCGAGTGCTGCATGATCGCCTCGGGAAAGGTCCAGCCGAGGGCGGCCTGCGTGGGAAAGAGCAGGTCGCGCAGGGCCGCCCGGTCCTGCTCCGGGAGGTTCGGGGAGAGGGCGAGGTAGCCCAGTCGCTGGCCCGGGGCGAGCAGGACCTTGCCGTAGCTGTAGTCGACGAGCGTCCACGGGTAGTGCGCCGCTGGGCTGGTGAAGTCGGTCCCGTCGAAGCGGATCCGTCGGTACGGCTCGTCGGACAGGATGAAGATGCGGCGGCCGATGCGCCCGGAGGCCTCATCCAGCAGGTCGGCCAGCGCCCTGAGCGATGCGCTGGAGTAGATCCGCCCGGTCGGGTTGTGCGGGGTGTTGACCACGACGATGCGCGTTCGCGGGCTGATCGCGTCGGCGATGGCATCGAGGTCGAGGTCGAACGTGTCCGGAGCCAGCGCGGCCTTCACCGGCACGAGGCCGGCCTGGCGCAGCATCGGGGCGTAGAGGAACCATCCCGGCACGGGGATGACGACCTCGTCCCCGGGATCGGTGAGCAGGTGGAACGCCAGCGCGATCGCTCCGAACGCCCCGGCCGTGAGGGCGATGTCCTCGGGTTCGAACGGCAGGGAGAGCTCCTCGGTGAGGGCCTTGGCGAGCACCGTGCGGGGTAGCTCCTCGCTGGTCTTGTAGGCGAACCAGTCCTTGTCCAGCGGCTCGGCGCTCTGCTTCAGGGCGGCGACAAGGCCGGGAAGCGGCATCTCCTGAGGGTTTCCGAACGTGAAGTCACAGGCGTCGGGGTCATCCTGCACAGTGCGGGCCCGCTCCTCGAAGAACGCCTGGACGACGGCGAACTCTCCAGCCGCCGCCCTGGACCGCGCGGACGTGACGCCTGCTTCGTGCTCCATCGCATGACCTCCTGCGCAGACCCTCGGACGTCGTGCCGCCGCCTGTCAACGGGTTTGCCCGGATTCCCGCTCGCCCCGCATCGCCGGGAGGGACCGGTGGGTATGCCGGCCCGGCGGCTCACCGCCGGGCCGGGTCGATGGGAGCGGCGCCGGGAAGGGGCCGGGGCTGCCCGGGCGACCGGCCGGCATACCGCCGCGCGTTTGCACTCTCACCCCGAGAGTGCCAATAATGGCGTTAGCACTCTCACCCTGAGAGTGACAATCCTGGTCAGTCTGGTGAGGTCCGGGGAGCGCGGGCGACGTGAGCCGCACGAGCCGGGCCGTCCGTCGCGGGCGCCTGCTGACCGCACACATCGATTCGCGTGGGAGGAACCACCCGAATGCCCAAGATCATCGCTTTTGATGAAGAGGCACGCCGCGGTCTCGAGCGGGGAATGAACATCCTCGCCGATGCCGTCAAGGTAACCCTCGGCCCCAAGGGCCGGAACGTCGTCCTCGAGAAGAAGTGGGGCGCACCCACGATCACCAACGATGGTGTGTCCATCGCCAAGGAGATCGAGCTCGAAGAGCCGTACGAGAAGATCGGCGCGGAGCTGGTCAAGGAAGTTGCCAAGAAGACGGATGACGTCGCTGGCGACGGCACCACCACCGCCACCGTGCTAGCCCAGGCCCTGGTCAAGGAGGGGCTGCGCAACGTCGCGGCCGGCGCCAACCCGATGGCGCTCAAGCGCGGCATCGAGAAGGCCGTTGACGCCGTCTCGGCGCAGCTGCTTGAGATGGCCAAGGACGTCGAGACCAAGGAGCAGATCGCCTCCACCGCCTCGATCTCTGCCGCTGACCCCCAGATCGGCGAGATGATCGCCGAGGCCATGGACAAGGTCGGCAAGGAAGGCGTCATCACCGTCGAGGAGAGCAACACCTTCGGCCTCGAGCTCGAGCTCACCGAGGGCATGCGCTTCGACAAGGGCTACATCAGCCACTACTTCGTGACCGACCCCGAGCGCATGGAGGCCGTCCTCGAGGACCCGTACGTCCTCGTGGTCAACTCCAAGATCTCCGGCATCAAGGACCTTCTGCCGCTGCTGGAGAAGGTCATGCAGTCGGGCAAGCCGCTGCTGGTCATCGCCGAGGACGTCGATGGCGAGGCCCTGTCCACCCTCGTCGTCAACAAGATCCGCGGCACCTTCAAGTCCATCGCGGTCAAGGCGCCAGGCTTCGGCGACCGCCGCAAGGCGATGCTGGCCGACATCTCCATCCTCACTGGTGGCCAGGTCATCTCCGAGGAGGTCGGCCTCAAGCTCGACACCGCCGACGTCGACCTGCTGGGCCACGCCCGCAAGGTCGTGGTCACCAAGGACGAGACGACCATCGTCGAGGGTGCCGGCGACGCCGACCAGATCGCCGGCCGGGTCAACCAGATCCGCGCCGAGATCGAGAAGTCCGACAGCGACTACGACCGCGAGAAGCTGCAGGAGCGCCTGGCCAAGCTGGCCGGCGGTGTTGCGGTGATCAAGGCCGGCGCCGCGACCGAGGTCGAGCTCAAGGAGCGCAAGCACCGGATCGAGGACGCCGTGCGCAACGCCAAGGCTGCCATCGAGGAGGGGATCGTCGCCGGTGGTGGCGTGGCCCTGCTCCAGGCGACCCGGGCCGCGTTCGAGAAGCTCGAGCTCGAAGGTGACGAGGCCACCGGCGCCAACATCGTGCGTGTCGCCGCCGAGGCCCCGCTGAAGCAGATCGCCATGAACGCCGGCCTCGAGGGGGGCGTGGTGGCCGAGAAGGTCAGTCACCTCGACGCCGGCTGGGGCCTCAACGCCGAAACGGGCGAGTACGTCGACCTCATCAAGGAGGGCATCATCGACCCGGCGAAGGTGACGCGCTCCGCGCTCCAGAACGCCGCGTCGATCGCCGCGCTCTTCCTCACCACCGAGGCCGTCGTCGCCGACAAGCCCGAGAAGGCTGCGCCCGCGGCCCCCGGTGCGGGCGACATGGGTGGCATGGACTTCTGAGCCGAGGGCTCAGTAGCGCCAGCCACACGGCATACGACTGAAGGGCGGTCTCCCCAAGGGAGGGCGCCCTTCGGCGTTCCCGCGCGCATCGCGCAATTCGGGGTTCCCACCGGTGTAGAAACAGGGCATGGATCCTGACGCTGCCTCTCCGCCGCAAGACCTGGTGCTCGGCCCGATGCTGCGGCACGTCGGCGAGACGTCGGCGACCGTCTGGGTGCAGACGGCGGCGGCGTGCCGCGTCACCGTGCGCATCGGCGAGCGGGAGTGGAGTGCCCGCACCTTCGGGCTCCACGGCCACCACTACGCGGTCGTGTGCCTCACCGGGCTGGAGGCCGGGAGCAGCGAGGAGTATGCCGTGCAGCTCGACGGCAGGTCGGTGTGGCCTCCCGCACGGTCGGACTACCCGCCGAGCCGCATCCTGACCCTCGACCGGCGACGCCCGACCCGCCTGGCCTTCGGCTCGTGCCGCACCAGCGTGCCGCACACCGCTGAGGGCAACGCCACCCATGGGGTCGACGCCATGCGCGCGTTCGCGCTCCACCTCGCCGCCCAGCCGCCCGAGGCGCTCCCGGACCTCATGGTGTTCCTGGGCGACCAGGTCTACGCCGACGAGACGTCCGATGAGATGCGCGAGTTCATCGCCTCGCGCCGCAGCCTCGACGAGCCGCCGTGGGAGGAGCTGAAGGACTACAACGAGTACGCCCACCTCTACCGGCTCGCCTGGAGCGATCCGGCCAACCGGTGGCTGCTGTCGACCGTGCCGAGCGTCATGATCTTCGACGACCACGACATCCGGGACGACTGGAACACCTCCATCGACTGGCGCAGGGAGATGGAGGCCAAGGCGTGGTGGCACGAGCGGATCGTCGGCGGCCTGGCCTCCTACTGGGTCTACCAGCACGTCGGCAACCTGTCGCCCAAGGCACTGTCCGAGGACGAGATCTGGCAGCTCATCGCCGCCCACCAGGAGAGTGGAGCCGACGACGAGGTCGACCTGACGCAGCCGCTCGAAGCCCTGGTCGAGGCGGCCGACCGCGATCCCGAGAGCTACCGCTGGAGCTACACCATCGACCTCGGCGACTCCCGGCTCGTGGTGGTCGACTCCCGGGCCGCCCGACAGCTCGACCCCGACCGGCGCTCGATGATCGACGCCGAGGAGATGCGGTGGCTGGACAGCCAGCTGCAGGGCGGCGTGGAGCACCTCCTGATCGGCACATCCCTGCCGTTCATGATGCTGCCGGGCCTGCACGACCTCGAGGCCATCGACGAGGCACTCGCCGAGGGGGCCTGGGGGCGGCGGCCCGCCCGGCTCGGCGAGTGGCTTCGGCGGGCCCTCGACCTCGAGCACTGGGCGGCGTTCCAGGAGGGCTTCGCCCAGGTCTTCGAGATGGTGATGGAGGTGGCTCGCGGCGAGCGTGGCCGTGCCCCGGCCACTGTGGCCTTTCTGTCCGGCGACGTCCATAACTCCTACGTCACCCAGGTGCAGCCCGAGGCACTGCCGCCCGGGAGCTCGACCGTGCTGCAGGCCGTCTGCTCCCCGATCCGCAACCCCCTGCCGCGGGGCATCCGAGTCGTCACCGCGCTGGTGGGCAAGCGTCTGGCCCGGCCGCTGCGCCTGATGGCGAGCCGCTCGCGCAAGGTGCCCGACCCGGCATACCCCTGGGTCGTCACCCACGGGCCGTGGTTCGACAACAGTCTTGCCCTGCTGGAGGTGCACGGCCGGACCCTGGCCTTCCGGTGG
>DASSJT010000013.1:0-14415 GCA_035691065.1 Dermatophilaceae bacterium
CGATGGTGGACCGCCATGGAGGAGAGGTTCCCCGCCTGGCTCACGAGCTGCTCGCTCTCCCCGGCGTGGGCAGCTACACCGCGGCCGCCGTGGCCGCCTTCGCGTTCGGCGAGCGCACGACCGTGGTCGACACCAACGTGCGTCGCGTCCTGGCCCGCGCCGTGTCCGGACAGCCCGTGCCCGCACCCGCACTGACTCGTGCCGAGACCGACCTCGCCGCCGGGCTGCTCCCCCTGGGCCCGGCTGCAGCCCGGGTCTGGAACGTCGCCGTGATGGAGCTCGGCGCGCTGTTGTGCACGGCCCGAAGCCCCCGCTGCGGGGACTGCCCGATCGCCTCCTCCTGCGCCTGGCTGGGAGCCGGCCGGCCGGCATACGACGGGCCGCGCCGCAGGGGGCAGGCCTGGCACGGCACCGACCGCCAGGCGAGGGGCGCTCTGCTCGCAGTGCTGCGCCAGGCTCCGGAGCCGGTGGCCCACCAGGCCTTGGTGACGGCCTGGCCGCACCAACAGCAGCGCGAGCGCTGTCTCGACTCGCTGGTCGCCGACGGGCTGGTGGAGCCGCTCACCGGCGGGCGGTTCAGGCTCCCCGCCTGAGCCCGAGGGCGTCCGGTGCCGAAACCTCGCGGAACCGCGGTCAGCGAGGATTCCGCTCGCCATCTCGTCGCGGTCACAGCTGGCGCAGCATCCGGGTGTTGCCGAGGGTGTTGGGCTTGACGCGTTCCAGGTCCAGGAACTCGGCCACTCCCTCGTCGTAGGACCGCAGCAGCTCGGCGTAGACCTCCGGCGACACCGCCTGGCCCTCGATCGGCTCGAAGCCGTGCCGGCCAAAGAACTCGGTCTCGAAGGTCAGGCAGAACAGCCTGCTGAGCCCGAGGGCCAGGGCATCCTGCACGAGCTGGTCGAGGATGGCCGAGCCGATCCCATGGCCCTTGAAGGCCGCGTCGACCGCGAGGGTACGGATCTCCCCGAGGTCCTCCCAGAGCACGTGCAGCGCCCCGCAGCCGACCAGCCGGCCCTGGACCTCGGCCACCCGGAACTGCTGGAGGCCCTCGTAGTACTGCACCACGTCCTTGGACACCAGCACCCGCTGCTCGGCGAGCGGGCGCACGAGCTCGCGGATCCCCCGCACGTCAGCGGCCCGGGCAGCCCGCACCGTGAGGCCGCTCATGCGGAGTCTCTCCAGATGCCCCTCAGGATGGCTCTCCGGACGTACCTCCAGGTCATGACCGAACGCTACTGGCCGGGCCGTGGCCGGGCCGTGGTCGGGCCGCCACCGCATCCGTACCGGGATCGGCACGGGGCGCAAACGCAGGTATGCCGCAACGCAGGTATGCCGCAACGCAGGTATGCCGCGGACCTGGGGTCCGCGGCATACCTCTTGTCGCTGTGCTGGCTGAGCGGTCAGCCGGCGTCGGCGCTGTCGCCCGCCTCCACGAGCGGGACATCGATGGCGCGCGGGTGCGGCGTGCCCTCGAAGGTGAAGGTGTCGTCCTTGCCCTCGCCGGTCGCGTTGACCACGACGATCTCGCCGGCCTTGAGCTCGCCGTAGAGGATCTTCTCGGAGAGCGAGTCCTCGATCTCGCGCTGGATCGTGCGACGCAGCGGCCGGGCGCCAAGGACCGGGTCGTAACCCTTCTTGGCCAGGAGGTTCTTGGCCGCGGTCGTGAGCTCGATCGCCATGTCCTTGTCCTTGAGCCGCTTGTCGAGCTTGGCGATCTCGAGGTCGACGATCGCGACGATCTCCTCCCGCGTGAGCTGGGGAAAGACGATCGTGTCGTCGACCCGGTTGAGGAACTCGGGACGGAAGTGCTGCTTCAGCTCGTCGGTCACCTTGTTCTTCATCCGCTCGTAGTCGCCGCGGGTGTCGCCGCCGGAGGCGAAGCCCAGCGAGACGCCCTTGGCGATGTCACGCGTGCCGAGGTTGGTGGTCATGATGATCACTGTGTTCTTGAAGTCGACCATCCGGCCCTGGGAGTCGGTGAGCCGGCCGTCCTCGAGCACCTGCAGCAGCGAGTTGAAGATCTCCGGGTGCGCCTTCTCGACCTCGTCGAAGAGCACCACCGAGAACGGCTTGCGGCGCACCTTCTCGGTGAGCTGGCCGCCCTCCTCGTAGCCGACGTAGCCGGGTGGCGAGCCGAACAGGCGCGACACCGTGTGCTTCTCGGAGAACTCGGACATGTCGAGCTGGATCAGGCTGTCCTCGTCGCCGAAGAGGAACTCGGCCAGCGTCTTGGCCAGCTCGGTCTTGCCGACGCCCGTGGGCCCGGCGAAGATGAACGACCCACCGGGGCGCCGCGGGTCCTTGAGGCCGGCTCGGGTGCGGCGGATCGCCTGGGAGAGCGCCTTGATGGCGTCGTCCATGCCGACGATGCGCTTGTGCAGCTCGTCCTCCATGTGGAGCAGCCGGCTGGACTCCTCCTCGGTGAGCTTGAACACCGGGATGCCCGTGCTGGCGGCGAGGACCTCGGCGATGAGCTCCTCGTCGACCTCGGCCACGATGTCCATGTCGCCGGACTTCCACTCCGACTCGCGCTTGGCCTTCGCAGCCAGGAGGGTCTTCTCCTGGTCGCGCAGGCGCGCAGCCTTCTCGAAGTCCTGGCCGTCGATGGCCGACTCCTTCTCGAGCCGGACCGTCGAGATCTTCTCGTCGAACTCGCGCAGGTCTGGCGGGGCCGTCATGCGGCGGATGCGCAGGCGTGCGCCCGCCTCGTCGATCAGGTCGATGGCCTTGTCGGGGAGGTAGCGGTCGTTGACGTAGCGGTCGGCGAGGTTGGCCGCCGACACCAGGGCGGCGTCGGTGATCGACACCCGGTGGTGTGCCTCGTAGCGGTCGCGCAGGCCCTTGAGGATCTCGATGGTGTGCGCGAGCGTCGGCTCGGCGACCTGGATCGGCTGGAAGCGCCGCTCCAGCGCGGAGTCCTTCTCGATGTACTTGCGGTACTCATCGAGCGTGGTGGCGCCGATCGTCTGGAGCTCGCCCCGGGCCAGCATGGGCTTGAGGATGCTCGCGGCGTCGATGGCTCCCTCGGCGGCGCCCGCACCGACCAGGGTGTGGATCTCGTCGATGAACAGGATGATGTCGCCGCGCGTGCGGATCTCCTTCAGGACCTTCTTCAGCCGCTCCTCGAAGTCGCCGCGGTAGCGGCTGCCGGCCACCAGCGCGCCGAGGTCGAGGGTGTAGAGCTGCTTGTCCTTGAGGGTTTCGGGCACCTCGCCCCGGACGACGTCCTGGGCCAGGCCCTCGACCACAGCGGTCTTGCCGACGCCCGGCTCGCCGATGAGGACGGGGTTGTTCTTGGTGCGGCGCGACAGCACCTGCATGACCCGCTCGATCTCCTTCTCGCGCCCGATGACCGGGTCGAGCTTGCCCTCGCGGGCGGCCTGCGTCAGGTTGCGGCCGAACTGGTCGAGGACCAGGGAACCCGCTGGCGTGCCCTCCGTCTGGGTGCCCGAACCGACACCCGGGGACTGGCCCTCCTTGCCCTGGTAGCCCGAGATCAGCTGGATGACCTGCTGGCGGACGCGGTTGAGGTCGGCGCCGAGCTTCACGAGGACCTGGGCGGCGACACCCTCGCCCTCGCGGATCAGGCCGAGCAGGATGTGCTCGGTTCCGATGTAGTTGTGGCCAAGCTGGAGAGCCTCGCGCAGCGAGAGCTCGAGGACCTTCTTGGCGCGCGGCGTGAAGGGGATGTGGCCGGACGGGGCCTGCTGCCCCTGGCCGATGATCTCCTGCACCTGCTCGCGGACTGACTCCAGCGAGATGCCGAGGCTCTCGAGGGCCTTGGACGCGACGCCCTCACCCTCGTGAATCAGGCCGAGCAGGATGTGCTCCGTGCCGATGTAGTTGTGGTTGAGCATGCGCGCCTCTTCCTGCGCAAGCACCACAACTCGCCGGGCCCGGTCGGTAAACCGTTCAAACATGGTCTGCTGCTCCTGCCTATCGAGTCCCCTCGATGCTATCGGGGTTGGGGGACGTCGTCTCCCCGCTTGCCGCGGGGCAATGCACCCGTCACAACGGCACGGGCCCTCAGGCTGTTCCATACCCGGTGCGGCGGGTGATCGTGTTCGCTCTCAGCGGAGCGGCCGGGTTGAGCGGAGCGGCCGGGTTCAGCGGAGCGGCCGGTTCAGCGGAGCGGCCGGGTTCAGCGGGGGCTAGCTGCCCCGGAGGTTGCGCAGGTCGCTGATCCGCTTCGCCTTCCCGAGCGACCGCTCCAGCGCGTGGGGCTCCAGGACCTCGACCTTGATCGTCACGCCCACGCGGTGCTTGACCCGGGAGGCAAGCGCACGGGCCATGGCCACCCGGGCGTCGTCGGGCAGTCCGGCGTCCCGGGCCTCCACCTGCACGGTCAGCTCGTCGAGGCGGTCCGGGCGGGTCAGGACGCACAGGTAGTGGGGGGTCAGCCCCTCGACCGTGAGCAGGTGCTCCTCGATCTGGGAGGGGAACACGTTCACGCCGCGCACGCTCATCATGTCGTCGCTGCGGCCGGTGATCTTGGCCATGCGGCGGAACTGCGCGTATGCCGTGCCGGGCAGGAGCGTGGTCAGGTCGCGGGTGCGGTAGCGCACCACCGGCATGGCCTGCTTGGTCAGAGAGGTGAAGACCAGCTCGCCCTCCTCGCCGTTGGGAAGCACCTCCCCGCTGATCGGGTCGACGATCTCCGGGTAGAAGTGGTCCTCCCAGATGTGCAGGCCGTCCTGGGTCTGCCCCGACTCCTGGGCAACGCCCGGGCCCATCACCTCCGAGAGCCCGTAGATGTCGACCGCCCTGAGGTTGCTCCGGGCCTGGACCTCGGCGCGCATCTGCTCGGTCCACGGCTCCGCCCCGAAGATCCCCACCTCCAGGGAGGTGGCGTGGGGGTCGACGCCCTGGGCCTCCATCTCGTCGAGGATGGCCAGGAAGTAGGACGGGGTCACCATGATCACCCGGGGCTCGAAGTCGACGATCAGCTGGACCTGCCGCTCGGTCATCCCCCCGGAGACCGGCACGACCGTGCACCCCAGCCGCTCGGCACCGTAGTGGGCGCCGAGCCCACCTGTGAACAGCCCGTACCCGTAGGCCACGTGCACGATGTCGCCAGGGCGCCCCCCGGCCGCCTCGATCGAGCGCGCCATGACCTCCGCCCACGTGTCGAGGTCGGTCTTGGTGTAGCCCACCACCGTTGGTCGCCCCGTGGTGCCGCTCGAGGCGTGGATCCGGGCGACCTGGTCGCGGGACACCGCGAACATCCCGAAGGGGTAGTTGTCCCGCAGGTCTGCCTTGGTCGTGAACGGGAAACGCCGCAGGTCGTCGAGGGTGTGGAGGTCGTCGGCGCGCACGCCGGCGGCGTCGAACGCGGTGCGGTAGTGGGGCACGTTGTCGTAGGCGTGCGCCAGGCTCCAGCGCATCCGCTCGAGCTGGAGGTCCCGGAGAGTCGCGGCGTCGGTGACGGACATGACACGAATCTACCGATCTGCACTCCCTGCGTAACACCGGTGCGCACTCACCGCCGGCTGACGCTCGGCCTTCCGGGCCATCCTGTGAATCCGCGGTGAATGGGCGACGGACCGAGTGCCGGCGTCACACAGCCGACGTACAGTCACATCATGGACGGGCTGGCGGCGCCGGCTGTCGACGCCCCCGGGGAGGCGCCGGACAGCACGCCGCCCGGGGGCCGTCGCCGGCCCCGACCGATCACGGCACTGGTCGCCGTCGTCGCGGTCCTTCTGGCCGTCGGCCTGGTCGTCGGCCTGGTCGTCATGCGGCCCGACCAGCCCGCGATCAGTGCCGGCGACGTGAACCGGATCGCGCAGCAGCGCGTGGACAAGGCGCTTGAGGACCAGGCTCAGGCACCTGCCGACGCCACGCGCGCCTACCAGGCGATCCTGCCCTCACTCGTCCTCATCTCGGCTGGTGACGCCACAGGCGCCGGAGTCGTCGTGAACGCCGACGGCACAGTCTTGACGGCACTGCACGTCGTCGAGGGAAGCACCGACATCAGGGTCGCGTTCGCCGACGGCACGACCGCGCTGGGAACCGTCACGAAGAAGCGCCCCGATGACGACATCGCCGTCCTGGCGGTCAACTACCTGCCCGACGTGGTCGTCCCCGCCGTGCTCGGCGGCGGTGCCCAGGTGGGAGACCCGGTCTTCGCGGTGGGTCACCCGCTCGGGCTCGCCGACACCCTCACCTCGGGGGTGGTGTCGGCGCTCGGGCGCACCGTCCGGGTCACCAAGGACCGGAGCCTGAAGAACCTCATCCAGTTCGACGCGGCGGTCAACCCCGGAAACTCCGGCGGTCCGCTCCTGAACCGCAGTGGCCAGGTGATCGGGATCGTGACCGGGCTGGCCAACCCGGCTGACCAGGCCTTCTTCGTGGGCATCGGCTTCGCCGTGCCCATTGCCACCGCCGGCGGTGCTGCCGGCGGACCGCCGCAGTAGCCGAGACCCAGCCGCCCGACAGCCGACCCACCATAAGGGGACAGATGGACACCCAGACCACCGAGACCGGCCGACCGGCGCATCCGCTCGAGCAGGCACTCTACGAGGTGAAGAAGACCATCGTCGGCCAGGACCAGCTCCTCGAGCGCATGATCGTCGCCCTCCTCGCCCGGGGCCACCTGCTGGTCGAGGGCGTCCCCGGTCTGGCCAAGACCATGGCGATCAAGACCCTCGCCCGGGCGGTTGGCGGCGACTTCCACAGGATCCAGTTCACGCCGGACCTCGTGCCTGCCGACATCATCGGCACCCGGATCTACAACCAGAAGGAAGGGGAGTTCCAGGTCTCGCTCGGGCCGGTCTTCGCCAACCTCGTGCTGGCCGACGAGATCAACCGGGCCCCCGCGAAGGTCCAGAGCGCGCTGCTGGAGGTGATGCAGGAGCGCCAGGTCACGATCGGCCGCCAGACCTACCCCGCCCCCGACCCGTTCCTGGTGATGGCCACCCAGAACCCCATCGAGTCCGAGGGCACCTACGCCCTGCCGGAGGCCCAGGTCGACCGCTTCATGCTCAAGGTGCTGGTGGGCTACCCGTCCCCGGATGAGGAGTTCGTGGTGGTCGAGCGGATGACCTCGGCTCTCGAGGCGACCGAGCACGTGCTCACCACGGTGCAGCTCCTGGAGTACCAGCGCGCCGCGGACGCGGTCTACGTCGACCCGGCAGTCATCCGGTATGCCGTTCAGCTGGCCTCCGTGACCCGTCATCCGGGCGCGGCCGGGCTTCCCGACCTGCCGCGCTACATCTCGTTCGGGGCGAGCCCCCGGGCCTCGATCAACCTGGTCCTCGCAGCCAAGGCCCTCGCGTTCTTGCGCGGTCGTGACTACGCCCTGCCGGTGGATGCCCGCGACCTCGCGCGCGACGTGCTCCGTCATCGGATGGTGCTCTCCTACGAGGCGCTCGCCGAGGGCTTGACCCCGGACGACCTCCTCAGCCCGGTGCTGGAGTCGGTGGCGCTGCCCCAGGTCCCCTTGCGCGAGCGCTCCGACGGCAGCGGTCCCCAGACAGGCGATACCCGGTGGAACGTGCCCTCCCGCTGACCCCCGAGCGCCTCCTGCGCCGGCTCGAGTGGCGGGTGGTCCGCCGTCTCGACGGGCAGCTGCAGGGCGACTACCGGTCACTCTTCCGCGGCGTCGGCGTCGACTTCCAAGACCTGCGGGAGTACGTCCCCGGCGACGACCTGCGGCACATCGACTGGAATGTGACCGCACGCATGGACACCCCCTATGTGCGCGAGTACACCGAGGACCGCGAGGTCACGGCGTGGCTGCTCCTGGACCGCTCGGCCTCCATGGGGTTCGGGCCGGTGGACCGGCAGAAGGACCACGTCCTCGCCGAGGTCGCGACCACCCTGGCCCACATCCTCACCCGCGGGGGCAACCGGGTGGGCGCGCTGGTCCTCGGCGACTCGGTGGAGGCGACAATCCCCCCCGGCCAGGGGCGACGCCACGTGCTGCGCATCGTCCACGAGCTGCTCCGACCCCTCACCCCGAGCACGACGACCACGGACCTCGCCCTGCTGTTCCAGGCGGCATACGGCGTGGCCCGCCGGCGGTCGCTCATCGTCGTGGTGTCCGACTTCATCAGCCGGCCCGGCTGGGAGCGTCCCCTGCGCCTGCTCACTCGGCGCCACGACGTCGTCGCGATCCAGGTCGCCGACCCGCGCGAGTCCGAGCTGCCACCGGTCGGCATGGTCTACGTCGAGGACGCCGAGACCGGCGAGCAGATCTTCGTCGACACCGACGACCCGCAGTTCCGGCTGCGCCTGCGGGCGGCCGCGGAGGAGCGGCGGCAGGCGACCCAGGTCCTCGCGCAGCGTGCGGGCACAACCCTGTTCACGGTCGGAACCGACGAGGACCTGGTCCGGGCGCTGGCGCGGATCAGCGAGCTGCGGCGGAAGGCCCGCAGATGACCTTTGCCTGGCCCTGGATGCTGGTCACCCTGCTGGCGGTGCCAGCGGCGGCGCTCGCCTATCGGCGGCTCGTACGCAGGCGGGCGGCGCGCCGGGCCAGCCTGGCCGCGATCGGCCTCGTCGCACCCGAGCCGGTCCGCACCGGGCGCCGGGTCGTCGCACCCTCACTCTTCCTCGGCGCGGTCGCGCTCCTCGCCGTCGCCGTCGCACGCCCAGAGGCGACGGTCGCGGAGCCCCGGCGCGAGGGCACGGTCATCCTCGCCTTCGACGTGTCGACCAGCATGGCGGCCAAGGACCTGAGGCCAACCCGCCTCGAGGCCGCCAAGCAGGCCGCGCGCACCTTCGTGCGGCGCCAGCCGAGCTCGATCCGGCTGGGCGTCGTTGCCTTCGGCGAGAGCGGACTGGTCGCCCAGCAGCCCACCTTCGAGCGGGGTCTCGTGCTGGCGGCCATCGACCGCCTGCAGCCGCAGGGCGGCACGTCGGTCGGCCGGGGAATCCTCACGTCCCTGAGCGCGATCGCCGGACGGCCGGTCACCGTCCCCAAGCCGTCCGAGACCGCCGGCCCCGCGGATGACAGCCTCGGCTACTACGGCTCGGCTGCCGTGGTGCTGCTGTCGGACGGGGAGAACACCGACGAGCCGGACCCGCGCGACCTGGCCGACCTCGCCTCGAGTGCGGGCGTGCGGATCTACCCCATCGGCGTGGGCAGCCCCCAGGGAACGGTGCTCCAGGTGGACGGTTTCATGATCGCCACGGCGCTGCACGAGGGCGTCCTGAAGCAGATCGCCCAGACGACCAACGGCAGGTACTTCAACGCCGCAGACACCGCCGGGCTTGCCAAGGTCTACGACTCGATCGACCTGAAGTGGACGGCCCACGCCGAGCGGCGGGAGGTCACCTCCCTCTTCGCCGCGACGGCCGCGCTGCTGCTGTTGATCGGCGCTGCGCTGTCGCTCCTGTGGTTCGGGAGGGTGGTGTAGCGATGGAGTTCGGCTGGCCCCTCGGACTGCTCGCCCTGGTTGCGCTCCCGACGCTCGCCACGGCATACCTCTGGCAGCTTCGGCGCCGCCGCAGGCAGGCGGTCCGCTTCTCCAGCATTGCGCTGGTCCGGGCCGCCGCGCCGCCGCGGAGGCGCTGGCGGCGGCATGCTCCCGTGGGCCTACTGCTGGCCAGCCTCGCGCTGCTCGGCCTGGCGGGTGCCCGCCCTCAGGTACGCGCTGCCGTTCCCGTGTCGACCTCGGCGGTGATCCTGGCCATCGACGTGTCGGGTTCCATGTGTTCCACGGACGTCGACCCGAACCGGCTCGCCGCCGCCCAGGACGCGATGCGCGCCTTCATCCGGGGGCAGGGGGACGGGGCGCAGATCGGGCTCGTGGTCTTCTCGGGCTTCGCCCAGCTGGCGGTGGCGCCGACCACCGACCGCGATGCCCTGCTCCAGGCGGTGGACTCGCTGACCACTGGCCGCGGCACCACGATCGGTGCGGCAATCCTCAAGTCGATCGACGCCATCGCGGAGATCAACCCGGCGGTGCGGCCGGTCGACACCCAGGCGCCCGACCCGCCGCCCGGGGCGGGTTCCGCGCCGGTGCCGCCGGTGCCGGAGATCGTGGTGCTGCTCACCGACGGCGCCAACACCCGTGGGGTCACGCCGCAGGACGCCGCCAAGGAGGCGGCAGCGAGGGGGATCCGGGTCTACCCGATCGGGTTCGGGACGCAGAACCCCGCGCCGATGGTGTGCACCACCAAGCAGCTGGGCGGCAACCTGTTCGAGGGCTTCGGGGGTGGCAACCTCGGCGGGCTCGGTCGTGGCGGGCGCAGCTTCCTGCGGGTCGACGAGGGCGCGCTGCGCACGGTTGCGAGGACCACGGGCGGTGAGTACTTCAAGGCCAACGACGCCGGCCAGCTGCAGACCGTCCTGCACGACCTGCCGAAGCATGTACAGGTGCAGGAGCGCGACCTCGACGTGAGCGTCGGGTTCGCTGCCGCCGGCGCCCTGCTTGTGGTCGCCGCACTGGGAGCCGCCGCACGCTGGACCGGGTTCCCCAGCTGACCTGCGAGAACGGCGGTGCACCCGCCCAGAGTGTTGGGTTTGCGGGGCCTGGACGCCGCCAACCCAACACTCGACAGGTCAGGGCAGTCGCAGCGGGCAGGCAAGGCGCCTGCAGGCCCGTGCCTGCCCCGTCCATCCCCGGCTGCGCAGGATGGTCGCCAGCTCCGATGCAGTCTGGCAAGGCGTGAGGGCGACATCGGCCCAGAAGACCCTGGTCGTCGCCTTCGCCGCGCCAAGGAGCCGGCGGTCACGCTGGCCGTCGCGGACGCGGTCCGACCACTGCTCGTGGCCCAGTCGGCCGTCAACCTCGACGACGAGCCCATAGTCGGCGTACTCGTTGTCGTGATAGCGCCGCCGACCCTCGTCGGACTCGCTCTGGCGGCTGGCGGTGGGCAGCCCGTGTGCGTGCTCGACATCCCGCACGTAGAGAGCTTCGGCACCGCTCTGCGTGCCGTCCTCGACCTCCCCGAACACCGCAGCGAGAAGCCGGCCGTGCCGATGGCGACCGCGAGCTCGAAGCTCCTGCCTCAGCTCTCCGACACTGACCAGCTCCCGGTGCACCGCTCGCGCGACCACGGACAGGGCGTCGATCGCCGGACCCTCGGCGGCGACGTCAAGCACCGTGACCGGTATGGACGTACGCCACGGGTAGGCGGTCTCGTCGACCAGGTCGTCCCACCGGCTGACGCGGCGAATCCGGGCCCCGTCCAGCCGGGCGAGACTGCGCTTGTTGGGCACCACGAGGTCCAGCACCCTGGGCGGTGTCGTCTCCAAGCCCCACAGGAAGGCCGCGCTCGTCCCACTGAGGGCCGCATCGGCCGCAGAGGCACCGCTCGAGAGACGAAGCAGCGCGCCATGGGCCTGCACGTGCCAGTCGTTGCGACCCGGTTTGACGAGGTAGACACCTCGGTGCAGCCGAACCCAGCGCCTTGACGCCACCCGCCATCGCAGCATCTCCACCGGCATGCCGGCCTCGATGCACTGTGCTCGGGTGAGGAGGTCGGCCTGGTTGTCGGCCAGCCGACGCAGCATCGCCCAGTCGGTCGCCATCCGCACATGGTGACGCAGCGGTGGCCACGACCTCCCCCGACCATCCACAGCCCATGAGCCCAAACCCGGGCATGCCAGCGTCGCCGAGGCTCCAGTGTCGAGTTCACGTTGCCTGGACCCCGTCCACTCAACACCCGGGGGTATGCCGGGGCGGCAGGTTCGCAGGGAACGGAGCCCCCACGAGCGGTGCTCAGGACGTCCACTCGCGGGCGGCGAGCATCGGCCGCTCCAGCCCCTCGGCGATGACCCAGCGGGGCCGGGAGCCGGGCTGCAGCACCGCTGAGCCGGCGGCGCACGCTGCGACGCTGCCGACCAGCCCCGCGTCCTCGGCCCAGGTGCCACGCCTACTGGCCGGGCCGGTCGAGGCCGAGCGCACCAGCCTGCCAGCGCCGCCGAACTGCCGCTCTTCAGCGGCGCTCTTCGGCGGCGGCCTTCAGCGGCGGCGCTGGCAGCGACCGCACCAGAAGAGGTTCCGCCCGGCGACGACCCGGGTCCGGATCTTGGACCCGCACACGCGACAGGCCTCGCCGGCCCGCTTGTAGACATAGGAGACACGCTCGTCGAGGGGCTCGACCACACCGCACGCGAGCTGCTCCCGGACCTCCTCGACCTGCTCGGCGAGGGTCACGATCCTGCCCGTCGCGACCCCCAGCGGGAGAAGGTCGAGGAGGTCATTCCAGATCGCCTGCCACGTCGAGCGCCGGATCTCCTTGCCGGGGCGGAACGGGTCGACGCGCTGCCGGAAGAGCACCTCGCTGCGGTAGACGTTGCCGACCCCGGCCAGGACCGACTGGTCCATCAGCAGCTCCGCGATCGACCGCGAGCTCCGGGCGATCTTGCGCCAGCCCACGCCGGGGTCGGGATCGGGACGCAGCGGGTCGGGGCCCAGCCTCGAGGTCACCGCCTCCACCTGCTCGGGCGTGATCACGGCACACAGGTTCGGACCCCGGAGGTCAGCCACGTGGCCGTCGCTCGCCAGGCGCAGCCGGACCTGGCCCACGATGGGCACCTCACCGGCATACGAGCGGTCGTCGATGGTGAAGGTGCCGATCAGGCCGAGGTGCACGTGCAGCCAGGCGTCCCCCTCGAACTCCGCGAACAGGTGCTTGCCCCACGAGGTCGCGTGGACGAACCGGCGGCCGGTGAGCAGGGCGGCACCGGCGGCGAACTTGCCCTGCGGGCTCGTGGCGCTCGGCGCGGTGCCGGCAAAGGCGGTGTCGAGGTCGCGCGCGAGCGCGAACAGCGTGTGTCCCTCTGGCATCGGCGGGCGGTCAGCTGGCCTTCTTCTTCGCGGCCGTCTTCTTCGCCGGGGCCTTCGCCGCGGTCTTCTTGGCCGCAGCCTTCTTCGGCGGAGCGGTCTTCGCGGCCGTCTTCGCTGCGGCCTTCTTGGCGGGAGCCTTCACAGTAGGAGCCGGCGCCTCACCCCTCGAGGCCTTGGCTTTCTCGACGCTCTTGGCCAGGGCCGCGAGCAGGTCGACGACCTCGCCGGTCTCCTCCGCCTCGCGCGCCGGGGCCTGCACCTCGCCGCCCTCGACCTTGGCCTTCACCAGGGCCTCGACGGCCTTGGCATAGTCGTCTTCGTACTCGTCTGGGTCGTAGTCGCCGGCCAGCTGCTCGATGAGCAGCTTGGCCATGTCGAGCTCCTTCTTGGTGGCCTTGGCGTCCTCGCCCAGGTTGGCGAAGTCGGGGTTGCGCACCTCGTCGGGCCACAGCATGGTCTGCATGACGATCACGCCGTCGCGCACGCGAAGCACCGCCATGGTCATGCGGGTGCGGATCGAGACCGTGACCACGGCCATGCGGTTCTCGGACTCGAGGGCGTCACGCAGCAGGATGTAGGGCTTGGTCGCCGACTTGTCCGGCTCGAGGTAGTAGGACTTGTCCAGGTAGATGGGGTCGATCTCGTCGGCGGGCACGAACTTCTCGACCGAGATCTCCTTCGAGCTCGTGGCCGGCAGGTCCTTGAAGTCCTCGTCGGTCAGGACGACCATGTCGCCGTCCTCGGTCTCGTAGCCCTTGGCGATGTCGTCATAGGACACCAGCTCGCCGTCGATCGAGCAGACCCGTTGGTACTTGATGCGACCGCCGTCCTCGCGGTGCACCTGCCGGAACTGCACGTCATGGTTCTCGGTGGCGGAGTAGAGCCGGATCGGGACGTTGACGAGCCCGAACGACACCGCGCCCTTCCAGATCGCGCGCATCACAAGCCTTCCCTATGCCGTGGGGCCGGGTCCCGGCCCGAGTCCAGCATGCCCGTTCGAAGGGCCGGTTGACCACGGGCCCTCCCGGAACCGCCTCGACCCGGTGAGGCGCGGAGCACAATGGCCCATACGAAGGCAACCTTTCGGCGCCGCCATGTTGTCGGAGGGGTTATGGGGAGGAACGCCCCGCCGGGGTTCACCGAGTTCGTGCTCGCGCGCGGGAGCGAGCTGCACCGGACCGCCCTGTTGTTGACCCACAGCACCGCGAGTGCCGAGGACCTCGTACAGACCGCCCTGGTCAAGGCCTGGCGCTCGTGGGACCGCGTGCAGTCCGAGCCGGAGGCCTACGTCCGCCGGATCATCGTCAACGAGTTCGCCACGGGATGGCGGCGGCGCTGGCGCGGAGAGCAGCCCGTGGAGCAGCTGCCGCAGGGCGGTGATCCCGGTTTCGAGGATGTGGTGACGACGCGTCAGATGCTCATCGGGGCGCTCGCGACGCTGCCGCCCCGCCAGCGCGCCATCATCGTGCTGCGCTTCTTCCACGACTACACCGAGACCCGCACCGCCGACGAGCTCGGGATCAAGGTCGGTACGGTCAAGTCCCAGACCGCCCGGGCGCTTGCCACGCTGCGGGTCAACGCCCAGCTCGGCAGCGGCAACGGCAACCACACGTCCACCGCCAAGCGGTCCACCGCGACACGGGAAGGTGTCCAGCCATGACGGCCACGCTCG
>DASSJT010000014.1:0-17733 GCA_035691065.1 Dermatophilaceae bacterium
GTCGGGCCGGGTGACGGCATACAGCGTGCCTCCCACCACGAGCGCCAGCACCACGCCGCCCAAACCGAGCAGGATCCGGTTGCGCTGAGGGCGCGGCTTTCCGGAGCCGCCTTCCGGCGGTGTGACGGTCGGGGGGCCGCCTTCTCCGTATGCCGGCTGCTCGCCTCCCAGCGGCAGCTCCTGGGTGCGCTCCCCGGCCAGCCCGGTGGCGCTGACGTCCGTCCCGCCAGTGGCGAGCGGGACTGCGCCGGTGGCGGCGAGCGATGGGACGCCGGTTGCCTCGACCGCCGGAAGCCGGGTCCCCGCCGCAGGGGTGGGCGTGGCCGTGGCGAGCGTGGACGTGGCCGGAGTCAGCGCACCGGGCGTCGGCGTGGCGCCTGGGATGTCGGAGGGTCGCACCTGCTCCAGGAGCTCGGTGACGTCGTGGTAGTCAGGCTTCTCCGCCTGGAGCTGCTCCAGGATCGGGATGGCGGTTCCCTGTGCGCCACTGGCGATGGCGCTGCCGGCCGCCTGGTATAGCGACTCCCAGCGCTCCTCCTTGGCCGGCTGGGACACCGGCCGGGTGGTCGCGAACTGGAACGGCTGCTCACTGCCGGAGCGCAGCAGTACCGCCGTGCCCCACTCGGAGGCCTCGTCGGAGATCGCCATGGCCTTCCGTACCTCGCACATCGCGCTTTCGATGGGCAGGCCGCGGGAGAGGAAGTAGTAGAACTCGTGGCTGAAGGTCAGGGCGGCGCGGTCGGAGATCTCGGTCTGCATGGCGACCACCGCGGGCAGGCCTTGGCGGACGAGGGTCTGCGCCACACCGGAGAAGGCATCGCGCCCCGAAGTGCGTGCTCCCTCGCAGGCGTTGAGCACGGTGAGCTGGAGGTCGCGGGCGTCGTGCAGCAGGGTGCCCAGGCGCACGCCGCTGACCCGGTCGGCGGTCCCGTCGTCCTTCTCGAGCACGAGCACGCCCTCGCCCTCGCTGGTCTCGAAGCCGCCGTGGCCGATGAAGTGGAAGACGTGGTAGCTGTCGATGAGGGCACGCTGGAGCTCGCGCAGGGTCGCCTTGTCGAGGACGTCGATGGTCAGGAGCCCGTTGTTGACCAGGTCGGCGGTGGTGGCCTTGAGGAGGTCGATCTCCCGCTGCACCTCCAGGGCCGGCATGTCCGATGGGCTCGACACCATCGCGAGCACCCGCAGCGGTGGCTCCACCGTCACCGCCGGGGGATGGGTGGCGGCGTCGAGGTACCTCACGATCGGGGTGTCGTCGGAGAGGGTGAGGAACCGCACCAGGCTGTTGCTGTACAGGTACTCCCACGGCACGGCGTCCAGCTCGGGCACCCCGGCCAGGCGCAACCGGATCCGCAGGCTCTTGTTGGCGGCGCTGGCCCGGTCCAGGCTGAGCGTGAACGCCGACCCGACCGGTCCGCTGAAGAGCGCGTCGTTGAGCCGCTGGCCGTAGTCCCGGACGTCCGTCACCCGCACCGCTGCCGGCATGAGCCGCCGGGAGGGAACCCGCGGCGGCCCCACGGCGATCATGAACTGCGCCAGCTCAGCGGCCTCGAAGGGCAGCACGAACGCTCCCGCTGCCTGGCCTGCGGGGGAGTCCACCACCCGCGCGGAATAGCCCGCGGCCGTCTTCTCGATGGCCACGTCGAAATCGAGGTACTCCCGACTCATGTCGATCCCCCACTCCGTCTGCGAGTCACTGGGGGCGCGGGCCGGACTCCACGCGGAGGCCGTCCGTACCAGCCATTTTCCGGTTGATCACTCAGAGGAGGCCATAGCCCGTATGGGTGATACGTCCCGGGCCTCGCTGTCGCGGTTTGTGGTCGAGTGCGGTCACTCGCCGGTGTAGTAGCCGTCAGCCACCGTGAGGGCCTCGTCGAGGGCGGCGATACCCTCACGAACCTCGTCCGCCGTCGTGGTGCACGGGGGCACGACGTGGGTGCGGTTGAAGTGGATGAACGGCCACAGCCCCCGCTCCCGGCAGGCCGCCGCGAGGTCGTTCATGGGCTTGGCATCGGCGCCCCCGGCGTTGAACGGCACGAGCGGCTCGCGGGTATGCCGGTCACGCACCAGCTCGAGGGCCCAGAACACCCCCAGCCCACGCACCTCCCCGACGGAGGGGTGCCGCTCCGCGAGCGCCCGCAGCTCGGGCCCGATGACCTCCGCCCCGAGGGAGCGCGCATGGTCGATGATGCCCTCCGACCGCATGACGCTCATCGACGCGACGGCCGACGCACACGCCAGCGGGTGCCCCGAGTAGGTCAGACCGCCGGGGTAGGGCCGGTCCTGGAACGTGGCGGCGATGCCTTCGGAGATGACCACACCGCCGAGGGGGACGTATCCGCTGTTGACGCCCTTGGCAAACGTGATCAGGTCGGGGGTGACGTTCCAGCGGTCGACTGCGAACCACTCGCCGCACCGACCGAAGCCGGCCATGACCTCGTCGGCGATCATCACGATGCCGTGCTGGTCGCACAGCGCCCGGACCCCCGCGAGGTAGCCGTCCGGGGGCACGAGGACGCCGTTGGTGCCCACGACCGTCTCCAGCACGACGGCGGCGATGGTGTGGGGCCCCTCGACCATGATCACGTCGCGCAGGTGGGTCAGGGCGCGGGCGCCCTCCTCCTGCTCGTCGACCGCGTGGAAGGCGGACCGGTAGGGGTAGGGCCCCCAGTACCTGACGACACCGGGCATGCCGGGCTCCGACGCCCAGCGCCTGGGGTCGCCGGTCAGCGCGATGGCCCCTGCGGTCGCTCCGTGGTAGCTGCGGTAGGCCGCCAGTACCTTGTGGCGGCCCGTGTGCAGCCGCGCCATCCGGATGGCGTTCTCGTTGGCCTCGGCCCCGCCGTTGGTGAAGAACACCTGGTTCAGGTCGCCGGGGGCGACCTCGGCGATCATCCGCGCGGCTTCGGAGCGCGCGTCGTTGGCGAACGCGGGCGAGATCGTCAGCAGCCGGTCGGCCTGCTCGCGGATCGCGGCCACCACAGCGGGGTGCTGGTAGCCGATGTTGACGTTGACCAGCTGCGAGGAGAAGTCGAGGTACTTCTTGCCGGAGTAGTCCCAGAAGTGGCTGCCCTCGGCGCGTGCGATGGGCAGCGGCGCGATCTGGGCCTGGGCCGACCACGAGTGGAAGACGTGGGCCCGGTCGAGACGGCGCACCGTCTCCTCGTCGTAGTCCACGAAGGCGAGGTGAGTGGTCTCGGTGCTGGTCATGGCGGTCCTTGGCGGTGCGGTGGGCGGGGCTGTCGGCGGGAGCCCCCGATAGGTGGACGGCGGGCGGGTGGGTGAGGGCGGGCCGGAGGGTGGACAGCCGGTGGGTGGAGGGTCGGCGACGCTGGTGGCGCGGCTACGTCGACTGGAGGCGCGTCCGAGAGTTCGACAGGTGCAGTCGCATCGCGGCACGGGCTGCAGCGGCGTCCTGGGCGGCGATGGCGGCGTAGATGTTCTCGTGCTCGAGCGTCACCCGGGTGAGGTGGCTGGCGTCGGACACGGTGTATGCCGGGTCGCGCCTGGTGCGCGGAAGCATGATCATCGTGGGACCGAGTGACGAGATCAGCTCGGGGTAGAACCGGTTCCCCGAAGCCCTGGCCACCTTGAGGTGGAACTGGAAGTCGGCCTCCACCGCTCCGCTGGGGTGTCGGCCGGAGTCGCCCAGGTCGACCAGCGCGCGCTGGATCGCCTTGAGCTCCAGCTCGGTGCGGCGATCGGCGGCCAGGCCCGCCGCCTCGGACTCGACGCCGATCCGGAAGTCGATCATGTCCAGCGCGTCGCGGTCGCTGCGGATCTGGGCTGGGGCGACGACGAAGGGGCCTGGGTCGGGAAGCGGCAGCACCAAGGCGCCGTCACCGGGGACCTGCTCCACGAGTCCGGCCGCCGCAAGCCGGGTGATGGCGTCCCGGACCACCGTGGGCTCAACACCGAGCTCGTCGACCAGGGAGGCCTCGGAGGGTAGGCGCTCGCCGGCCTGGATGTGTCCGGCGAGGATGCGCATCCGCAACCGCTCGACGAGCTCGCTGGTCGGGCCGCCGGAGTAGCGGCCCATCGGGTGGTCGGCAGGCACGGTCCCAACCTACCCGGCGTCGTGAGAGCAGCTCGACGCGGCGTCCCTGTCGGTGCATCGGCGCGAGGGGCGACGGTGGGGAAACTGCCGTGGGTGCGTGCCTGCCCCTGCGGTAGCCTGAGCGCATGGCATGGCGCCTGCTTCTTAGACGGCCGCGCTGACCCCACCCGGTCACCGCGGCGAACCCCTCCTGCGTGAGGGGTTTTGTCATGTCAGAGGAATGTCATGTCAGAGGAACGTCATGCCAGAGGGCTGAGCACCACACGAGACCACCCACAGGGGAAACACCGATGAGCGAGACGCCGCACCGCTACACCGCCGAGCTGGCGGGGGAGATCGAGGTTGCCTGGCAGGACCGCTGGGAGCAGGAGGGGACCTTCCACGCCCCAAACCCGGCCGGTCCCTGGGCCGAGCCCGACAAGGTCGCCGGTCGCGAGAAGCTCCTCGTCCTCGACATGTTCCCCTACCCCAGCGGGGCGGGCCTGCACGTTGGCCACCCGCTGGGCTACATCGCCACCGACGTGTTCGCCCGGTTCAACCGCATGACGGGCAAGAACGTGCTCCACTGCCTGGGCTACGACGCCTTCGGCCTGCCGGCCGAGCAGTATGCCGTGCAGACCGGCCAGCACCCGCGCAAGACGACCGAGGACAACATGGTCGTGATGAAGCGCCAGCTGCGCCGCCTGGGGCTGGCCCACGACGACCGGCGCACCTTCGCCACCATCGACCCCGGCTACTACAAGTGGACGCAGTGGATCTTCCTGCAGATCTACAACGCCTGGTACGACCCGGACGCGGCCCGCCCGGACGGCGGACTGGGGAAGGCGCGCCCGATCAGTGAGCTCGTCGCCGAGTTCGAGAGCGGCGCCCGCCCGCTACCCGTCGAGGACGGCCGCGACTGGGCCGACCTGGCGCCGAGCGAGCAGCACGGCATCCTCGACAGCTACCGCCTCGCCTACACCTCCGACGCCCCGGTCAACTGGGCGCCCGGCCTCGGCACCGTGCTGTCCAACGAGGAGGTCACCAACGACGGGCGCTCCGAGCGCGGCAACTTCCCGGTCTTCAAGCGCAACCTGCGCCAGTGGATGATGCGGATCACCGCGTATGCCGACCGGCTGGCCGACGACCTCGACCGGGTCGACTGGCCGGAGAAGGTCAAGCTCATGCAGCGCAACTGGATCGGTCGCAGCCAGGGTGCGCGGGTCACCTTCCCGGTTGCGTCCCGGGGCCGCTCGAGCGACACCGGCATCGACGTCTTCACCACCCGGCCCGACACACTGTTCGGCGCGACGTTCATGGTGCTCGCGCCCGAGCATCCCCTCCTGCAGGACGTCGTCCCCTCGGGGGGCTGGCCGGAGGGCACGAAGCCGACCTGGACGGGAGGCGAGGCGACCCCGCAGGCTGCCGTCACGGCATACCAGCTGGCGGCCTCGCGCAGGAGCGAGGTGGAGCGGCAGACCGAGGGCAGGGACAAGACCGGGGTCTTCACCGGTGCCTTCGCCACCAACCCGGTCAACGGTCAGGCCATCCCGGTCTTCGTCGCCGACTACGTCCTCATGGGCTACGGCACCGGCGCCATCATGGCCGTGCCAGGGCAGGACGCGCGCGACTGGGAGTTCGCGGAGAAGTTCGACCTGCCGATCATCCGCACCGTGCAGCCCCCCGCCGGCCACCCGGACAACGAGGCTTATGCCGGCGAGGGACCGGCGATCAACTCGGCCAACGACGAGGTCAGCCTCAACGGGCTGGGCGTCGCCGAGGCGAAGGCGTTGATCATCGACTGGCTGGTGGGGAAGGGCTTCGGGGAGGCTACGGTCAGCTACAAGCTGCGCGACTGGTTGTTCAGCCGCCAGCGCTACTGGGGCGAGCCGTTCCCCATCGTGTTCGACGAGGAGGGCAACAGCCACGGGCTGCCGGAGTCGGCCCTGCCGGTGGAGCTGCCGGACGTGCCCGACTACAGCCCCCGCACGTTCGACCCCGAGGACGCCACCTCCGAGCCAGAGCCGCCGCTCGGCCGGGTGGAGGACTGGGTCAACGTCGAGCTCGACCTCGGCGACGGCCCCCGCAAGTACCGCCGCGAGACGAACACCATGCCCAACTGGGCCGGGTCGTGCTGGTACTACCTGCGCTACCTCGACCCGGCCAACGACCAGGCGTTCGTCGACCCCGAGAACGAGCGGTACTGGATGGGCCCCCACCCCCAGCCGGTCGCGGGCGCGCCGGAGGGAACCCGCGATCCCGGCGGAGTCGACCTCTACATCGGCGGTGTCGAGCACGCCGTGCTGCACCTCCTCTACGCCCGCTTCTGGCACAAGGTGCTCTTCGACCTGGGTCACCTGGTCAGCGAGGAGCCGTTCCGCAAGTACTTCAGCCAGGGCTACATCCAGGCGTTCGCCTACCGCGACCAGAGGGGGCAGCCCGTGCCGGCCGCTGAGGTCGAGGAGCACGGCGAGGGCGCGGCCACCACGTGGACCTGGAACGGCCAGCCCGTCGTCCGCGAGTACGGCAAGATCGGGAAGTCGCTCAAGAACGTCGTCAGCCCGGACGAGATGTACGAGGCCTACGGTGCCGACACCTTCCGCGTCTACGAGATGTCCATGGGGCCGCTGGAGCTGTCCAAGCCGTGGGAGACACGAGCGGTCGTCGGGGCCCAGCGCTTCCTGCAGCGGCTGTGGCGCAACGTCGTCGACGAGGAGACCGGCGAGGTCCTCGTCGTCGACGGGAAGCTCAACGACGCCGACTCGCGCATCCTCCACCGCACCATCGCCGCGGTCCGGGCCGACTACGCCAGCCTGTCGTTCAACACGGCCATCGCCCGCCTGACCGAGCTCAACAACGCGCTGACCAAGCTCGACGCGGTGCCCCGGGATGCAGCCGAGAAGCTCGTCCTCATGGTGGGACCGCTCGCCCCGCACATCGCCGAGGAGCTGTGGCGCCGGCTCGGCCACACGGGCACGCTCGCCTACGAGCCGTTCCCGGAGGCCGACCCGACCCTGGTGGTCGAGGAGACGGTCACCTGCGTCGTGCAGATCAGGGGGAAGGTCCGCGACCGGCTCGAGGTGCCTGCCGACATCACCGAGGACGCGCTGCGAGGCCTGGCCCTCGCAAGCCCCAAGGTCCGCGCCGTGACCGAGGGCGGGGTCCGCACGGTGATCGTCCGGGCACCCAAGCTGGTCAACGTCGTCCCCGCCTGACCAGTCCCTGCGGCGAGGGCTTGCCGCTATGCCGGGTGGCCTTCACTCAACAGGTGCCCCGCCACCCGGCATACCGTCCCTTGGGCTCGGGCTGGGTCAGAGCGGGGCGGCGGCGTCGTTGCCCATCGTGGGTGCGCAGCGGAACTGTGCGGGGCTGACACCGAAACGCCGTTTGAACGCCGTGCTCAGGGCGAACGGACCGCCGTAGCCGACACCTCGGGCGACGGCGGCCAGCGTCTCGTCGCCCTCGCGCAGGCGGTCGGCGGCCAGCGAGAGCCGCCAGTCGGTGACGAACGCCATGGGTGGCTGGGCCACGAGCTCGGTGAAGCGGGGCCAGTGCAGCGCGGGAGACGCCCGCGGTTGACGCGAGGGCGGCCACGGTCCAGGGGTGTGCCGGGTCTGTCTGGATCGCCCACATGGCCGGCCCGACCACCGGGTCGTCGTGGGCGTGCCCTGGCCTACCTCGCGTCCTTCGCGCTGACCGCCGGGTACCACGTGTCGCGCAACAACCTACTCGACCGCGTCGATCCGGCGACGGACGACGCGGCGGCCGCGTGGACGGCATACGCCCCTGGGTGGAAGGCGTGGAACCATCTCCGCACCCTCTCCGCCATGGGCTCTGTGGGGGCCTTGGCACTCGCGCTGGCTCAGAGTGGATAGCCTGCGTGCGTGAGCGTCGCCCTGGTCACCGACTCGACGGCATACCTCTCCCCGGCGGTTGTCGACGTGCACGGGATCTCGGTCGTCCCGCTGCACGTCATCATCGCCGGCCAGGAGCACAGCGAAGGCGTCGACGTGACGGCCGACGAGGTGGCCGCCGCACTGCGCAGCTTCGCCCCGGTCAGCACGTCCCGACCGTCGCCGAGCGCCTTCCTGCGCGCCTACGAGGCCGCGGCTGCCGCGGGCGCCGAGGCCATCGTGTCGGTCCACATCTCGGCGGACATGTCGAGCACCATCGACTCCGCCCGGCTGGCCGCGGAGCAGTCGCCGGTCCCCGTGACGGTGGTGGACTCCCGCTCCATGGGCATGGCCATGGGGTATGCCGTGCTGTCCGCCTGCGACGCGGCTCGCGCAGGTGCCTCGGCGGCCGAGGTCGCAGAGGTGGCCCGGAGGCGCGCGGAAGGGGCGACCGTCGTGTTCTACGTGGACACTCTGGAGCACCTGCGCCGAGGTGGGCGGATCGGTGCCGCGGCGGCGCTGCTCGGGTCGGCGCTGGCGATCAAGCCGATCCTGGCGCTGGCGGACGGCCGGATCCAGCCATTGGAGCGGGTTCGCACGTCGGTCCGGGCGCTGTCGCGGATCGAGGAGCTCGCGGTCTCGGCCGCGGAGGCGGCCCCGGACGGGTTCGACATCGCCGTCCACCACCTCGACTCCCGAAGCCGGGCAGATGGTCTTGCCGCTCGGCTGCGGGAGCGGCTTGGCGATCGGCTGAGCGCTCCGCCAGCCGAGCAGCAGGCAGGTCTGCTCGCAGATCTGCAGGCCGGTGGGGACTCGGGTCTGCGGGTCGATGGGCAGGCAGGTCTGCAGGTTGATGAGCAGGCAGGTCTGGACGTTGATGAGCAGGCAGGCCTGCAGGTTGGTCAGCAGGCAGGCCGGCAGGCTGGCCAGCACCTTGGTCGACCTGCCGGCCAACAGGTGGGCGAGGAGGGCGCACGCTCCGGTGAGCTGTCGGGCGGCGCTCTCGGAGGTCCCGCGCAGGGCGGCGACTCCGGTGGGCAGCCGAGAGAGGTCGCGAGTGGCGGCGCGGGCGCGGGCGAGCTGGTCGTCGTGGAGCTTGGCGCGGTGGTCGGCGCCCACGTAGGACCCGGAACCCTGGCCGTGGTGGTGAGCCCGCGCCTCGGGGCGTGACGGCGGTGGATGTCTGGGCCGCGGCGGGCGCCATCGCGGCGTCTTTCCTGCTGGGCTCGGTCAACCCCGCCATGATCTTGGCGCGACTGCTCGGCGCCGACCTGCGGCACGCAGGCTCCGGCAACCCGGGGGCGACGAACGCCGCGCGGGTCATGGGACTGCGCTGGGGAGTCCTCGTCGGTGTGGCAGACGTGCTGAAAGGTTTCGTGCCGGTCTTGGTCGTCATGCGGACCCTCGGTGAGACGGTTGCCCTCGTGGTGGGGCTGGCCGTTGTCCTTGGCCACATCTGGTCCCCGTTCCTGCACGGTGCCGGCGGCAAGGGGGTGGCGACCTCGTTCGGGGCGCTGATGGCCGTGGAACCATGGTTCGCGCTGGTGCTGGCGGCGCTGTTCGCGGTGTTGGTGTGGCGCCTCCGGTGGGTGGCTGGCGCGTCGCTGGTGGTGCTGGGGGTACTCCTGCTGCTTGGAGTTGGCACCTGGGCTGGCTGGATACCTGCGGGCTCGCGAGACGAGGGCGCCTGGTGTGTGGTCCTGGCCCTCATCGTCGGGTACCGACACCGGAGCAACATCGAGCGCTGGCTCGCGGAGCGTCGCGAGTAGTCCGGAGCGGGCGGAAGCGAGTCCGCCTGTCTCAGGCCTCCAGCGCTGTCAGCCGGCGACAGTAGGATGCGAACATACGTTCGATCGAGCTGCTCAGGGGGTGGAATGTCAGCAGACGTGGTTCGGCCGGCACCGTCCGCCTCCCAAGGCTTCGGCTCGGGAGCCCTGTCGGTCGCCGTGGTGCAACAGATGGATCCGTTCGCGCTGGTCGACTCGATTCGCGCCCTCTCGATGGCTGAGGTGGAGGCCCTTGGCGAAAGGGAGGCCGAGGCTCTGGTCGCAGCGTGCGAGCGAGCGGTCGCGGCGATCCGGGCGCGCGGTTCGCTCGCCATGGACACCCTGGCCCACCGGGTTCAGCAGCGCCTGGACGACGAGGCGGAGGAGTTCGCAGCAGCCACGGGTGCGTCGCGTGTTCGGTGGATGTCGAGCTCTCACCAGGTTGTGCCTTCCATGCTTGCGACTGGCAGGTCCTGGACGGGCTCGGTCAGCCCGGCGGTCTGCCGGCCGTGGCGGCCTGCCACGTGACCCACGGGGAGAACGGAGCGGCCACCACGCTCGAACAGAGTCTGGCCGAGGTCGTCTCCCTGGTGGCCAGGCGGCGCAAGCCCGAGCCATCCGTCGACCTCAACGTCATGGGTGGACTCACGTACGCCCAGTGCGGCTGACGCCCCCCGAGCTCGTCTTCCTCCTGAGCCCAGAACGTGGCGAAGGTCGGTTCAGCAGGTCCGGCCTACCCCCTGGACCGGGTGGCCTGCGTCCCCGGTGGCCCGAGGGCCGGCATACCCGCTCGGGCTTCAGACCGGCATACCCCTGCGCCTGAACGATCCGAAAGCGGGGGCGGAGGCCGGCAAAAGCCCGGGGGCCCGTTCGACGTGTGGGTGAGGCCGCACAGCGGCAGCCACACGAAGAGGAGCCGAAGATGCAGACAGCCACAGCCACAACCACGGTCGCGGCCGGGACGTCGCGCGGGGACCGCCAGCGGTGGGCCGCGCTCTACGTCCTGTGCCTCGGCGTGCTGATGATCGTGCTCGACGCGACCATCGTGAACGTCGCGCTGCCGGACATCCAGGACGAGCTCGGGTTCAGCCAGAGCAGCCTCGCCTGGGTGGTCAACGGCTACCTCATCGCGTTCGGCGGGCTGCTGCTCCTGGCCGGGCGGCTCGGTGACCTGATCGGTGCCCGCACCGTCTACCTGTCCGGACTCGTGGTCTTCACCGGCGCGTCCTTCGTGTGCGGCATCTCGACCAACCAGGCGATGCTCGTGGGGGCGCGCTTCCTGCAGGGTGCGGGTGGCGCGCTGACCTCGGCCGTCATCCTCGGGATGCTGGTCGCACTGTTTCCCGAGCCCCGCGAGCAGGCGAAGGCGATCGGGGTCTACGCGTTCGTCGCCTCGGGTGGCGGCGCCGTCGGGCTCATCCTCGGCGGCATCCTCACCGAGGCGGTCAGCTGGCACTGGATCTTCTTCGTGAACGTGCCGATCGGCATCGCCACCTTCGCGATGTCCATGCGGCTCATCGCGCCCACCCCCGGGGTGGGGCTGCGCCAGGGCGCCGACTACCTGGGCGCGGCGCTGGTCACGAGTGCACTCATGCTCGGCGTGTTCACCATCGTGAAGCCGGCGGCCGACCGCGGCTGGACCGACCCGCTGACCCTGGGCCTGGGCACGGGCGCCGTCGCCCTGCTGGCCGGCTTCGTGGTTCGCCAGGCGCGGACCGCGCGACCCCTCATGCCGCTTCGCGTCTTCCGCTCGAAGGCGCTCGTGGGCGCCAACCTGCTCCAGGTGCTCGGAGCCGCAGCCATGTTCTCGGTCTTCTTCATGGGCTCGCTCTACCTCGAGCGCGTGCTCGGCTATGGGCCGCTCCAGATCGGCCTGGCCTACCTGCCCATGACGATCCTCATGGCCGTGATGTCGGTCCGCTACAGCGCCCGGATCTCGGCTCGGATCGGCGCCCGGTGGGCCCAGCTGCTAGGGACTGTCCTCATGACGTTCTCCGTCGGCCTGCTCACGCGGCTGCCGGCAGACGCCGTCTATGCGCGCGACATCCTGCCCGCCATGGTGCTGCTCGGGATCGGCGCCGGGACCGGGTTCCCAGCGCTGATGGGCCTGGCGATGGCGGACGTGGAGCCGACCGATGCCGGCCTCGCCTCTGGCCTGGTGAACACGACGGCTCAGGTCGGCGGTGCCCTGGGACTGGCCGTGCTGGCCACCCTGGCAACGGGTCGGACCGAGTCGGTGCTCGGCTCTGGGGGTTCGCCGGCGGTGGCGCTGGTGGCCGGTTCCCACGTGGCGTTCACCGGTTCTCTGCTGCTCTTCGTGGGGTCCGTCGTGGTGACCTTGGCCCTGCTGCGCCCCTCAGGGCTGCGGCTGCCTTCCGCCGTGGCCGACCTCCTGCGCTCCGGGCGGCTTGGCGGTAAGCGCCCGGTCGAGTGCCTCGACGAGGTCGGCTGAGTTTCTCGATCCGGCCTGTGGACGCAGACGTCCACAGGCCGGATCACTCTGTTCACACGATCCACAGGCCAGCGGCAGCCCCACCTGAGCAGGCGCCCGGGTTCCTACCGTCGTCCGTATGCCGTTCGGTCGCCGCCCCCAGGAGCCCTCACCTCGGCTGCTTGCCGTCCTCGCGCAGTCGGAGCAGCTTCGAAGCGGCTCTGACAGGGGCGTGGCGCCCGCAGAGCAGCCCGACGCCGACCTGGTGTGGCTGCCACAGCGGGCGGACCTGCTGCCAGCGGGGGCAGAGGGGGCGTCCACCGCAGCGAAACCCACCCCTCGGGCGAGCCCCGTGCCGAGTGGGGAGCGGGCATCACCTCGCCGGAATGCTGCGTCTCGGCCGGGGCGGCACCGTCGACCACGGCCACCTGGCCCGGCGGTGTTCGTGCTCCCCGAGAGCCTGCGGTGGGCGAGGCTGGGTGTCCGGAGTCCGGCGCTGGTGGGCTTGGCCGCTGTCCTGGCGGTTGCGGTGGTCCTCTTCGGCGTCCGAGTCGCCTGGGCGAGGGCGGAGAGTCGACCCTCGGTGATTGCGCCGGGGCCGGGGCAGCCCACTTCGGCGGTCCAACGCGGGGGCGAGACTGCCTCCGGCCTGCTGCCCACAGGAGCGACGGCGACGGTGCGGCCCGCCGGGCAGAGCGGTCAGGTCGTGGTCCACGTGGTGGGTCAGGTGAGGCGCCCGGGGGTGGTGAGCCTCGCGGCAGGTAGCCGGGTGGGCGAGGCGATCAAGGTGGCCGGTGGGGCCCTGCCCGGCGCTGACCTCGCCGCCGTGAACCTGGCCCGCCTGGTGGTCGACGGCGAGCAGATCCGCGTACCAAAGCCTGGCGAGGTCGTAGGTCAGGCGCCCGGAGCCCCGGCCGGCGCCTCCGGAGGCCTGGCAGGAGGGCTCGTCAACCTCAACACTGCCGACCTGACGACGCTCGACACGCTTCCTGGGGTTGGCCCGGTGCTGGCCCAGCGCATCCTCGACTGGCGTGCCGAGCACGGGAGGTTCTCGCGGGTCGACGAGCTGGGCGAAGTCAGTGGGATCGGTGACAAGCTGCTGGCCCAGCTGACGCCGAAGGTGACCGTGTGACGCCCGCTCGGCCGTCGGGCGACACGCCCGATGGGCAACGCGGCGGAGGAGAGGAGCAGTGGGCGCGTCCGCTGGATCTCCGGCTGATGGTGGCCGCCCTCCTCGCCTGGCTTATGGGCGCGGTCACGCTGTCCTGGCCAGTAGGCCCTCGCCTCGCGCTTGCGGGCGGTTCCCTCGTCCTCGGTCTGGCGTGCTGGCAGCTCCGCCGAGGTCAGGGACTCGGTCCGCTGTGGAGGATCCCCGTCAGCCTCGCGCTGGGAGCCGTAGCCCTCGTGGAGGTCGCGTCAGGCGCACAGTCACTGATCCGGGAGGTCGGGCCGGTTGGCTTCCTGGCACGACAGCACGCCGCCGTGTCCGTCGTCGGCGTGGTGGCCTCGGACCCGGTCGTGGCCCGGCAGCCCGGCCGGGATCGCTCGACGGTCCTGGTCCGGCTCACGGTGAAGCGCGTGCTCGGGCGAGGCCAAGCGTCAAGGGTGTCGACGCCGGTGCTGGTGCGAGGCGACGAGCGGTGGCGCACCGTCGCGTGGCACAGCCAGGTTGCGACGACGGGGATCCTGCTTCCATCGACAGCCGGCGATCCAGAGGCGGCGATCCTGCGCACCAGCTCCGCCCCGAGGCAGCTGGCGCAGCCGGGAGCCGTCGCTCGCGCCGCTGAACAGATGAGGGCGGGCCTGCGCCGTGCAGTGGGCGGCCTGCCGGCGGATGCTCGCGGACTGCTTCCCGCCCTGGTTATCGGCGACACCAGCCAGACGCCCCCGGAGCTCACCGACGCCATGCTCGCCACCGGCATGACTCACCTGAGTGCCGTGAGCGGGTCGAACGTCGCGGTGACGCTGGCCATGGCACTGGGTGCGGCTCGCCTCCTGGGCATTCGCCGGTCCCTGAGGCCGCCCACGGCACTGGCGGTGCTGGCCGGCTTTGTCGTGCTGGCCCGGCCCGAGCCCAGCGTTGTGCGAGCCGCGGCCATGGGCGCGATCGGCCTCCTGGGCATGAGCCGCTCCAGACCGGCGGCCGGGCTGCCGGTGCTCGCCGCAGCGATCCTCGGGCTCCTCGTCGTCGACCCGTGGCTCAGCCGCAGCTACGGGTTCGCGCTCTCGACCCTCGCAACCCTGGGCCTCCTCGTGTTCGCACGACCCTGGGGACGTGCCCTCGGGCAGTGGCTCCCGCGCCGGATCTCTGGGTGGGGACCGGCACTCGCCATTCCGCTGGCGGCCCAAGCGATGTGTGCCCCTGTCGTCGTGCTGCTCCAAGGCTCAGTCAGCGTGGTGGGCGTCCTGGCCAACCTCCTCGCCGCGCCGATGGTCGCCCCCGCAACCGTGGCCGGGGTCTCCACTGCGCTGTGCGCCCTCGTCTGGCCTACAGCCGCGTCGGCGGTGGCGTGGGTCGGCGCTCTACCCACGCTCGGCATCGCTCGGATGGCGCGGTTCTTCGCCGTGGTGCCGGGTGGCACGGCGCCCTGGCCGGACGGCCCCACGGGAGCGCTGCTCCTCGCTGTTCTGACAGTGCTCGCGCTGGCCAGCGGTCGTTGGCTGGCCCATCAGGCGACGCGTCGCCCGATGGTCAGCCTGTCGGTGGTGCTGCTGTGCATCGCCGGCGCGGCCCCGACGACATCGGCGGTGTGGCCCCCGCGTGGCTGGCTCATGGTGGTCTGCGATGTGGGCCAGGGGGACGCGATCGCGCTCGCCACGAGCGCCGGGCACGCCGTACTCGTCGACGCCGGTCCGGAACCGTCCCTCGTCGACGGCTGTCTGAGGCGGCTGGGCGTCACCGCGCTCGACGCGGTCGTCATCACCCACTTTCACGCCGACCACGTCGACGGCCTCCCCGGCGCCGCGCACGGCCGCCCGGTTCGGGAGGTACTCGCAACTCCCGTGGGTGAGCCCTCGTTCCAGCACAGCGAGGTGACCCGGTGGGCGGCCGCGGCCGGCATACCCTTGCGCTCCCTGGTCGCGGGAGACCGGCTGGCCTTCGACCGACTTCAGGCGCATGTCTGGTGGCCGGCCAAGCGCATCGACGAGGGATCCGTGCCCAACAATGCGAGCGTGGTGCTCGCGGTGCGCGACGGACCGCTCGATGTCCTGCTCATGGGGGACGTCGAACGCGAGGCGGCGCACGAGATCCTGCTGGCCCTGCGTCGCGACCCGGCCATGGCGGGCGAGGCCGCAGGCTTCGACGCCGTGAAGACCGCTCACCACGGCTCGGCCAACCTCGATGCCGACCTGATGTGGGAGGTTCGCGCCCCGGTCGCCCTGATCAGCGTCGGCGCCGACAACGACTACGGCCACCCGGCGCCCAAACACCTCGCCACGCTGCGTCGGGACGGGTATGCCGTCTACCGCACCGACCAGCGTGGCGACATTGCCCTCGTCGGCGCCGGTGGCAGCCGGATCGCCGTGACCTGGAGTCGCCGGTGAAGTCCGGCGTCAGGTGCCGCAGATCTGGGGGGAGGCAGGGTCGCACGTCTGGGTTGCAGGTCTGGATCGCACGTCTTGATCGCACGTCAGGGTCGCACGTCAGGGTCGCGCGTCTGGCCCGCAGGTCTGGGCGGCCCGGTGTCAGGCTGCCCTCCAGACAGGTTCAGACGCCGGCCAGTTTCCGGCGCCGCCGAGAGATGGTCAGACGCTGGCCAGCACCTTGGGCGCAGCCTTGACGCTCTCCTCGAGTGCCTCGATCGTCGCCTGGACTGCGGGGACCCGCTCGAGATCGGGAGTGGTCACGATGTGGATGTGGCGCCGCGACGCGGGCTTGATAGGCAGCGTGACCACGTCGTGGTGGTGCGCGGTGCGGAGGATCAAGTCGGGAATCAGGGCGACGCCCAGGCCCTCGGAGACAAGACCCATGACCGCGACATAGTCCTCGGTCTCGAACGCGACGTTGGGGTTGAAGCCCTCGTCGTGGCACATCTGCAGGAGGTGGCCGCGACACCGGGGACAGCCGGCGATCCAGGACTCGTCGGCGAGGTCGGACAGGTCCACCTCGGTCCGGGTCGCGAGCGGGTGGGTGCGCGGCAGGGCGAGCCGGACCTCGTCGTCCATGAGCTTGTGGATCGAGAACAGCTCGAGGTCCTCTTCGCCCCGGCCGAGGTCGGTGCCTTCGTACGCGAAAGCCACCGCAAGGTCGCACTCGCCGGCGCGCAGGGCCGCCAGGGACTCGGGGGGCTCAGCCTCGGTGAAGGTGACCTTGACGGCCGGGTAGCGCTGCTTGACCAGCGCGAGGGCCCGGGGGACCAGCGTGGCCGACGAGGACGGGAAGGCCATGAGCCGAACGCGGCCGGCACGCAGACCAGCGATCGCGGCGACTTCTTCCTCGGCGGCGTCGAGGGCCTTCAGCACCGGACCGGCATGGCGAGCAAGGACCTCGCCCGCCTCAGTAAGGCGAACCGACCGCCCGACCCGCTCGACCAGGGCCGTGCCGGTGCGCTGTTCCAGGCGGCGCACCATCTGGGACACGGCGGGCTGGGTGTAACCGAGGGAGAGTGCGGCGGCGGTGAAGCTGCCCTCCTCGGCGATGGCCCGCATGACACGGAGGCCTGCGGCGTCAATCATGGTGCCATTGTATAACGGTCTGTTATCAAATCCAGCAGTTTCACTACGCTGCCTGCACAGATGATGGTGCGCCGCAGTCGACAGGGAGCGGCTCCCAGCCTCACGCATACTGGTTGACGTGCTCGTCCAGTCCGCTCGGCCCGAGAGCGTCGCCTCCCGCCCAGCCGCGCTCGAAGCCCTCGCCGACCTGCTCGCCACCACGCGGCCGCTGGTGCTGACCGGGGCAGGCATCTCCACCGAGAGTGGCATTCCCGACTACCGGGGCCCGGACGGCAAGCGGCGGGTCGCTCCCATGCAGTACTCCGAGTTCATCGGTTCAAGCGAAGCGCGCCAGCGCTACTGGGCCCGCTCGTACGTCGGGTGGCAGCGGTTCAGCGCCGCGCAGCCCAACGAAGGCCACCGGGCGGTGGCGAGCCTCCAGCGGTCCGGTCACCTGGGCCCGGTCATCACCCAGAACGTCGACGGGCTGCACCAGGCCGGCGGAGCCGAGGACGTCCATGAGCTGCATGGCGCGCTGTCGCGCGTGGTGTGCCTGACCTGCGGCGACACGACGGGTCGCGAGAGCCTCGACGCCCGGATGCGCGAGACCAACCCCGACTACACGGTCACCAGCGACGAGATCCGACCCGACGGCGACATCGCCCTCAACCAGGTCGACGTCGCGCGGTTCATCGTTCCGCTCTGCCTCGTGTGCGGCCGGGACACACTCAAGCCGGACGTCGTGTTCTTCGGCGAGTCCGTGCCCAAACCCTTGGTCGACCAGTGCTTCCAGCTGACCGACGTCGCGGACGCGCTGGTCGTGCTCGGGTCCAGCCTCGCGGTGATGTCCGGCTACCGGTTCGTGCGCCGGGCGGCGGCGCGTGGCATTCCGGTCGCCATCGTCACGAAGGGGCCGACGCGCGGCGACGAGCAGGCCACCATCCGGATCGACGC
>DASSJT010000015.1:0-17120 GCA_035691065.1 Dermatophilaceae bacterium
CGTCGCCGGCGTACGTGAAGACGACGTCTGGCGTGCTGTAGCGCTCGCCGGGCCCGAGCCGGATCTCACCGGGCGCGAGCACCTCGCCCCCCGCCAGGACGGCCGAGTGCCGACCGGCTCCCTCGGGCAGCCGCTCGGCCATGTGCTCGTGGTCGCCGCTCCAGGCCACATGGCAGGTCCAGACCTCACCCGACCGGAAGCCGAACCCGGGCGTGCCGGTCGAGAGCAGGAGCGTCGCATCGTGGCCGGTGCGCCCGCGGCGGCCGACGCGCAGATGGGTTCCCTCCTGGAGAAGGCTGCGCTGCGGGGCGCGCTCGCGGCACCAGCGCCCGGTCAGGTCGAGCACCTCGCCCGCGCGGGCTGGGAGCGGCAGGACCAGGCGCAGTGCGGCCACGTCGACGGGGTCGGGGCGCTCGGATCGGTTGGCCAGCGAGGCGCGAACGCGAAGCACGCCGTGGTCATCGAGCGCGAAGACCTGCTCCAGCTCGAGGCCGAGCGCGGTGTCCGTGGCGCGGATCGTGGCCGTGCGTCCGTCCGCGACGACCTCGGCGACCTCCCACCGCGGTGCCGCATGCCCCCGGCGCGGTGCAGCGCCAGGCCCGGTGTGCCCAGCCAGCCGTCGGCCGGTGACGGGAGCGTGGTCAGCGGCCAGGGCTGGTCCAGGGCACTGTGGGGCACCGGGCCCCGCAGGCCCAGCAGGCCGGCATACCTGCTGCTGTATGCCGTTGGGTCGGCTCCTCCGCCGCCCTCACCCTCGAGGTCGGCACCCCAGTGGAGGACCTCCGGCAGTCCGGGGCGGCCCTCCCGCCTGGAGGCGTCCAGCACCAGGGCGACCCCGGCAGCCCGCAGGACGATGAGCCCTTCGTCCGGCCCGGGCTCGCGTTGGGGGTCCGTCATCCCTTGGTCGCTCCCAGGGTGAGACCGGCGACGAAATGCTTCTGGAGGAGGAAGAAGACCAGGAGGGTGGGGATGGCGATGACAACGGAGCCCGCGGCCACGAGGTTGTTGTCGGTGAAGAACTGGCCTCGCAGGTTGTTGAGCGAGCTGGTGATCGGATACTTGTCACCGGACTGGAGCAGCACCGTCGCCCAGAAGAACTCGTTGTAGATCCAGGTGACCTCCAGCGTGGCCAGCGCGGCGAGCGCCGGACGGCAGAGCGGCAGCGTGATCTGGAAGAACTGCCGCAGAACACCGGCCCCGTCGACGACTGCGGACTCGTAGAGCTCTCGTGGCAGCGCCTTCATGTAGTTGGCCAGGACGAAGGTGCAGAAGCCGGTCTGGAACGCGACGTTGACCGCGATCAGGCCCCAGTAGCTGTCGAGCAGGGTGCCCGAATCGCTGAACCAGAAAGGCACCTCGATCGCCCTGAACATGCGGTAGACGGGGATGAGCAAGGACTGCGGTGGCAGAAGATTGGCCGCCGTGAAGAGGCCGAGCATCGCGAGGTTGAACCTGAAGGAGAAGCGGGCGACGACGAAGGCCACACAGCACGACAGGAACAGCGTGAGCACCACCGCGGGAATCGTGACGATGGCCGAGTTGAGGAAGTGCCGGGTGAAGTTGCCCTGCTCCCAGGCGTTGCGGTAGTTGTCCAGGGTGAAGCCGCCCCAGGAGACATAGCCGTGCTGGGCGGTGTAGGCGTAGCTCCGCAACGAGTTCACCAGCGCGAGCACGAGGGGAAAGAGCCACAACAGGGAGACGGCCAGCAGGAAGACGGGTACGCCCCATCTCGTCCCGGACTGGGGGCCGCCCTCACGAGGCTTGCTGTGCAGGATGTCGGTGGTGGTGGCGGTCGTGGTGGTCACGAGTCCTCCCGCATGAGGATGCGCAGCTGGATGGTGATGAAGACGGACGAGATGATGAGCATGATGGTCGCGAGCGCCGAGCCGAAGCCGATCCGGCTGGCCTCCCCGATCACGTTCTGCGCGACGAGGGCGCCGATGAGCTCGAGACCGTTGCGTCCCTTGTTGATCACCCAGACCAGGTCGAACGCCCGCAGTGCCTCGATGACCGTGACGACGAGCACGATCATGTTGATGGGCCGCATGACGGGGAAGATGATCCGGAAGAAGGTGGCGCGCTCGCTGGCACCGTCGACCCGAGCCGCCTCCCGGAGGCTCGGGTCGACGCCCTTGAGGCCGGCCAGGTAGAGCAGCATGATGTAACCCGCGTGGCGCCAGGTCTGGGCCACGAGCACCGCCCAGAGGTTGACGCTGGGGTCGCCGTACCAGTCGGTGGTGCCGCCGGTGACGGCGTTGAGCACGCCCTG
This sequence comes from Dermatophilaceae bacterium, assembly GCA_035691065.1. Taxonomy (GTDB): domain Bacteria; phylum Actinomycetota; class Actinomycetes; order Actinomycetales; family Dermatophilaceae; genus DASSJT01. The sequence continues at coordinate 2,270 of DASSJT010000015.1, forward strand.
GTCGCGGGAGTAGACCAGCTGCCAGATGAACCCGACCAGGGCGGTTGAGAGCACGACGGGCATGTAGAGGGACGTCTGGTAGAAACGGCTCCCCCGCACCCCCCTGTCCACGAGCACGGCGAGGAACATGCCGAAGGGTGTCGCGATGAGGAACAGGACGGCGAACCAGATGAGGTTGTGCTGGATGGCCGGCCAGAACGGCGGATAGATGCTGACGACGTCCGCGTAGTTCTTGCCGCCGACGAACTTCGCCGACGTGATCGGGCCGATCCCGTCCCAACTCGTGAACGAGAGCAGGACCGACCCGATCGCGGGTAGCCAGATCAGGCCTACCACCAGCAGGGTCGGAATGGCGACAAAGAGGGTGACGACCACGCGGTCGCGCCCCGAGAGCTGGTTGATTCCCTTGTACCTGGCCATGGCCTCTCCTCCTCGGGCAGGAAGTCGAGCGTCTTACAGCGGGTCACGCTGTAAAGATGCTCTTCTTCTGCTGCTCGATCTTGTTCACGAGGCCGTCGATGTCCTTGGGGTTCTTGATGAAGTCCTGAAGGGCCGGGAGCATCACCGTCGCCGCGAAGTCGGGGCGGGTGTCACGGTCGAGGAACTGGGCGATGGACTTGGCGGACTTGACGAACTCGACCGACTTCTTCTGGAGGGCCGTGTAGCTGGTCTGGTTGGCCTGGTCGTTGGTGGCGATGACGCTCGGGTCCGCCTTGACGGCCTCCTCCTGGGCCGCGGCCGAGCCGAAGTAGGCCAAGAGCTTCTTGGCGCCCGCTTCGTTCTTGGGCCGCTTGGACATCATGTAGCCGTCGATCGGCGCCTCGATGGCGTCCGTGCCGATCGCAGGATCGATCTCGGGGAAGGTGAAGAAGTCCAGGTCGTCCTGCTCGGCACCCTTGGCGAACTGCTGGGCGACGAACGCCCCGAGCAGGTAGGTCCCCGCCTTCTTCTGCTGCAGGGTCTGGGCTGCCTCCTGCCAGGTGCGGCCGAGGGAGGCCGGCTGGTGCAGGTCGAGCAGGCCGGCCCACGTGTCGAAGACCTTCTTGACCTTGTCGCCGTTCCAGGCCTCCTTGCCGGCCATGAGGCTGACGTGGAAGTCGTAGCCGTTGATCCGCAGGTTGAGCTGGTCGAACGTGCCCATCGCCGGCCAGCCGTCCTTGTCGCCGAAGGCGATGGGGACCAGGCCGTCCTGCTTCATCTTGGCGCCCAGCGCCTTGAGCTCGTCGAGGGTCTTCGGAACTTCGTAGCCGTTCTTCTCGAACACGCTCTTGCGGTAGAACATGGCCCAGGGGTAGTAGGTCGACGGCACGAAGTACTGCTTGCCGTCGTCACCGGTCGAGGCCTTCTTGAGCGCGTCGCTCAGCCCGGAGAGGTCCTTCCAGACATCGGAGATCTCCCCGGCGAGGCCCTTGGCGGCGAAGAAGCGCATCCGGTAGCCCGCGAACCACGTGAAGACGTCGTCGGGCGAGCCCTGCAGGTAGTTGTTGATGTTCTCCTGGAAGGTGTTGTGGTCGATCGTGTTGATCTTGACCGTGAGGCCCGAGTTGGCCTTCTGGAAGGCGTTGACGACCGACTGCACTGCGCCCTTTGGCACGGCATCGGACTGGTTGGAGCCCAGGGTGACCGTACCCGTCGCCTTGCCGGAGGTGCCGCTCTCGCCGCCGCCGCACGCGGCGAGGAGGGAAGGTGCGGCGAGCAGGGCTCCGGCCCCCACTGCGCCGCGCAGGAGGGTTCGGCGGCTGACGCCGCGGAGGGATGGGGGAACGAGGCTCGCGAGGTACTCGGCCTCGGTTGCAGGGCGGGGCATGACGGTCTCCTTTGACACTGGTGGACGCCTCTTCGGTTCGATCGCCTGACCGCTGGAAGCCCCTCGACGAGGTAACGCGAGGCGGCAGGAACAACGGCACAGAATCGATCAGAAACCACCAACAACGAAACTGAGGATGGCCGCCCCGCCTGCCGGTGTCAAGACTTTCGGCAAACTTCTCGGGCGTGTCAGCAATCTGTTACCAAGTCGGTACCCTCGTCCCGAGGTAGCCCATCCGACACGCTGATTGGGCATGGGTCCCAGGCAAGGAGCTGTCGGGCCGCCCGGTCTGCGCGCGGTCCCCTGACGCGCTTTCGACACCAGTCGGGCGTCGCGCCGCGCTGTGTTGGTTTTTGTTGACATCGGGGCAAAACAGCGGCCACACTGTGCCGCATGCGCTCATGGCCGCGTGACCGGATCGCCTTCGGCGGCGACTACAACCCCGAGCAGTGGCCGCGCGAGGTCTGGGACGAGGACATGGCCCTGATGCGCAAGGCCGGCGTCTCGTTCGTGACCCTCGGGGTGTTCTCCTGGTCCTGGCTCGAGCCTGCCAAGGGCCATTACGAGTTCGGCTGGATGGACGAGGTCATGGATCTCCTCCACGCCAACGGCATCGCCGTCGACCTCGCCACGGCCACCGCAACCCCGCCGCCGTGGCTGTCCTCGGCACACCCGGAGATCCTCCCGGTGGACCACGACGGCCACACGCTATGGCCCGGCAGCCGCCAGGCCTGGTGCCCCAGCTCGCCCGTCTACCGCGACTACGCCCTGGCCCTCACCCGGCAGCTCGCCCAGCGCTACCACGACCACCCGGCACTGGCGCTCTGGCACGTCTCGAACGAGTACGCCTGCCACAACGTGCCGTGCTACTGCGACACCTGCGCGGCCGCCTTCCGGCGGTGGCTCGAGGGGCGCTACTCCTCCCTGGAAGCCATGAACGACGCCTGGGGCACGGCGTTCTGGAGCCAGCGCTACACCCAATGGGAGCAGGTCCTCCCGCCCCGTCGCACCACGACGCACGCCAACCCGACGCACCAGCTCGACTACGCGCGCTTCATGTCCGACCAGCTCCTGGACTTCTACCGTGCGGAGAAGGCCGTGCTGGCCGAGCTCTCCCCCGGCGTCCCGGTCACCACCAACTTCATGACGCTGGCCCATTTCGACAAGCTCGACTACAGCCAGTGGGCTCCCGAGCTCGACATCGTCAGCACGGACCACTACGTCGTCGACTCCCTCCCCCACTCGCAGGCCGAGCTCGCCTTCAGCGGGGACCTGACGCGCGGCCTGGCCGGCGGGCGGCCGTGGCTGCTCATGGAGCACTCGACCAGCGCCGTCAACTGGCAGCCGGTCAACCGCGCCAAGGCACCTGGCGTCGGGGGTGGGGCCGGGCAGCTGACCCGCGACAGCCTCACGCACGTCGCCCGCGGTTCCGACACCCTCGGGTTCTTCCAGTTCCGCCAGTCGCGGGCCGGGGCCGAGAAGTTCCACTCGGCCCTCGTGCCGCACGCGGGGCCCGACTCCGAGCGGTTCCGCGAGGTCGCGCAGCTCGGCCAGATCGCCGCGCGCCTGGGCGAGGTGGTCGGCAGCACCGTCCAGGCCGACGTGGCGCTGCTGTGGGACTACCAGTCAGTCTGGGCCGCCAACGGACCCGCGATGCCGTCGTCCGCGCTGCATCCCACGGAGGTGCCGCACACCATCCACCGGCTCCTGCGGAATCGCGGCATCACCGCCGACGTGGTCCACCCCGCCACCGACCTCTCCCGCTATCGACTCGTCGTCGTGCCAACCCTCTACCTCGTCTCCGACGAGCACGCCGCGGCGGTCGCTCGTGCCGCGCAGGAAGGCGCCCAGGTCCTGGTCACCTTCTTCTCCGGCATCAGTGACGAGCACGACCACGTCCGGCTGGGCGGCTACCCGGGCGCGTTCCGAGACCTGCTCGGCATCCGCGCCGAGGAGTTCTTCCCGCTTCGCGTGGGGGAGACGGTGCGGCTCGACAGCGGGGGCACCGGGCGCCTCTGGTCGGAAAGCCTCACCTCGGCCTCAGCAGAAGTCGTCCAGAGGTATGCCGGCGGCCCCCTCAGCGGGCGGCCGGCGGTCACCCGGTCGGTCGCCGGGCGGGGAGCGGCCTGGTACCTCAGCACGCTGCCCGATGACGAGACCCTCACCGGGCTGCTCGACCGGGTCGTCGCGGCGGCCGGCGTCGAGCCCGCGGCCAGAGCTCCCTTCGGCGTCGACGTGGTCCGACGACGCAACGAGGCGGGCGCCCGCTGGCTGTTCCTGGTCAACCAGACCGAGGACGAGCAGGTGGTGTCGGTCTCCGGCACCGACCTGGTCACACAGCAGCGCGTCGGACCAGACTTCGCGATGCCGGGCGGGGCGGTCGCCGTGGTCCGGGAGGACTGAGCCGTGCTGGCGACCCAGCGCCGCTCGCGAATCGTGGCCCTCGTCGACGAGCACGGCGCCGTGAAGGTCTCTGACCTCGTCGACGAGTTCGGGGTCTCCGACATGACGGTGCGGCGCGACATCGAGAGCCTGGCCGAGCAGGGCCTCGTGGAGCGGGTCCACGGCGGCGCACTGGCGGTGGGCGGGCGCAGCAGCGAGGAGCCGGGGTTCTCGGCCAAGTCCGCCCTGATGACGGCGCAGAAGGTCGCGATCGCGGAGGCTGCGGCGACTCTGGTCGAGGCCGGCTCCGCGATCGGCGTCTCTGCCGGGACGACCACCTACGAGCTCGCCCGCGCCGTCCGTGGCATACCCAACCTGACCGTGGTGACCAACTCGGTTCCAGTGGCGCAGCTGCTCCATGAAGCGGGCGCGCCGGGCCAGACCGTCGTGCTGACAGGTGGCATCCGCACCCCCTCTGATGCCCTGGTGGGCCCGGTCGCGGTGACGGCCCTGCGGTCCCTCCACGTCGACTGGGTCTTCCTGGGCGCCCACGGACTCGACCTGCACGCGGGTCTGACCACCCCCAACCTGGTCGAGGCGGAGACCAACCGGGCCCTCGTCGCCTGCGCGCGACACGTCGCCGTTCTCGTCGACCACACCAAGTGGGGAGTCGTCGGCCTGAGCACCTTCTTGGAGATCGACCGGGTCGACACCCTCGTCACCGACGACGCGATGCCGGCTCGGGCCCAGACCGCGCTCCGCGACCACGTCGGCGAGCTGATCATCGCCACCTCCCGCCGCGCACCGGCACCGACGAAGTCCCCGCGAACGGCCGTCCGGGACGTGGGGGCATGACCTGCGGAAAGGATGGTGCCCTCGTGACGAGCGCACCCGGCATACGCCGGACCAGCCGCCGGCTCGCGGACGGGCGCGAGATCATCTACTTCGACGACTCCCCCGGCGCGCCGCCGCGCGAGGCGGATGACACCCGGCCGCTCGGCAAGCGCGCCCGCGCAGGCCAGCTGCGCCACGACGCGCTGGTCGGCGACTGGGTTGCGGTGGCCGGGCATCGGCTGAACCGCACCTTCCTCCCGCCCAAGGACGAGTGCCCGCTGTGCCCGACCGGCGCGGGCAGCGTGCCGTCGGAGGTCCCGGAGACGACGTACGACGTGGTCGTCTTCGAGAACCGCTTCCCCTCGTTCGCCCCGGTCACGGCGGACCTGCCGGAAGGTCTGGCGACCAGCGCGCTGTTCGGCCTGCGCCCGGCAGCCGGCCGGTGCGAGGTCGTCTGCTTCACCAGCGACCACGACTCGACGTTCGCCGACCTGACGCCGGCCAGGGCCCGCACCGTGATCGAGGCGTGGGTCGACCGGACCCAGCTCCTGGGCGCCCTCCCCCGGGTCGAGCAGGTGTTCTGCTTCGAGAACCGCGGCCAGGAGATCGGGGTCACGCTGCACCACCCGCATGGCCAGATCTACGCCTATCCCTACCTGCCCCAGCGCAGTGCCGACCTGCTGAAGGCGGCGACCGAGCACCACAAGCGCACGGGACGGCTGCTCGGGGCCGACATCCTCGCCGCCGAGCGGGCCGACGGCCAGCGGGTCGTGATCAGCGGGACGCACTGGACGGCATACGTGCCCTTTGCCGCCCGCTGGCCGGTGGAGGTGCACCTCGCCCCGCACCGCGACGTGCCAGACCTGCCGGCCCTCACCGGCGAGGAGCGCGAGGAGCTCGCGGAGGTCTACCTCGAGCTGCTCCGCCGGCTGGACCGCTACTACCTGCGCAAGGACAGCAGCCCGATCCACCTGCCCTACATCGCGGGGTGGCACCAGGCCCCCGCCAAGCAGGGGCGCGACGTCTCGCGGCTCCACCTGCAGGTCATGTCGGTGCTGCGCTCGCCGGGCAAGCTGAAGTACCTCGCGGGCTCGGAGTCCGGGGTCGGCGGCTGGGTCAACGACGTACCGCCGGAGAGGATCGCGGCCCGGCTGCGCGAGGTCGCGGGGTGAGCGCCGACCCCGCGGCAGCCGTCGTGGCCGAGGTCGCGGCACGGTTCGCCGAGCTCTACGCGCGACAGGCGCAGGGGGTGTGGTCGGCGCCGGGCCGGGTCAACCTGATCGGCGAGCACACCGACTACAACCGGGGCCTGTGCCTCCCGATCGCCCTGCCGCAGCGGACGTATGCCGCGGCGCGGGCTCGCGAGGACTCGCGCCTGCGCATGCACTCGCTCCAGAGCGACCAGACGGTCGAGGTGGCCCTGGCAGAGGTCGAGCCGGGGCGTCCGGGGGGCTGGGCGGCGTATGTGGCCGGGGTGCTGTGGTCGCTGGCCCGGGCCGGTCACGAGGTGGCTGGGCTCGACGTTGTCGTCGACGGCCACGTGCCGGTGGGGTCGGGGCTGTCGAGCTCAGCGGCGCTCGAGTGTGCGGTGGCCGCGGCAGCCTCGGACGTGTTCGGCCTCGGCCTGCTGGAGGGTCCGGGCGCCCGGGCGAAGCTGGCCGCTGCTTGCGTCGAGGCCGAGAACACGATTGCCCAGGCCCCGACGGGCGGGATGGACCAGTCGGCCAGCCTGCTCTGCCAGCCGGGTCATGCGCTGCTCCTCGACTGCCGCGACGGCTCGACCCGGCAGGTGGGCTTCGACCTCGGCGCCCACGGGCTGTCGCTGGTGGTGATCGACACCCGAGCCGAGCACGTCCTCGTCGACGGGCAGTACGCCGAGCGGCGCCGGTCGTGTGAGGAGGCGGCTGCCGAGCTCGGCCTGCCGAGCCTGCGCGAGGTGCGCCTGGACTCCCTGCCGCAGGCGTTGGCGCGGCTGTCCAGCGACGTGCTGCGGCGTCGGGCGCGGCATGTCGTGACCGAGACCGCGCGGGTCGAGGCTGCGGTCGACCTGCTGGACCGTGGCGAGATAACGGCCCTTGGCGACCTGTTCGCGGCGTCGCACGCATCGCTGCGCGACGACTACGAGGTGTCCTGCGAAGAGCTGGACGTCGCGGTGGAGGCCGCCGTCGCCGCGGGCGCGCTGGGCGCGCGCATGACCGGCGGGGGTTTCGGGGGTTCGGCGATCGCGCTCGTCGGCGAAGACAGGGTGGACGAGGTGGTGGCGGCGGTCCAGGTGGCGTTCGCCGCCCGGGGGTTCCATGCCCCGGACTGCTTCCCGGTCTTCGCCAGCGGGGCGGCGGGCCGCGACCTCTGAGGTGAGGGGTCAGCCCATGGCCTCATTGTCATGGTCCGCTGTGGCAGCCGGCGGCTAGGGTGCCCCACATGCCCGACGAGAGCACCCCCGCGAAGCCCGAGAAGCCTGCGACGGAAGCCGAGACCGTCGACGGAGGCGCCCACCCCGAGGGAGACGACGGAGGCGTGCGCGAGGGCAGCACGCGCACGACCCACACCGACACCACGACGGTGACCACCACGCCCGCACCGCCGAAGGACGACGTCGTCACGACCTCCCACACGCTGAAGGTGGGCCGGCGCTCGCTCAAGTACACCGCCACCACCGGGCGCGTGGTCCTGCGCGAGGAGGTCTACGAGGACAAGGTCTTCACCGGCCACAAGGCCAAAGCCGAGGTCTTCATGACGTCCTACGTGGTGCCGCCGCGGCCGGGGGAGAACCGGCCGGTGACCTTCGCGTTCAACGGCGGCCCCGGCTCGAGCTCGGTGTGGCTCCACCTCGGGCTGCTCGGCCCCCGACGTGTCTTGATGGGCGACGTGGGGGAGCTGCTCCCGCCGCCCTACGGCCTTGCGGACAACACCGAGTCGCTGCTGTCCATCACGGATCTGGTGTTCATCGACCCGGTCGACACCGGCTACTCGCGGGCGGTCGAGGGCGGCAAGGCCGAGGGCTTCCTCGGCTACCAGGGCGACCTCGAGAGCGTCGGCGAGGTCATCCGGCTGTGGACGTCACGGCACGGTCGCTGGTTGTCGCCGAAGTTCCTGGCCGGCGAGTCCTACGGCACGCTGCGCGCCGCCGCGCTGGCCGAGCACCTCCAGAGCCGCCACGGCATGTACCTCAACGGCATCATCCTCATCTCGGCCGTCCTCGACTTCGCGACCATCGACTTCGACTTCCGCAACGACCGTGCAAGCATCGACTTCCTGCCCACCTACGCGGCAACGGCGCACTACCACGGCAAACACGGCCGCAAGGCGCTCAAGTCCGTGCTCGCCGAGGCCGAGGCGTATGCCGCCCGCGACTACCCGTGGGCGCTCTCCCGTGGCGCTCGCCTCACCGCCGCGGAGCGCGCCGAGGCCGTCGGCAGCATCGCGCGGCTCACGGGGCTGAGCGAGGACTATGTCGACCGCGCCAACCTGCGCCTCGAGCACATCCGCTACTTCACCGAGCTGCTGCGCGACCGCCGGCTCTCGGTGGGCCGGCTCGACACCCGCTTCACGGGACCGGCCGGCAGCGGCATTGCCGAGGCGTGGGACGCCGACCCTTCCCACGATGCCATCTCGGGTCCCTATGCGGCGGCGTGGAACCACTACGTGCGCGACGAGCTCGGCTACGCCAGCGACCTGCCGTACGAGCAGATCTCGTCGAAGGCCAACCAGGCCTGGTCCTACAAGGAGTTCACGGCAAAGCCGGTTGACGTCACTGAGAAGCTGGCCCGCGCCATGCGCGCCAACCCGCACCTCATGGTGCACGTGGCCTGCGGATACCTCGACGGCGCGACGCCCTACTACGCCACCGAGGACACGTTCGCCCACCTGGATGTCCCCGACGCGCTCAGGTCCAACATCGAGTATCGCTACTACGAAGCCGGTCACATGATGTACGTCCACGAGCCGAGCCGGCTGCAGCAGAGCAAGGACCTCGTCGACTTCGTCACCCGAGCCAGCGGCGGCTGACCGAAACGCGACACGCCGGACCGGCCACACGGCATACCATCGTGATCCTGGATATCAAGTGAACTTGAGGTAGGCAGGCACCATGGCCCTCGACAAGCACGATCTGCTGAGCATCGGCGACGTCTCGGCCCGCAGCGGTGTGGCGCCCTCCGCGCTCCGCTACTACGAGTCCCTGGGGCTGATCACCTCGACCCGCACAGCAGGCGACCGTCGTCGCTACCGCCGGGCGGTGCTGCGGCGCATAGCGGTGATCCGCGCGGCGCAGCGCGTGGGGCTCAGCCTCGAACAGGTGCAGCAGTCCTTCTCCGGCCTCGACCCGGACGCCGCCCCCACGAAGGCGCAGTGGTCGCGGATGTCGGCCTCGTGGCGGCCGCTGCTCCAGCAGCGCATCGCCGAGCTCGAACAGGTGCGGGACAACCTTGACGGCTGCGTGGGCTGCGGCTGCCTGTCGATGCAGCAGTGCAGCCTCTACAACACCCAGGACTGGCTGTCGACGACGGGCTCAGGTGCCCGCAGGCAGTTCCCTCGCGATTGACCGGAGGCAGTCCGCGAGCGCGGTGCTGCTCCTTCGGCCGAAAGACCTGGGAAGCCGCTCACTCGTCCCCGCACCAAGCCACGCGAGCCACATCTCTCACCGCCAACAAGTAGGACTTTCCGTACCGATCAGACGGCTCGAGGATGGCTCCCTCGGCCCATTCGTTCCAGGCGTTGACGACCACGATGCGCTCGTCCTCAGGACGCGAGGCCACCGACGTCACGGCCGTGGCGAGCCACCGCCTGAATGTGTAGGGGTTTGATCCCACCCACACATGGGCTCCCCATTGACGCCTGGCGGTGTTGTCGAAGTCGACCATCACGCCCGGGATGTAGCTCCTCGGCAGGCCCCTCTCGAGTCGCCGTTCGGCCTCATGCGCCGTCGCAGCATAGGACCAGAGGAAGCCCTCGAACCGCCGGCTCACGCCCAGGGTCCTGGCCGAGGCCGGCTCCTGGTGGAACCGGTGTGGCGGAAAGCCCATCACGCCGTCGAACCCCTGCTCGATCGGGTCGCCGGTCGCCCCGTCGAACTCCGGATCCGTGTCGACCTTGACGAGGTGGAGCTGGATCCCGCGGGCGGCTGCTCGGCGGCGCCACTCCTGGGCCACCGAGGCGAAGTCCGGAATCTGGGCCGGCCGGTAGACCGACACCAGGGGCCTGCCCGAAATGCGGAGGTAGCGCCGGTCCTCGAGAAGCGGCAGGACATCGTCGATGAACGCCTCGGCCGGAACCTTGTCATAGTCCTGGCCCAGGAGCACGTCGTTGGCTCCTCCGTCCCAAGTCCGCGTCCAGTTCTCGTTCGCCCACATGACACAGAACGGGAAATCGATTCCGCTGTTGATCATTTCGTCGATCGGGCGGTGGAGGACCCGGCGTCCAGAGAACCAGTAGTAGTAGTACATGAAGCCGGCGAGGCCACCCCATTGGGCCAGCTCCGCCTGAGCTGCACGAGCTTCGTGGAGCCGGAGATCGTAGAACCCGAGGTCGAGGGGAAGTTTCGGCTGATGATGGCCGCGGTACACCGGCTTCGCCGCGGTGACGTTCGTCCATTCAGTGAACCCTGGCCCCCACCACCGGTCGTTCTCGGCGATCGGATGGAACTGAGGCAGGTAGAGGGCGACGATGCGGGAACGACGGCGGCCCCCGGGCATGGCGGCCATGGACTGGTCGGCCATGGACTGGTCGGCCAGGGACTCCTCGGCCATGGACTCGTCGGCCATGGACTCTTCGGCAGACTCGGTCGGCGCGACGTCGGATGCCAATGCGACGCTGCACCCCGCCTCGCTCGCAAGCGCCCCGAGAGCTCTCCTCAGCGACGTGGCCGCCGCGCCGCGCCGACGGGTCCCCTTCTCCCGGAGGCAGTCAGGAGCAAGGTTGAGCGAACGCAGAGCCTGGACCAGAAAGCCTCGTACCCAGAAGTCCGGGCTGTCCGTCCACGCTGAACCAGATCGCGGGGTGCTCAGGTGGATGCGATTGAGCAGGGCCTTCACGACCGGGTCCTTGGCGACACCCGTGACCTGAACCGAGTCAGCGACGATCCCGAGCGACAGATCGTCAGCAAATGCGCGACAGGCGGCATCGACCGATCCCCATGGGTTCCGCTGACCCGTCGTTCCTCCGGCTCCTCCTGTTACTTCGGCTCCTCCTATTGAGAAGACGACCGGATAGGGGTCAAGGCATCCGGAATTGGCCAGGGCGAGAAGGGCTTGGGCCTCCCCCGCGACGTCCCGAGCATCGAGCAGCCGCAGACTGCGCGCCCCGCCCGCCAATGACTCAGGCACTTCCATGGAGGCACCATCGTGCAGGGCGAAGAGATCGAAGTCACCGACTCCAGGCCTTGGGAGCGCTGACCGCTCTGCGGCGCCAACATGAAGCACCACCGCGAGTGGGGCCGGGGCCTCGACGACCAGTGATGGTCGCCACTCATCGGGGAACCGCCCAGCATGTCGCCCGCCAGAACCGTGGCGCCCAACGCCGCCTCGTCGCGGCAGCCGTCCGTCGGCGTAGCGCCCGAGAGCCGTCCGAGCGTGGAGAGCCGACATTACGGCCCTCCTGGCTCGACGCCTGGCCAAGGGTTCGGCAAGGGGATTGACCGTCGTCAAGGCCCGGCCCACCCGGCGCCTGAAGCGCCCTCCGTCGAGCGGCTGCTCCCTCATTCGGCCGACTCCCCCGAGCCTCCAGCAGGTCTGCAGACGAGCACGAACTGCAGCCACTGGAAGTCGCCCGTCAGGAAGGCGAAGCGCTTGAGCCTCCTCCACCGTGGGAAGTCCCAGTCGTTGTTGACTCCCTGCACCCGCTCCACGAGGAAGCCGGCCTCTTCGAACATCTCGACCATGGTGGCCTTGGTGAAGAACCTCAGGTGGGTGCGATCGAGCGTCCCACAGTCCTCGTAGTCCCATCGGCCTTTCAGGAGCCGGTACAGAACCGGGAGATAGCGGATCGACGGGATCGACGCGACGACGGCTCCACCCGGCGCCAGGAACCGCCGAGATGCCGCAACCGCACTCCAAGGGTCGACCATGTGTTCCAGGACGTCGTTGAAGACGATGCAGTCGAACGACTCCGGATCCGAGTCGAGCACGTCAGGGAAGAAACCTTCCAGCACTCTCTCGTAACCCGCGAGGCGGGCTCTTGCCGCTGCCTCGGGGACTGGCTCGATGCCGACCAGCCGCGCCCCTGGCCCGTTGTGGGCGATGACGGTCCGCCCGAAACCACCGGATCCGCAGCCCACGTCGAGGTACCGAACCGCATCCGCCGGAAGAAACGGATAGACCTCGGGCCGCAGCTTCTCCTCGTAGACACTCTGTTGGGGCTGCACGTCAGATCCTGTCGTGGGCGAAACGGAAACGGGGGACGCTGGAGCCGAACTCCTCCGGCGACAGCGGAAGAATGTGGGCTCCGTCGGGTGGGCCCCCTCAACGCCTGGTAGCCGGCATATCGCGGACCCGATGGACCGTACCCGGGATCCGTCGTCTGAAGCCCAGCCTCCACGTGCCGGCCCCCAGACCGCTCCGGATCGTCCTAGGCCCTGGCCGAGGCAGCTTCGGCGAGGGTGCGACGGTAGGCGAGGCACGCGGCATACTCCGGCAGCAGGCCCTGCTCGCGCGCCTCAGCCAGCGTTGGGGCCGAGGCATCCTTCGGCGACACCAGGGGCTCGATGCCCGCAGGGAGCGGGATGGCCAGCGCCGGATCAAGCGGGTGTATGCCGTGCTCCCGCTCGGGCGCGTACGTCGCCGTGCAGAGGTACAGGGCGGTCGAGCGGTCCTCGAGGGCGAATAGCGCATGCCCCAGCCCCTCGGACAGGTAGACCGCTCGCCGGTCGACGGTGTCGAGCCGCACCGCCTCGACCAGGCCGAAGGTCGGCGAGCCCACCCGGAGGTCGACCACGAGGTCCAGGAGTGCGCCCCCGAGCGCGGTGACGTACTTGGCCTGCGAGGGCGGCACGTCCGCGAAGTGGACCCCGCGCAGCGTGCCCCGCGAGGAGACCGAGATGTTGGTCTGGACGACGTCGGGTCGGTGCCCGATGACCTCGGCAAGCCGGTCGCCCCGGTAGCCCTCCAGGAAGACGCCCCGCTCGTCGGGGTGCTGGCGCGGGGTCACCGCCCAGGCCCCCTCGATGCCCAGAGGCCTGATCTCCATCAGACCGGCGCCCGGCGCTCGGCCAGCAGGCTGTGCAGGTAGGTGCCGTAGCCACTCTTGGACAGCTCGCCAGCGAGCCCGTCGAGCTGGGCGTCGCTGATCCAGCCGTTGCGCCACGCCACCTCTTCGATGCAGCCGATCTTCTGCCCCTGACGAGCCTCGATGACGTGCACGAACTGACTGGCCGCCATGAGGTTCTCGAATGTCCCCGTGTCGAGCCACGCCGTACCCCGGGGCAGTGGTGTCACGGTCAGCTGCCCCCGCCTCAGATACTCCTCGTTGACAGCCGTGATCTCGAGCTCGCCGCGATCGCTGGGCCGGAGCTTGCCCGCGATCTCGACCACGTCGTTGTCGTAGAAGTAGAGCCCCGGGACGGCGAACGTCGACCTGGGGTGCGCAGGCTTCTCCTCGATGGAGAGCACCCGTCCGTCGGTGTCGAACTCCACCACACCGTAGGCGCTGGGCTCGGACACGCGGTAGGCGAAGATGTGACCACCGATGACATCGGTGTGCTCGCGGAGCCGCGTGCCGAGGCCGGGGCCGAAGAAGATGTTGTCGCCCAGCACCAGCGCCACCTTGTCGGCGCCGATGAAGTCGGCGCCCACGATGAACGCCTGGGCCAGCCCTTCGGGCCGAGGCTGCACGGCATACCAGATCTGCATCCCCCACCTGGCGCCGTCGCCGAGCAGGCGCTCGAACTGGGCGGCGTCCTGCGGGGTGGTGATGACCAGGATGTCCCGGATCCCGGCCATCATCAGCGTGGTGACGGGGTAGTAGACCATGGGCTTGTCGTAGATGGGCATCAGCTGCTTGCTGATGCCCTGGGTGATGGGGTGCAGGCGAGTCCCCGAGCCCCCGGCGAGGACGATTCCCTTCATGGGGCCGAAGGCTACCGCGCCGGGCTTTCCTGCCGGACGCCGGCACGGGCCGTTCGGTCCGCCGCCGACGGCTCGTCTAGGCTCATGCCACATGAGGCTCCTCGTGACCGGCGCGGCCGGGTTCATCGGCAGCAACTACGTGCGGCGCGCGCTGACCGGTGCCTACTCGGGGCTTGCCGACGCCGAGATCACGGTGCTCGACAAGCTGACGTATGCCGGCAACCTGGCCAACCTGGAGGAGGTCGCCTCCTCGAGCCGGTTGCGGTTCGTCCAGGGCGACATCCTCGACGCGAGCCTCGTCGACGAGCTCATGTCCCACACCGACCAGGTCGTGCACTTCGCCGCAGAGTCGCACGTCGACCGCTCGATCCTCGGCGCCGCCGACTTCGTCATGACCAACGTCGTCGGCACCCAGTCGCTGCTCGACGCGGCGCTGCGACACGGCATCGACGCCTTCGTCCACGTCTCCACCGACGAGGTCTACGGCTCGATCGAGGTCGGGTCGTGGCCCGAGACGCACCCGCTCGAGCCGAACTCGCCCTACTCCGCGTCGAAGGCCTCGTCCGACCTGCTCGCCCGCTCCTACCACCGCACCCACGGGCTGCCAGTGCGGATCACCCGGTGCTCCAACAACTACGGGCCGTACCACTTCCCCGAGAAGGTCATCCCGCTCTTCGTCACCAACCTGATCGACGGGATGACCGTGCCGCTGTACGGCGACGGCGGCAATGTCCGTGACTGGCTCCACGTCGACGACCACTGCCGCGGC
>DASSJT010000016.1:0-6737 GCA_035691065.1 Dermatophilaceae bacterium
GCTGAGCGCCACCCGCTTCAGCAGCTCCGAGCGCGGGTCCTTCGTGCGGTAGACCGGGTGCCCGAAGCCCATGATCCGCTCGCCGCGCTGCAGCTTGTCCCGCACGTAGGCCTCGGCCCGGTCCGGGGTGGCGATCTCGTCCAGGGCCTCCAGGGCCCGGCTCGGGGCGCCGCCGTGAAGGGGTCCGGAGAAGGAGCCAAGCGCCGCGACCAGGCAGGCCGCGAGATCGGCACCGGTCGACGCCACGACGCGGGCCGTGAACGTGGAGGCGTTGAAACCGTGGTCGATCGTCGCGACGAGGTACTCCTCCACCGCACGGGCATCGCGCGGAGACGGCAGCGTCCCCGTGACCATGCGCAGGTAGTCCTCGGCGTGCCCCAGGGAGGGATCGGGCGACACCGGCGCCAGCCCCTGTCCGAGCCGCCAGGCAGCGGCGAGGATCGTGGGGGTGACGGCGGCCGCCGCCAGCGCAGCCTCGAGCCGTTGGTCCTCCGGCAGGTCGTACAGCGGGGCCAGGCCGAGGGCCGACCCCCACAGGCTCAGCGCGGTCCGCAGGACCTGCAGCGGATCCGCGGTCACCGCGCAGATCGCGGGGAGCACCGTCGCCACCTCGTCGGGGAGCGCCCGGGCGGCGCCGATCCGCTCCCGAAAGGCCGCCAGCTCGTCAGACGTCGGGAAGCGCCCATGCACGACCAGGTGCCACGCCTCCTCGAACGTCGCGTGCTCGGCCACGTCGACCGCGGAGAACTCTCGGTAGTGGTAGAACCCCTCGCTCCCCCGCACGTCGCCGATCTCGGTGTCCGTGACGACGACGCCGGCGAGCCCTCGCGGGACCGAGACCAGACGGGTCGGTCGGGTTGTGGTGGACGGTCCGCTGGTGGTGGACATGGGCTGCTCCGTTCGTGAAGATGGTCCTACGATCCCCGATGTTGATCAACATCGTCAATGTTGATTGTGTCAAGATCGGCCGGCCTGGGCCGGCTGGTCGACGCCGGTTCCGGCGGGAGAAGGAGAGCGGGTATGCCGGGCAGCCAGTCAGCGGACCAGTCCCCCTCGGGCTGGATCACAACGAGCCAGGCCGCCCAGCGGCTCGGCGTCAAGCGGGCCACGCTCTACTCGTATGTGAGCCGTGGAGTGCTGCGCAGCGAGCGCCGGCCCGGCCAGCAGGAGAGCCTCTTCGACCGCGCCCAGGTGGAAGCGCTCGCTTCCGCGGCGCCCCGGCCAGGGGCAGCGCAGCCACTGCTCCGGTTCCGGTCCGTGGCCACGGCGGTCTCCGGGCTGCGGGACGGTGAGCTCTTCCTTCGCGACACAGCGCTCGCCGACCTCGCGGCCCAGGGCGACCTCGAGGCGGCCGTGCGGCTGGTCCTCGGACTTGGCTCTGCGCCGGCCGAATCGGCTCCCCCGCACCGCGTCGCCGATGCGGTGCTGCCGGTGCTGCGCCTTCTCCCACTGCCCCGGCGCCTGCCCGCGGCGGTCCAGGTCCTCGGGGGCACCGACCCGCTGGCCTACGACCTCGCCCCGGAGTCCGCGGCGCGCTCGGCGCATCGCGTGGTGACCCAGGCGGTCGGGCTGGTCGGCCAGGCGCGGAGAAGGGCAGCCAAGGGCCGGCTCAACCAGCCCGATCGGCCCGGTCGACCCGATCGGCATGAGCCGCTTGAGCACACCGTCGGGCGGATCCTCACTGGGCATGCGTTGAGCAGTGCCGAAAACGATTGCCTCGCAACTCTGCTCATCGTGCTCCTCGACCATGGGCTGACCGCCTCGACCATCGCCGCCCGAGTGGCCGCCTCCACCCGGGCGCCCGTTCACGACTGTCTCCTGGCGGCATATGCGACCATGGCCGGCCCGCTGCACGGTGCCGCCTCCCTGGCCACCTACGACCTGCTCGCCGCCCTTCGGGCAGGAGGGCGGGACGAGGAGCCGTCGGATGCGCTCGCGCGGGCCATGGCGGGCCACCCCACATTGCCGGGGTTCGGCCACGTGCTCTACTCGGGTGCCGATCCCCGCGTGGCGATGGTGCTCGACCGCCTGTGGGAGCTTCCCGGGACGACCCCGCTGCGGGCTGACGTCGAGGCGCTGGTGTCCCTCGTCGCGGAGCGGACGGGAGCCCAGCCGAACGTCGACCTCGCCGTCGCCGCGGTCGCCCACGCCCTTGACCTGCCCGCAGAGGCGGGCATGGTGCTCTACCAGGTCGCCCGGTCGTTCGGCGTCGCGGCACACGTCATCGAGGAGTACGCCGAGCGGCCGCTGCGCTGGCGGGGGCACCAGCAGGAATGGTGAGCCCGGCCATCCGCTGCGCTGCTCAGAGCGCGAGGACCAGGTAGTCGGGAGCCGCCTCGGCCATGCGGGCCCGGGTGCCCTCGAGGTCGACGAAGGCCGCGGTGGCCCAGATGTCGGCCCACATGAGGTCAGGCCCCTGGACCGTCGCCGAGCCGGGCCGCTCAACGGGCTTCGCGGTGCGGGGATCGAGGATGTGGTGTCCTCGAGCCGAGGTGCCGGAGGTGGCCACGGCCCCCGACGTCAGCGGCAGCACGGCGGCGATCCGGCTTCGGCCGCGGGGGTCCTCCACGCCGACGCGCCACGTCGGTGCCCGATCCGCCATGCCGCGGCCCACTCCGACCAGCAGGTCGCCGCCGGCGTTCAGGCAGTACGAGATGCCGGGCACCTCGTCGAGGTAGGCGGCGGCACCGACCACCGCCCAGCCCTTCACCAGGCCCGTGGGGTCGAAGAGCCTGCGACTGTCGCGTTTCTCGTACCAAGCGGAGAACCGGCCGCCGGTGAGCTCCTCGGCCTCGATGCACAGCTCGATCACGTCGGCCAGCCACGGGTGGGTCTGTCCAACCCCGAGCTCGCCGCGGCGCAGCCGCATGAGGTCGCTGTCCGCCCGCCAGGTGGAGAACACCCGGTCGGCTCGGCGCAGGTGGGCGAAGGCGTTGGCCACTGCGGTCTCGACCTCGGGCGGGCGGGTGTCGGCGGCCCGGACGTGCACCGAGACCGGCAGGCCCATGATCTGCTCGACGAAGGCACGGCGCGCGAGGGCCGGCGGGCTCGGCGCAAGCTCGTGGGCGGTCACAGGTTCGCCTTGTCGATCGCTGACTGCAGGGACTGGAGGTAGCCCTCGGAGGTGACCGTGGCCCCCGACACCATGTCGATGTTGGCGCTCTGCGCCTGGACCGCCTCGCTGTTGAGGACCGGCACGGCATACGAGTTGATCATCTGGTCGCGCGGGTTGCCCGAGGGCACCTGGAGCACGTCTGCCGCGGTGATCTTGCCGTTGTCCACCGTGATCTGGACCTGCACCGGGCCCCAGCGGGTCTGCACCGTGTCCCCGGCGACCGACCCGGAGGCGGTCGAGCCGGACGAGCCGGACGAGCCGGACGACCCCGACGAACCCGAGGACCCGGACGACCCCGATGAGCCCGAAGCCGAGCCGGATGAGCCCGAAGCAGAGCCGGAGGTTCCAGACCCCGAGCCCGTACCGGTGTTGCCAGCCGCTCGGATCTGGGACGTCGCCGCGCTGGAGCTGGTCGAGGTGTGGTAGCTGAACAGCAGCACCAGCGCCGAGAGGGTGCTCAGCAGCCAGGTGGTGATCCGTCTCATCGTTGCTCCTGTCGGTGGTTGCGCCGGTCAGTAGGCGAAGCGCTCGAGGTGGATGCGCGACTCCGGGACGCCCGCTACGCGGGCTGCCTCGCGCGCGGCATCCATCCAGCCGGGCGCGCCGCAGAGGTACACGTCGTGGTGTGCGACGTCGGGCACCAGCTGGCGAAGGGCCTCGGCGTCGGAGAGGTGGGCGGCCTGCCGCGGCAGCCAGGTGGCCCGACCGGGGAGCCGCGGGCCCTCCACGACGAGGTACCGCGCGCCGCGCTCCCGCGCCAGCCGGTCGATCTCCGAGCCCAGGAACTGCTCGGCCCGGCTGCGGATGCGATGGACCACGGTGACGTCGCCCGGCTGCTGCGCCAGGCCTTCCAGCATCGCCCGCAGAGGGGTGATGCCGATGCCAGCGCCCATCAGCAGCACCTTGCGCTGGGTGCGGACGCCCTCGTGCAGCCGGCCGTACGGGCCCTCGACCAGCACGCGGGTCCCGGGGCGCAGCGTTGCCAGGCGCGCGCTGCCGTCACCGACATGCGCCGCGGTGATCCGCAGGGTGTCGCCGGAGGGCGCCGCCGAGAGCGAGAAGGGGTGGGCACGGCTCGCGCCAGGTCCGTCGAGGAAGCGCCACTGGAAGAACTGGCCGGCGCGAACGGGCAATGCCGCCACGCCGGGGCCACCCACGGTCACGGTCGTGGCGCCCTGCCCTTCTTGCCGGACCGAGGTGACCCGAAGCGGAGAGCGCAGAGAGCGCCAGGCGGGGAGCCCCAGCCGGAACACGAGCACGGAGCCGGCGCACACGGCATACAGGCCCCACCAGAACACTGTCGCGGCCGGCGAGCTCAGGAACTCCTGGCCGGTCCACAGCTGGTGTGGGAGTGCCAGCCCCGCGCCGAGGTAGCCGTAGAGGTGGATGAGGTGCCACGACTCGTAGCGCAGCCTGGCCCGTGCCCGCTTCACCGAGGTCACGACGACCATCACCAGGCACGCGCTGCCGGCGACGGCGAGGAGCATGCCGGGGTAGTTCACGACGAAGTCGACGATGGTCGCCCAGAGGCCTGCCGGCGTCGCGGCGGCGTAGCCGAGCGTGATCAGGCCGATGTGGGCGAGCATGAGGTTGAACGACGTGAAGCCCACGAGTCGGTGCACCCGGGCCAATTCGTCCTGGCCCCAGGCCTGCTCAAACCACGGCACCCTCGCCATCAGGAACACCTGGACGAGCAGCAGGGCCGAGGCCACCAGACCCGTGATACGGCCCGTCGAGATCAGGAAGCCCGAGACCGAGCCGAGGTCCTGGACCCCGCCACCGGACACCCACAGGGCGGTCACGAGCAGGAGGATCCCCCAGAAGCCGGCGCCCGAGGCGTCGCGCCACCACAGGGGAACGGGACGGGGACGGCGGACCGGCCGGCGGGCGACCCGGACCGCGGCGTGGCGCGCCTCGCCGATCGCGTATGCCGCCCGGTCGCCTCCGCGGACGGCCCCCCTTGCGCTGGAGTCGGCGCCGGAGTCGGGTGCCAGGTCTGCTGTGGTCACACGTGAACTGTCGTGGCGGATTCTGAGGGGTTCCTGTGAACGCCCCGAGACTGGCCCATGGATGCTCGCGGCCGCGGTCACCCGTCGGCGAGGGGATCTACCTGAGCTCCCTGGACATCTGTTCTCTGGACATATCTGGTGCTTCGGGACGGCCAGGGGCTCAGGAAGGTGATGGTGCCTTGCGACGGCCGGCGGATCAGAAGCGGAACACCAGCCGGGCGGGCACCTTGCCGGCGAGGATCTCGGTGAAACAGTCGTTGACCTCGTCCAGAACGCGTGTCTTGGCGATCACCTTGGTCCGGCCGGCCGCGTGCAGGGCGAAGACCTCCGCGAGGTCCTGCCGCGTGCCGACGATGGAGCCGATCACGGAGATACCGCCGAGGACGGTCTCGAAGATCGGTACGTCGATCGTCGCGTTGTCCCCGGGCAGTGCCACCATCACGAGCCGGCCCCCCCGACGCAGCGACCGATAGGCCTGCTTGAAGACCGTCGGTGAGGCCGCCAGTACCACGGCCACGTCCGCGCCGCCGGCCTTGCGGATCTGCTCGACGGGATCGGTGTCCGCGGCGTTCACGAGGTGGTCGGCGCCGAGCTCGTCGGCCAGGTCGAGCTTGACGTTGTCGATGTCCACCGCAGTGACGAAGCCGCCGACCAGCCGGGCGTACTGGACCGCGAGGTGGCCCAGCCCCCCGATGCCGAACACCGCGACCCGCTCCGAGGGGGTCACGCCGGCGACCTTGATCGCCTTGTACGTCGTGACGCCCGCACAGGTCAACGGTGCCGCGTCGACAGAGGTGACTCCGTCAGGGACCTCGACGACTCCGTTGGCGAAGGCGACCGCGTACTCGGCGTACGCACCGTCTACGGAGTAGCCGCTGTTGAGCTGGCTCTCGCACAGCGTCTCGCGGCCGGAGACGCAGTAGCCGCAGTGCCCGCACGCGGTCGCCAGCCACGGGATGGCCACCCGCTTGCCCACCAGGTCCCCGGGTACGCCGTACCCGACACGCTCGACTGGGCCGACGCCTTCATGACCCGGGATGAAGGGCGGCTTCGGTTTGACCGGCCAGTCCCCGTGCGCGGCGTGGATGTCCGTGTGACAGACACCGGAGGCTTCCATCCGGACGAGCACCTGGCCCGGTCCGGGCTCCGGTATTCCGATGTCCTTGACGACCAGGGGTACCCCGAGCTCGGTGACGACTGCGGCCTTCATAGCTGTTTCTCCTCGGGAGAAGTTGGTGACCTCCAGGAAAGTCCTACCGGCAGCCCACCTGCCGGCAGCCCACCATGGCCCTGTTCCAGTCTGCCCCCTGCTCGAGCTGCTGGACACACGCCAGGACGGTGATCTTGCCGAGGGGGGCGCTTGACCGACGCGACGACCCACAATTAGGAATCGAACGCTCCTATATGGCCTTCATAGTGAGGCCATGAACGACATCGCAGCGGACATCCGCCCCTTCAGGATCGAGATCGCCCAAGCCGACCTGGACGACGTGCAGAATCGCCTCGCCCGCACCCGGCTGCCGCAGCCGGCGCCCGGTGACGACTGGGACTACGGCGTGCCGAACCACTACCTGCGCGAGACCGTCGACTACTGGCTGGACGGCTTCGACTGG
>DASSJT010000017.1:0-3813 GCA_035691065.1 Dermatophilaceae bacterium
GCCCGACCGGCGCAGCGCCGAGAGCACATCGAACTCCCAGCCCTCGAGGCCGTGCTCGGCGAAGGCAGACCCACGGGCGAGGTCGAGACGCCGCGCGAGTCGGGAGATGCGGGACAGAACCTCCAGCGG
The DNA here is from genome assembly GCA_035691065.1 of Dermatophilaceae bacterium. Taxonomy (GTDB): domain Bacteria; phylum Actinomycetota; class Actinomycetes; order Actinomycetales; family Dermatophilaceae; genus DASSJT01. Next base: position 130 of record DASSJT010000017.1, read on the forward strand.
CGCCACGTCGAGATCGGGACGCTCGCGGCGCCACGCCGCCACGATGCGGTCGACGTCGTCGGAGCCCGACCCGGCCGCCGTGCCAGGCTCGCCGATCCTCTCCGCGGACATGCTGGCAACTCTACTCCGCGTCAAGTATCTTGATATCGAGATATTTGCCTCGCCGATCGCGCTTGCCAAGTCGCGCTCGCCAGTCAGGCTCCTCAGGAGGCCGCCCATGCTGACCACGTCCAACCGCTGGGACCCCGACCAGTACGCCCGCTTCTCCGACCATCGCAGCCGGCCGTTCTTCGACCTGGTCGCGCGGGTCGATGCCGACGCCCCGCGGCTCGTCGTCGACCTGGGCTGCGGCAACGGCCCGCTGACCCTCTGGCTGGCCAGGCGCTGGCCGGGCGCGCGCGTGGTCGGGGTCGACCACTCACCGCAGATGCTCGAGGCCGCCCGCGCGCTCGACACGGCAGGCCGGGTCGAGTGGGTGGAGGCCGACCTGGCCACCTGGGACCCAGCCTCTCTCGGTGCCGCCCCCGACGTCATCGTGGCCAACGCTGCCCTGCAGTGGGTTCCGGGCCACCTCGACATCCTGGGACGGTGGGCCTCCTCCCTGGCGCCCGGAGGCTGGCTCGCTCTCCAGGTGCCGAACAACTTCGACGCCCCCAGCCACACCCTCATGCGCGAGGTCGGCGCAGCGCACCCTCGCGCCGCAGAGCTTCGGGATGCGCTGAGCCGTCCGGGGGTCGCCTCACCCGCCGAATACCTCGCCGCGCTGTCCGCCGCCGGCCTCGAGACCGATGTCTGGGAGACGACCTACCAGCACGTGCTCGACCCCGAGGGGCGGCAGGACAACCCGGTCCTGGAGTGGGTGCGCGGGACGGGGCTGCGCCCTGTGCTCGACACGCTCACCAATGAGGCCGAGCGGGAAGCGTTCCTGGAGGCGTATGCCGGACGGCTGCGGACGGCGTACCCCCGCACCTCGGTGGGTGTGGTCTTCCCGTTCCGCCGGCTGTTCGCGGTGGGCCACCGGCCTGGGAAGGGGCCGCGGCGCGAGGGGGCGCTGGGACTGGGCCACGTGCAGGTCGCGATGCCGGCCGGGGCCGAGGACGCGATGCGGGAGTTCTACGCAGGCGTGCTGGGGCTGCCGGAGCTGCCCAAGCCGTCGGCCCTGGCAGCGCGCGGCGGGGTGTGGTTCGCACTCGGGGCGCAGGAGCTGCACTGCGGGGTCGAGGAGGGCTTCGCGCCGGCACGGAAGGCGCATCCCTGCCTGGTCGTCGGAGACGTGGATGCCGTGGCTGCTCGGGTGGCAGGCGCGGGCGGTGAGGTCCGGTGGGACGAGCAGGTCACCGGCGTCCCGAGGTTCCACACCGACGACCCGGTCGGGAACCGGGTTGAGGTCCAGCAGGGCTAGCCGGTGGGACCGACAGCGCCGGCCGCGCCTGTGGCCGGGGCAGGCCTGACCTGCACGCTCTTGTTGTGCAGGGCAGGCTTCGGCTCGAGCTTGCTCAGGCCGTTCCAGGCCAGGTTGACCAGGTGGGCGGCCACCTCCGTCTTCTTGGGCTTGCGGGAGTCGAGCCACCACTGGCCGGTGAGGGCCACCATGCCGACGAGCATCTGGGCGTACATGGGGGCGTTCTTGGGGTCGATCTTCCGGAGCTTGAACTCGTGGCCGAGGATGTGCTCGACCTGGCTGGCCACGTCGGAGATGAGGCTTGCGAAAGAGCCGGTGGACTGCCCGGTGGGGGAGTCGCGGACCAGGATGCGGAAGCCGTCCGTGGAACCCTCGATGTAGTCGAGCAGCGCCATGGCCGCGCGCTCGAGCAAGGCGCGGCTGCCCCCGCCCGCGGCGAGGGCTTCGGTGATGCCACCGAGGAGGGCGGCGATCTCGCGGTCGACAACGACGGCATAGAGCCCCTCCTTGCCGCCGAAGTGCTCATAGACCACCGGTTTGGAGACACCAGCCTTGGACGCCAGCTCCTCGACCGTGGTGCCCTCGAACCCCTTCTCCGCGAACACTTTCCGGCCCACGTCGATCAGCTGTTCCCGGCGTTGCTTGCCGGTCATGCGGCTGCGGGACGTGGTCGTGGTCGGCTCCGCGGAGCGGGGTGGGGTCACGTCAGCATCATCCCCCGAGGCCGTGACAGGTGCGTCAGGGTTTCACGGGGGCTGAACGCGGGCTGGGCGGGCTGAGCCGAGCTAGGCGGTGGTGAGGCGCCTCGCGTCGATGCGCTCGGCCTTCGGCCATCGGACGTCGCGGGCCCACCCGAGCTTCTCGAAGAGCCAGATCGTGCGCGCCGAGGTGTCGATCTGGCCGGGCTCGACGCCGTGTCGGGCGCACGTCGGGTCGGCGTGGTGCAGGTTGTGCCAGGACTCGCCGAAGGAGAGCAGCGCGAGCCACCACACGTTGCCCGACCGGTCGCGCGAGGCGAAGGGGCGCTCGCCGATCGCGTGGCAGATCGAGTTGATCGACCAGGTGACGTGGTGCAGGAGGCCGACCCGCACCAGTGATCCCCAGAAGAAGGCGGTGACGGCGCCCTGCCAGCTCCACGACCAGAGCCCACCGACGAGCGCCGGGAACAGCAGCGAGACGGCCACAAGGGCGGGGAAGGCCCTGTCGACCCTGCGGATGTCGCCGTCCTTGAGCAGGTCGGGGGCGTACTTCCTGCGCGGGGTCTGCTCGATGTCGAAGAGCCACCCGATGTGGGCCCACCACAGGCCCTTCGCCAGCGCGGGGACGGTCTCGCCGTAGCGCCAGGGCGAGTGGGGATCGCCGTCGCGGTCGGAGAAGGCGTGGTGCTTGCGGTGATCGGCGACCCAGCGCACGACGGGGCCCTCGATGGCCAAGGAGCCCGCGACGGCGAGGGCGATCTTGAGCGGGCGGTTGGCCTTGAAGCTGCCGTGGGTGAAGTGGCGATGAAAGCCGACGGTGATGCCGAAGCCGGCGAGGTTGTACATCACGACCGCGATGACGACGTCACGCCACCCCAGTCCCCAGCCCCAGGCGACCGGGACCGCGGCGAGCAGGGCCAGGAACGGCACCGCGATGAAGAGGACGAGGGCAACCTGCTCTCCGCGACGTTTGCGCTCCGGGACCTCGGGGGCGGCGGCGGTGGCAGGGGGTGTGGTGGGTGCCAGAGTGGTCATGGCGGGTCCTTCTTGGTCGAGCGAAACTTACGCAACCGTAACCTACGGAACCGTAGGCTGGCTAGGTGTGGATTGGCCGGCTGCGCGGGTATGCCGGTGGGCTGGGCGGGAATAGGAGGTGCGGCTGCGTGGCCACTACCCTGTTCAGGACTTCGGCAACCGCACCTGGTCGTTGACGCAGGGCGGACGCCGATGCGTTCCCCGGTTGGTCTGCTGGCAGGGCCCGCCTGACTTTGAATCAGGATTAGCGACGATGGTTCGATTCCATCCCGGGGAGCAAAGTTGCAGGTCAGCGGCCTGCAAGCGGATCCAGATCGACCCACCGGACCGCCGACTCGGCCCGTGGGCGCAAAGGTGGGCGCTTTTGCTCACGCCGTAGCCCTATCAGGTGCCCCGGAAGAGTGCAGAAGCGGCTCGCGGTGGTCGGCTTCGGCTTTCTCCTCAAGGGCCCACTGAAGGGCAGACTCAGCCGCCGCCTGCGCCGCCGCGTCGTACAGGTGGCTGTAGACCGCCGCCGTGAACGACCCGTGCGAGTGCCCAAGCCGCTTG
>DASSJT010000018.1:0-3680 GCA_035691065.1 Dermatophilaceae bacterium
AACGGGAGCTGCTCGCCCCGAGCGAGGAGCAGGCGAATGCGGTCGAGCCTGCCCCGCCTCGCGATCCGCTCCCGGCCGCGGAGCAGCATCTGCTCGGTGATGTCGACGCCGGTGATCGACGCGCTGGTGCGCTCGGTGAGCATGAGGGCCACGCCGGCCGTCCCCGTGGCCACGTCCAGCACCTGGCGCGGAGCGGGCTCCATCGCGGCGACCGCGTCGACCATCGTGGCCCGCCAGCGACGGTTCTGCCCGAAAGACAGCACCTCGGCCAAGAGGTCGTACCGGTCGGGCAGCCCGCTGAACAGGTCTCGGGCGAAGTCGTTGGGCACACTCGCAGGCTGGGCCACCGAACGCATCTCGCTCTCCCCCCGGGTCCCTGGATGGCGTCGCGGGGTGCCGCGCCTCGTCGCCGTCATCATAGGCGCCGGGTCCGCCGAGTGGACCCGCAGCGGTTCCCCGCCAGCGGACGCGGTGAACCAGACACAGCGCTCTCACGTATCACCAGGTATGAGTCGTTATGCGCTGGCGAGCGGGGTCGCTGCCCTCGCCCTTGTGCTTGCCTCCTGCGGCTCGGGCTCGAACGGCGGATCGACCTCGACGGCGTCGAACAGCACAGCAGGCTCGAGCAGCGCAACCGCGCCTCCCGCCGCCGGATCCTCCCCTGGGGAGAACACCGGCATCGTGATCAGCGGATTCGCGTTCTCCGGGACCATGACGGTGAAGCCGGGGCAGAAGGTGACCGTCACGAACAAGGACTCGGTGGCGCACACGCTCACCGACAAGCAGACCCACAAGTTCGACACCGGTAACATCGCCGGCAACGGCGGCACCGGCACGTTCACCGCGCCGACAACCCCCGGCAGCTACCCCTTCGGGTGCACCTACCATCCCGACATGCACGGCACTCTGGTCGTCCAACCCTGACTCGCCGACCGGGCGCGGGGCGCGATCTGCCTGTGCCGAGCGCGGACGGCGCAGTCGGGCCTGGGTTTGGGCGACTGCCTTGCGGGGATGCTGGTGTCGTGGCCGATGCGGCGCTCCGTGTGCGACTGGCAGGAGGATCGAGTGGACATCGATCGTCATGACCTGGTGACCCTCGACGGCAGCACCTTCTTCACCAGCGACCGTGCTGGGGACGCCGACGGGACCGGTGTCGCCGGGCTGTTCTTCCGAGATGTCCGCCACCTCTCCACATGGGAGCTTCGGGTGCAGGGGGAGCCGGTCAGCGTGTTGACCGCTCGCAACGTGGACTACTACTCAACCCGCATCTACGCGACCCTGGCGAGCGTCGGTGTCGGCGAGAACCCGACCGTCACAGTGCTCCGAGACCGAATCGTCGGTGACGGGGTTCATGAAGACATCGTCGTGTCGAACAACTGCGATGACCCGGCGCGGGTCCGGGTGGAGCTGAGCTTCGCAGCGGACTTCGCCGACTTGTTCGAGGTGAAGGACGACACCTGCCGCGACGCCGTCGTGGAGGTGGCCGTCGGCGACGCCGAGGTGGAGCTATCGCGATCGCGGTACGGCCATCGCCGCGCGACCAGCCTGCAGTTCAGCGTTGCCGGTCGCCTGAGCGACGATCGAGCGGTCTTCGACATCGACCTGGCGCCACGCGAGCAGTGGGAGCTGTGCGTCGACATCTGCTGCGCGGTCGGTGACACGGAGGTGAAGCCGCGCTGCGGCCACGGCGGATTCGGTCAGGTCGAGCCCTTGATGCCGATGACCTTGGCTGAGTGGATGGCCGATGCGCCGATCCTCGAGACCGACGACGACACTCTCGCCCACATCTACCGCCAGAGCCTGCTCGACCTGGCCGCGCTCCGGTTCCGCCCGTTACCGGCCATTGACTGGTCGCTGCCCGCAGCCGGCCTCCCATGGTTCATGGCCCTGTTCGGTCGGGACAGCCTGCTCTCGGCCTACATGGCGCTGCCGTTCCAGCCGCACCTGGCCCAGACGACACTGCGCACCCTGGCCCATCTCCAGGCCACGGAGGACGACCCCTTCCGAGATGCTGAGCCGGGCAAGATCCTGCACGAACTGCGCCGAGGAACCCTCGCGAGCACCGGCCGCACACCCCACTCGCCCTACTTCGGCTCCCACGACGCGACCCCGCTGTTTCTCATCCTGCTGGACGAGTACCACCGCTGGACCGGCGACGACGACCTCGTCCGGGACCTCGAGGCCGCCGCTCGGGCCGCGCTTGCGTGGATCGAGGGTCCGGGCGACCGCGACGGTGACGGCTTCCTCGAATACCAGACGCGCTCGCCGCGGGGCCTGGCGAACCAGTGCTGGAAGGACTCGTGGAACTCGGTCCAGTACGCCGACGGTCGCCTGGCGACGGCACCCATCGCCACGTGCGAGATCCAGGGCTACGCCTACGACGCACGGGTGCGCGCTGCCCGGCTGGCGCGACACGTCTGGGCGGATGTGCCCCTCGCTGACCGGCTCGAGACCGACGCGACCGAGCTGCAGGCCCGCTTCGACCGCGCGTACTGGATCCCAGGCCGCGGGCATTACGCCCTCGCCCTCGACGCGGACCACGGCGCGGTCGACGCGCTCACCTCCAACATCGGGCACCTGCTGTGGAGCGGGATCGTGCCCCGCGACCGCGCTGAGGACCTGGTGCACCACCTGCGTGGCCCGGCTCTTGCCAGCGGTTGGGGCGTACGAACGATGTCGACGGCCGACGCCGGATACAACCCGATCGAGTACCACAACGGCACCGTGTGGCCCCACGACACAGCCCTCGTCGCCGAAGGGCTTCGCCGCTACGGCTACCACGGTGCGGCAGCGACGCTCGTGGTCGGCTTGTTCGATGCCGCCGCCTCGTTCGGCTACCGCCTACCCGAGGTGTTCGCTGGCTTCGACCGTCGAGACACGACCATCCCCGTCCAGTACCCGACCGCCTCGAGCCCGCAGGCCTGGGCGGCGGCAACCCCCCTGCTCGGCCTCCGCACCCTCCTCGGTCTCGATGCCGGTACGGATGGCCTGAGCGCCACCCCTCACCTGCCCCAGCCGCTCGGCGAGGTCCGGCTGCGCGGCATCCACGTCCGGGGCCAACGCCACGACGCGCCATGAGGGGCCAAGACGCAGCCCGCCTTTGGTGGTGAGCTCGGCGATAGCTCTTCGATCGCCCCGAGAAGCGAGAGCCGCGGTGCTTGGATGTTCTGGCTCCCCCGGTTGGACTCGAACCAACAACCCTTCGATTAACAGTCGAATGCTCTGCCAATTGAGCTACAGGGGAAAGGCCTCGAGGACATCGTCCTCGATAGCGCTGCGCAACCATAGCAAACCAGCCACTCCATCCCGAAAACGCCCGGCCCGTTCCGGATCCTCGGCCGCCGGGCCGCTCCACGAGGCCTGAACTTCACCGGTGCGAGCCGCTTCAGGTGAGTCCCACCTGCTCGCGCAGGCGAGCCCGCGCGGCCGCCGTCGCCTCCGCCACCCCCGGCTGGTCGAGAGCCATCCCGGGGCCGAGGACGACCTGGTCGACCAGCTCGCCGGTCGTGAAGTCCTGCCTGATCACCACCCTGGCCTCGCCGGCACGGCCGCCGAGGGGAACCCGCTCCACCACCACCACCGACGCCTGCACCCGCTCGCGCACCGTCTCGGGCACGAGCGACGGGTCCCTCAGCACCCACCGGACCGGGCGCTGGTCATCGACCCAGGACACGGTCAGG
>DASSJT010000019.1:0-19179 GCA_035691065.1 Dermatophilaceae bacterium
TCGGCGATGTCGGAGAAGCCCTGTTCCCGCAGCCAAGCCGTGATCTCGTATCCGTACGCGGGCCGGCCGGACAGGATCGCCAGGACGATTCCCTCAAGCGTTCCCTTGAGCATCTCCGTCTCCTGCTTGCCCAAGGAACACCCTTTCAACTACTCAGTGATACTGACTACTAGTACATAGTAACACTGAGTAGTCGCCGCGCAAGCCCCACATCGCGACGGGCCCTGATGGCCTGGTTCCGGCTGGACGAGCCGGTCGGTTCGGAGCGAGCGGGGGCTGTGCGTCCGCGGCACGCGCGTGTCCGCACCACCGGATCCCGGCGCGTTCGCACCAACCGGATCCGCATCGACCGGGTCAGGGCGCCCGCGCCCCAACCCCTAGACTCCGCCGCATGACCGAGGGGCCCACCGCTGCCATGTACGTGCCGAAGTTCTTCATGCGCCAGAAGATCACCTTGATGGTGAACCGCTACGAACTCCTTGCGGCGACGCCCGACGGCCGCGAGGGCGACGTCCTCGCGTTCGCGCAGCAGAAACGGCTGGCCTTCAAGGAAGAGGTGACCTTCTACACCGACTCCAGCAAGTCGCGGGTGGTCTTCCGGTTCAAGGCGCGCAAGCGGCTCGACCTCAACTCGGGCTACGACGTCTACGACGAAACGGGCGCACCCATCGGGTATTTCCAGAAGGACTTCGGCAAGAGCCTGCTCCGCTCCAGCTGGCACCTGTCCGGGCCCGGTGTCGAGGCGTTCGGGCACGAACGCCGGCCGTGGCTGGCCATCCTGCGTCGGGTGTGGGATTTCATCCCCGTGATCGGCGACGTCTGGGTCCCGTTCGTCTTCCACTTCGACTTCACCGACAACGCGACGGGCCGACCCGTCATGACCAGCGAGCGCAAGAAGGCGGTCCGAGACCGCTACACGATCACGGTGCCAGACCAGCGACTCGACTTCCGACTTGCAGCGGCGATGGCTGTGGCCCTGGACGCGCTGCAGAGCCGCTGAGGCCGCGCCTCACAACCCCCGGTGCGTATGCCGTACTCGCGCCTTCGTTGTGAAAGTCACGTCGGGGATCCGGGGCGAGACAGATAGTCCTGGAACCGGTGGGTACCGAGAGGGAAGCCGCCCGGGTCAAAGAGCGGCCCGGGCGGCGCACCTGCATTTTGAACCATGTGGTGCGCCACGCGCTAGATCCCCAGCCGGTGCGATCTGCATCGGCATGAACGCCCGTATGACCACCCGCGCGCACAGCGGCGACCCCACCGCACGCTACGAGCAGGGCGTCAGGTCCTCGCCGCGCGCCCATCCACGGACGCACACTGAACCCATGGGCTCCCTGCCACGTGTTCCCTCATGAGAGGAGGTGCCCCCACGGACAATCAGGTGAAGCTGATGGAGGCGCTGCACGAGGACCACGCGGCCGCGCTGTGGGCTTACTGTGTGCGCTTGACGGCGGGCGACCGGGCGAGGGCCCAGGACGTCGTACAGGAGACCCTGCTTCGCGCCTGGCGCAATCCCCAGGTCCTGGACCAGTCGCAGCGCTCAGCGCGGGCCTGGCTCTTCACCGTGGCACGGCGGGTCGTGATCGATGAATGGAGATCCAAGCAGCACCAGTCTGAGGTGTCGACGGCAGACGTCCCCGAAGCTGCCCCGATCGAGGACAGCAGTGACCGGCTGCTCCTCTCGTGGGTCGTGGCCGAGGCGCTGGAGCGGCTGTCGGCCGATCACCGAGACGTCGTCCTGGAGTGCTACTACCGGGGCCACTCAGTGGCGCAGGCAGCGCTCCGGCTGGGGATCCCCGAAGGAACCGTCAAGTCGCGCACGCACTATGCACTGCGCGCCCTGCGCTTGGCACTCGAGGAGATGGGTGAAGTGGGTGAGCTGACGTGAGCGTGGACCCCTTCCGCGAGCTCGACGCGGCCTACGTCCTCGGCGCCCTGCCGATGGACGAGCGTCGTGAGTTCGAGGAACACCTTGGGTCGTGTGACTCCTGTTCCAGCGGAGTCCGCGAGCTTGCGGGTATGCCGGGACTGCTCGCCACCGTGCCCCTCGCCATCGCGGAGCTCGGCCCCGCCGGGCCGGTGCCCGAGACGTTGCTGCCTTCGCTGGTGCGGGTGGTCCGGCGCGAGCGCGGCAAGCAGCGCTGGCTGATCGGCATGGCAGCGGCCGCGGCCGCGGTGTCCGTCGGCCTCGGCGGTCTTGTGCTGGCCGATCGGCCAGGCGACATCACCGCCACCCATCCTTCGACATCCGTCACGACCTCCTCTCCTTCTCCGACGTCTGCGCCCGCCAGGGCCATGAAGGCCCTGATCCGCACGCCGCTGGCCGCGGAGGTTTCGCTCAACGGCGTCGCTTGGGGTACGCGCTTGGACTTGACCTGCACCTACACCATCCGGGAGCGGTACCTGGGCGGTGACGGTCCGGCATACCTGCTGGTGGTGCACGCGAAGGATGGCCGGAGCGAGCAGGTAGCCACCTGGCGGGCGGTGCCGGGCCGGGTGATGCGCCTGAGCGGGGCCACGCAGTTCTCGCCGAATGAGATCGCGTCGGTGGAGGTCCGCACCCAAGGGGGCACGCCACTGCTGGCCCTCACCGTCTGAGCGAGCGAGGAGTGCCGGCTCGCGGACGGGCGACACGTGAACCGTTCGTCTCGTTGAGCCGTTCATGAGGCAGGTGCCCGTCGATCGACACGCGTCGGCGCGATGGCCGCCACCCTCGTCAGCGCTGCGGGAACCCGGAGCATCGAGCCAGCAGCGAACCGTGCCAAGGAGTGAGAGATGAGCGAGACCATCGACCGTCGACAGGTCATCGTCAGCGGTGCGGCCGGCGCAGCCGCTCTGGTCATAGCCGGATGCGGGGGGTCGAGTGGAGGCGGCGGGACCGGGTCAGCAGCAGGGTCGACGGCGGGGTCTGCCTCGGCGCCCAGTGGGAAGCCGATCGTGGCACTGGACAAGGTGCCCGTGGGCGGTGCTGTGTCAGCCAAGGACCCGAACGGCAAGCCGATCATCGTTGCCCAGCCCCAAACGGGCGCGGCCGTGGCGTTCTCAGCGATATGCACCCACATGGGCTGCACGGTCGCGCCGTCCGGTGACAAGCTCGACTGCCCCTGCCACGGATCGGTCTACCAGGCGGCGACTGGCGAGGTGGTGCAGGGACCGGCGCCGCGGGCGCTCGACAAAGTGAGCGTGAAGGTGGTCAACGGCGAAGTCGTGACGGCCTGACCCGAAGGAGTGAGGCCTGAGCCGAGCCCGGATGTCCCGATACATGCCCCCGACCCGCCCCCGGGCCTGGGTCGCTTCGGCTGTCTCAGTCGAACTCGAGCGGAGCCGACCGCCGCGGCATGAGCAGGACGGCTGCCACCATGGTGACCGCCAGAATCGCCACCCCGATGAAGACGTGGTGGGTCGCGGTGGCGAGAGCGCCGCGCACGAATTCGCGCACGGCTGCCGTGACTCCAGAGGCGCGATCCAGCACGACGGCCGCATCGTCGGCAGTGCGCGGCAATCGACCTCCGAGTCCGGCGGGCGGGGCGGCGAACTGGTGCGCCAGCGAGGCGTTGGCGATGGCGCCGAACACGGCGACGCCCACGGCGCTCCCCACCGACCGGGCGAACATGTTGGTCGCGGTCACCACGCCCCTGCGGTCCCAGTCGACGGTTGACTGCACCGCCACCAGCGTGGGGCCGGCGGTGTAGCCCAGGCCTACGCCGACCACGAACGTGAAGGCGGCCACGAGCCAGAGGCTGCTGTGCGCTCCGACCGCGAGGAGCAGAAGGCTGCCGAGGACGATGAAGGCGACGCCGATCAGCGAGGTGTCCCGGAAGCCCAGCCTCAGGTAGATCCGGCCGGCCGTGGCCGCAGCGATCGGCCAGCCGATGGTCATGGCCGCCAGCGCGAACCCGGACAGCACCGCACCGAACCCCAGGACTCCCTGGGCGAACGTCGGCACGTAGGACGACAGCCCCATCATCACTGCACCGACCAGGAGCGCGACCAGGTTGGCGCCGATCAGCATGCGCCGCCCGAAGACCCACAGCGGCAGGATCGGCTCGGTGGCTCGCGACTCCACGACGACGAAGGCCACGAGCAGCGCGAGGCTGAGCACGCCCAACCCCACGCTGACCGGCGATGCCCAGGCCCAGGACCGCCCACCCTCCAGCAGGGCCAGGATCAGGAGGCTCACCCCCGTTGTGAGCAGGACGGCGCCGGCGTAGTCGATCCGGTGCCGCACCCGCTGGATGTCCTCGTGGAAGCGCCGGAGCAGCATCCAGGCCGCGAGTGCCCCGACCGGCAGGTTGACGAAGAAGATCCAGCGCCAGGAGACGTACTCGGAGAAGACACCGCCCAGAGTGGGTCCCACGATGGATGCCATGCCCCACACGCTCGCGATGAAGCCCTGTACCCGGGCCCGCTCCTCGACGGTGTAGAGGTCTCCGACGATCGTCATCGACATGGGCATCACCGCGCCAGCGCCGAGTCCCTGGACCACCCGGGAGGCGATGAGCACAGGCATGCTCCAGGCGACGCCGCAGAGGACCGACCCGGCCAGGAAGAGCCCGATCCCGACGAGCATCACGGGTTTGCGGCCCAGCGAGTCGGCACGCTTGCCGTAGATCGGCACCGAGACGGCTTGTGCCAGGAGGTAGATCGAGAACAGCCACGGGAACTGGGAGAAGCCGCCGAGGTCGGTCACCACCGCCGGCACCGCGGCGGCGAGGATCGTGGCGTCGATGGCCACCAGGGCCGTGCAGAGCATCACCGAGAGCAGGACCGGCCCGCGCTCGCTGCGCAGACCGACGGAGGTGGGCGCTGGTGTCTGGACAGCCACGTTCAGCGCCAACCCCACATCGGCGGCGCATATTCCGCACGTTCCGAGTGCTGGGCCGCAAGATCCTCCGGAAGTTCCCTTCCGCAACGAATGTGTTGCGGGGTGGCCCGCGTAGGAGGACAGTGCCAGACGGACTACCCGGCTCTCCCCAGGGAGGGCCGCCCACCCCTCAGTGTGGAGGTTGCCGCATGCGCTCTGCGAAGTCCCTCTCCAAGTCCTCGCTGTCCAAGTTCTTGGCCGCTGCCGCCACCGTGGCAGCCACCGTGATCGCGCCCGTGGCCCTCGCCCCGGCTCATGCCGCGGGCGAGGACGACACACCGGTCCTGCTCACCCCGAAGGGTGAGCGCGAGACCGGGGCTGGCGAGCAGAACTTCGACAAGCTGCGCGACGCCTACTACTGGAGCCGGCTCCTGGCCGGCGACGAGCAGCTGACCCTCACCGAGGCGGCGACACTGCGCGACCAGGCCAGCAAGCAGTCGCGCACCCTGGCCGAGGCCACGACCGGGGGAGCGGCGCGAGGAGGGACCTGGACCAACGTCGGCAACGACCCCACGGTCCAGGTGGGACGGACGACGAACACCTTCCAGGCCGTGACCGGGCGCATCGGAGCGCTCGCAGTCCACAGCGACGGCAGCGTCGTGCTCGGCGCCGCACAGGGCGGCGTCTGGACCTATGACCAGGGCACCAGGGTCTGGACCTCTCGAACCAACGACACCGACACCCAGTCGGTGGGTGCCTTGGCCATCGCGCCCAGCAACGAGAGCATCGTCTACATGGGCTCCGGGGAGGGCGCCCTCTCTGGCGACTCCTACTACGGCGACGGGGTTTACCGGTCAACAGACGGCGGCCAGACCTGGACCAAGGTGTCGGGCTCCATGTTCACCGGGCAGGCGACCAGCGCCATCGTGGTCGACCCGGCGAATGCCAACCACCTCTGGATCGCGACGCTGCGCGGCCGCGGCGGCGCCCGGCGCACGACGTCTCCGACCGACGCCATGTTCGGCATCTACGAGTCGACGAACGGCGGAGCCAGCTGGGCACTGCTCAAGGGCACCGACAACGAGATCCATGGGGCAACCGACCTGGTCGCCGACCCACAGAACCCGCAGGTGCTCTGGGCCTCGTTCTGGGGTGACGGCATCTACCGCTCGACCGACGGCGGTCACACCTGGTCGAGTGCGCTTGGCGACCTGCCGGCCGGCAACTACACGGAGGGCGGCACCCGGTTCGCCCTCGGGATCTCACGCCCGGCTGGCGCGGCGACGGCAACGGTGTATGCCGGGTTCGACTACTTCGACACCAGCGACCAGTACCACGCCGCTAGCGTCTACCGGACGACCAACGACGGAGCCCACTGGACCGACGTGCGGGGCAGCACCACCGGCTCCAACAGCGTGGTCAACTACTGCGGCACCCAGTGCTTCTACGACAACGTCGTCAAGCCCGACCCCAACGACCCGAACACGATCTACGCTCTCGGCTCCTACGGCTACAACAACTCCCCACAGTCAGGTGGCATCTACCGCTCCACCGACGGTGGCGCGACGTGGCGCAACCTCGGCTACGACCTGCACCCGGACTTCCACGCCATCGCGTTCGAGCCCGACAACACCAGCCACCTCGTCATCGGCAACGACGGCGGGGTCTGGCAGTCGTTCAACAAGGGCGGCCGGCTCGGCGACCCGCGACCTGCGCTGAGCGCCACCGACTGGGAGAACCTCAACGGCGACATCAACCCGTCCACCGGCAGCCTCCGGCGCAGCACCCACCTGGTGATCGGGCAGTTCACGAGCGTGGCGACCGTGCCCCAGGTGCCGGGGCAGTACTGGGGCGGGACGCAGGACAACGGAACCCAACGCAAGTCGCTCGTCAACAACCGCTGGTTCGACCAGTCGAGCGGCGACGGCGGCCAGGTGATCGTCGACCAGACCACGCTGAACCAGGCCTCGCCGAGCAACGCGGCCTACGTCTACGGCACCTACTTCGGCATCTCCCCCTATCGGTTCGACCCATCCGAGGTAGGCACCTTCTTCGGGAACGAGGCCATCGACACCGGGATCAACCTGCGCGACCGCGCGGAGTTCTACATCCCGTGGGTCCAGAACCGCGGGAATGTCGACCAGATGTTCCTCGGCACCTACCGGCTGTACCGGACCGACACCGCACGGGCGCCTTCGTCGGCGGACGTGGCGTGGCACCCGGTCAGCGCTGACCTGACCAGCGGCTGCACCGGCAGCGCCCCCAACGGCGCCCGAGGCTGCTTCATCTCGGCCATCGGGGTGGCCGACGGCGGCGACGGCGTCTACACCGCCTCTGACGACGGATACGTCTACGTCAGCCCCGACGCGGTCAGGTCGGACAACCCGACCTGGACCCGCGTGGGCGTTGACGTCCTTCCCAACCGGCCCGCCACCCAGATTGCGGTGGACCGCTCCAACTGGCGGGTCGCCTACATCGCCTACGCAGGGTTCGGCGCCGCCACTCCCGGCAACTCGGGCCACCTGTTCAAGACCACGGACGGCGGAGGGCACTGGGCTGACATCTCGGGCGGGCTGCCCGACATCCCGATGAACTCCGTTGTCCTGGACCCGTCCAACGACAACGCCGTCTATGTGGGCACGGACGTGGGCGCCTTCGTGACCGTCAACGGCGGGACGACATGGAAGCGGCTCGGCACCGGAGCGCCCAAGGTAGCCGTCTGGCAGCTCGACTACGACCCCAGCCATGCCCTGCTCGCCGCAGGCACCCACGGGCGCGGCGTCTACGCCCTGAACACCGGTGCCAGCGTGCCCGCACTGGTCGCCTCGACGTCGGACAGCGGCCTCCCCGTCGGCCCAGGCAGCACGATCCACTACACCGTGACCGTCAGGAACGTCGGCAATGCCGCCGCGACAGGGGTCACCATCAAGGAGCCGCTGCCGGCCTACACGAGTTTCGTGTCTGCAGACTCCGGCGGCGCTTTCTCCACGGGTGGCGGCGGAAAGGTGCAGTGGAGCGGCCTGACCGTGCCCGCGGGTGGCAGCGTCGACGTGCACTTCCAGGCCAAGATCTCACCATCGCTGCCCGGATCTGTTGACGCGATCGTCAGCGACGGACTGCTCGTGAAGTCGCTCGAGGGCCCGGACGCGTCCGGAAGTCCCCACACGACTCCCATCGCACCGGCCCACGACGTGGCGGTCTCACCGGCCGTGCAGACCGGCGGTGCCCACACCGGGTCTTCGGCCACCTACACCGAGCATGTGGCCAACCTCGGCTACCAGCCTGACTCCTACACCTTGTCGACAACCGGTCCGTGGACGGCGACAACCTATGACGCCACCTGCACGACGCCGATGACGAGCACGCCAGTCGTGGGTCCAGGCGCAGGCGTCGACATCTGTGTGAAGGTTGCCGTGCCCAGCGTCGCGGACGGGACCCGGACTGACACGGTGCTGACAGCGACCTCTGGCGCAGACTCCAGCGTCAAGGACAGTGCCACGCTCACCACCATTGCGGTTGCCGTCGACACGCTGCTGGTCGACGGTGACGGCAACGGGCCGGACGTACAGACGTACTACGCCGACGCCCTGAGCGCGAACGGCACGGCATACGCCACCTGGGACCTGGCCGAGGACCCGGTCGTGCCCCAGTCCTACCTGACGGCATTCAAGAACGTCGTGTGGTTCACGGGGAACGCGTATCCCGGTCCGGTCACCCCGTACGAGTCAGAGCTGTCCGCCTTCCTCGACAACGGCGGCCGCCTGCTGATGTCGGGTCAGGACATCCTCGACCAGGCAGCGGGGACGACAGCCTTCGTGCACAACTATCTGCACATCGACTGGGACGGCTCCGAGGTCCAGAACGACAAGGCCACAGCAGCGGTTCACGGTGTCAGTGGAAGCCCGGTCTCCGACGGCATTGGCACCGTGAGCATCGACCACAGTGTCCTGAAGGCGGCCTTCGAGGACCAGATCACGCCGATCGCACCGGCCAGCGCCGCGTTCACTGACGACAGCTCGGCACCCGACGCCCTGTCGGTCGATACCGGCACGTACAAGGTCGTGTTCCTGGCCTTCCCGCTCGAGGCGTACGGCAGCGCGACCGACAAGGCCGACTTGGTACACCGCGTGCTGACCTACTTCGGCCCCTAGGCCGGTGGGAGGCTGGCGCCGGTGAGCCACCGGCGCCAGCCAACTGGGTCAGCCCACGGCGCCAGCCAACGGGTCAGCCCACGGCGCCAGCCAACGGGGTCAGCCAAGCGCTAGCCCACGATGTGGGCCCACGGCACCGGCCCGTCAGTGGCCTCAGTCGGCCTCTCAGTGGTCTCAGCCGGCGCGCAGGACCCGGCGTGCGACGGCGTAGTAGCGGTCGCGGTCGGCCTTGCCGTTCAGCCCGCCGTTGATCCGCCGGGTGATGCGGTCGAAGTCGCGCTTGTCGGCCAGGGCGTTGAGCCCGCGCGTGGTCCAGAACCACCCGGCCACCCGGAAGCCGACGTCCGGGTCCGCGGCGCGCTTGGGGTTGGCGAGCAGGTCGATGCCCAGCGCCCGGCCGGCGTCGCGGTAGTTGTTGCGGCCGGTGAGCTGGATCGGCCCGCGCCCCTTGAACCGCCGGCCGTCGCCGGGGTGGGTGTTGCCGAGGTCGACCCGCCCCTCGTAGGCGGCGCCCGAGGCGATCTCCTCCATGAACTTCAGCTGGAGGCTCTCGTGTGCCAGCTGGGCGAGGAACGCCGCTCGCCGCAAGGGCGTGGTGATCGACGCCTCGCGCATCGCGAAGTTCAGGTGAGGCAGGTAGGCATCGGCCACCCGTTTCGCCAGGGGCATGATCGCGAGCAGCTGAGCCTTGGTCAGGTCGCCCGCCTTGCCAGGCGGCGCAGGTGCTGGGTGTGGCGCCGGATGCGGAGCTGGATGCGGCTTCGGCTTGGGCTTCGGCAGGGTCGGCCCGGCAACGGACACCAGGGCGGGCGGTTTGACGGCGCTACCCACGATCTGGAGCACCTGACCCGCCCGGATCAGGTTGGGGTTGGCGATGTGGTTCGCCCGCGCGATCGCCTTGACCGTCGTCCCGAACCGGGCCGCGATGGCGCTCAGCGTGTCGCCCACGCGCACGACGTAGCGCAGCGGCGTCGGCCCCGCCAGAACGGCGCCCGGTCGCGGGATCACAAGCACCTGGCCGATCCGGATGAGGTTGATGTTGATGATGTGGTTCGCGCGGGCGAGGGCCTTCACGCTCGTGCCGAACCGCTCCGCGATCTCGCTCAGCGTGTCACCGGCGCGCACCCGGTACCTCGTCGCCACAGATGTCGCCACGTCATCCACCTCCACTCGGGCGCTGGCCTTCGCGCTCCAAGCACCGCAGCGCACTCATGACAGGTCAGCGCACGCTCCAGCACTCCAGAGCGCTCAACGCACTCCAGCCCACTCCCACGGTGTCGGTCGCCCGGCTCGGACGGCCTCACCCGTCAAGAGTCGTGGCAGGCCGGGTCTGATACCTCCCCCAAAAGACGTGCCCCGGGCTCACCCACCACAGACACCCACCGCAGACTCACCCACACCACTCACTCCGGCGGCTGGCCGCGAGCGGCGAGCACCCGGCATACCAGCAGGGGTGTGCCGGCCGGTCACTTCACCGGAACGCGGACACCCCGGTGAGGGCCTGTCCGATGACCAGCTGGTGCACCTCGGAGGTGCCCTCGTAGGTGAGCACCGACTCCAGGTTGTTGGCGTGGCGCATCACCGGGAACTCCAGGGTGATCCCCGCGGCGCCGAGCAGCGTGCGGCACTCCCGGGCGATCGCGATGGCCTCCCGGACGCTGTTGAGCTTGCCGAGGCTGACCTGCTCCGCCCGCAGCGTGCCCTCGTCCTTGAGCCGGCCCAGGTGGAGCGCCAGCAGCATCCCCTTGCCCAGCTCGAGAGCCATGTCGGCGAGCTTGGTCTGCGAGATCTGGAAGCCCGCCAGCGGCTTGTCGAAGATCTCCCGCTGGCGGGTGTAGGCGATGGTGGTCTCGAGGCAGTCCCGAGCGGCGCCCAGCGCGCCGAACGCGATGCCGAAGCGCGCTTCGGTGAGGCACGACAGCGGCCCCGACAGCCCGCGGGCATCGGGCAGCATGGCCCACCCGGGCAGCCGCACACCGTCGAGCACCAGCTCGCTGGTCACCGAGGCCCGCAGTGAGAGCTTGCGGGTGAGCTCGGGCGCGGAGAATCCGGGCGCATCGGTCGGCACCACGAACCCGCGCACGCCGTCCTCGGTCTGGGCCCAGACCACGGCGACGTCCGCCACCGAGCCGTTGGTGATCCACATCTTCGTGCCGCTGAGCACCCAGTCGTCGCCGTCGCGTCGAGCGCGGGTCCGCATGCCCGCCGGGTTGGAGCCGAAGTCCGGCTCGGTCAGCCCGAAGCAGCCGATCGCCTCGCCCGCGGCCATCCGGGGGAGCCACTCCTGCTTCTGCTCCTCGGAGCCGAACCGCCAGATCGCGAACATGGCCAGGGACCCCTGCACCGAGACCAGCGAGCGCAGGCCGGAGTCGCCGGCCTCCAGCTCCATACAGGCCAGGCCGTATGCCGTGGCGCTGGTGCCGGCGCAGCCGTAGCCCTCGAGATGCATGCCGAGCAGGCCCAGGGCGCCGAGCTCCTTGGCGAGGTCGCGCGCCGGGATCTGGGCGGCCTCGTACCACCCGGCCACGCGGGGCCGGATCCGGTCGTCGACGAACCGACGGACCGTGTCGCGCATGGCCCGGTCCTCCTCACCGATGAGGCCGTCGATCGCAAACAGCCCGAGTGGGCTCTGCGGGGTCGCTTCGTTGCGGGTGGCCATGGTGCGGTCCTTTCCGAGGGGGGCTCCAGCCGGGTGGAGGTCCCGACGAGGCGGTTCGGAGGAGAGGGTTCAGGAGAAGAGAGAGCTCACGAGAAGAGGGGTCAGAGGGGTGGGTTCCGGCGAGAGGGTTGACCGGGCTGTCGTCAGGCTTCCGGCACGTTGGCGCGCAGCTCCTCCAGCCACGCACGCGACGTGACGTCGGACGGCATACGCCAGTCACCACGTGGCGACAGCGAGCCGCCCGGGACGACCTTGGGTCCGTTGGGCAGGGCGGACCGCTTGAACTGGTTGGCGAAGAACCGCTTGATGAAGACCTCCAGCCACCTGCGGATCGTCGCGAGGTCGTATGCCGTCCGGCTGGCCTCGGGGTAGCCCGGCGGCCAGTCACCGGCGTCCTTGTCGCGCCAGGCGTGGTGGGCGAGGAACGCGATCTTGCTGGGCCGGTAGCCGCGGCGCAGGACGTGGAACAGGGTGAAGTCCTGCAGCGAGTAGGGACCGATCGACGCCTCGGTCGACTGCGGGGTCTCGCCCACCTTGGTGGGGATGAGCTCGGGCGTGATCTCGGTGGCGAGGATGGAGGTGAGGGTTTCGCCGACGTGCTCCTCGAACTGCCCAGAGGAGACCACCCAGCGGATGAGGTGCTGCATCAAGGTCTTCGGTACTCCGGTGTTGACGCCGTAGTGCGACATCTGGTCGCCGACGCCGTAGGTGCACCAGCCCAGGGCGAGCTCGGAGAGGTCCCCCGTGCCGAGGACGATGCCGCCGCGCTGGTTGGCGATGCGGAACAGGTAGTCGGTGCGCAGGCCGGCCTGGACGTTCTCGAAGGTGACGTCGTAGACCTCCTCCCCGCGGCCGAACGGGTGGTCGAGATCGCTCAGCATCTGGGTCGCCGACGGGCGGATGTCCAGCTCGGCCGACGTGACACCGAGCGCGTCCATGAGCGCGATCGCGTTGTTCTTGGTGTGCTCACTGGTCGCGAACCCGGGCATCGTGAAAGCGAGGATGTCGGCGCGGGGCCGCTCGAGGCGGTCCATCGCCTTGGCGGCGACGATGAGCGCGTGGGTGGAGTCGAGGCCGCCACTGACCCCGATGACGATCTTGGGCTGGCCGATGGCGCGAAGCCGCTGTTCAAGGCCGGAGACCTGGATGTTGTAGGCCTCGTAGCAGTCCAGGGCCAGCCGGTCGGGGTCGTCGGGGACGAAGGGGTAGCGGTCGACCTTGCGCCGCAGGCCGATGTCCTCGCGGGGTGGGTCGATGGTGAGCTCGACGGTCCGGAAGGCTGCGGTGCGGGCGGCCAGGGTGCGCCGGTTGTCGTCGAACGTCCCCATGCGCTGCCGCTCCTGGCGCAGCAGGTCGAGGTCGATGTCGGCGACGCTCCGGCGCGGCCCGTCGGGAAACCGCTCGGTCTCGGCGAGCAGCCCGCCGGCCTCGTAGATCATCGTCTGCCCGTCCCAGGAGAGATCGGTCGAGGACTCGCCCTCGCCTGCGGCCGAGTAGAGGTAGGCCGCGATGCACCGTGCTGAGGCGCTCCTGGAGAGCAGGTGGCGGTCGTCGGACTTGGCCACGGTGATCGGCGACCCCGAGATGTTGACGAGCACGGTGGCGCCCGCGAGCGCGGCCTCGGCGCTCGGCGGCACGGGCACCCAGAAGTCCTCGCAGACCTCGACGTGGAGCACGAACCCGGGGATGTCGACGGCACGGAACAGCAGATCCGGCCCGAACGGGACGGTCGCGCCCGCCACCTCGATCGACCCACCGCGCTGGTCGTCTCCAGGGGCGAAGTGGCGGCGCTCATAGAACTCGCGATAGGTGGGCACGTAGGACTTCGGCGCGACCCCGACGACCGCTCCGCGGTGGATCACGACGGCGCAGTTGAAGACTCGGCTCCCGTGGGCCAGCGGCGCGCCCACCACGAGGACGGGGAGCAGGTTGCGGCTCGCCTCGGCGATCGTCGCGATCGCGGCATGGCAGGCCTCCAGCAGCGGGTCTTGGAGCAGGAGGTCGTCGATGGCATAACCGGACAGTCCCAGCTCGGGGAAGATGGCGAGCGCGACTCCCTCGTCATGACACTCACGCGCGATGGCCAGGACCCGTTGGGCGTTGGTCTCCGGGTCAGCAGCCGCGGCGTGCATGGTGCACGAGGCCACGCGCGCGAACCCGTGTCGGTAGGCCGAGCTGAAGTCCGTAGCGGGCATGGCGCGAGTCTTTCACCACCGGGAGGACGACCGCTCCCACGGCATACGAAGTCGGAAGCGTGTCAGGGGTTGGGCAGGGACTTCAGCACGTAGGCCTGCACGGGCTCGCCCTTGCCCTTGAGCTCGAGCGCCCCCAGTGGTTCGGCCTGGGCGCCCGGCAGCCGGGCCAGGGTGTCCGCACTCACGGCCACCTCGCCCACCGGCGCCTGCCCCTCGAGGCGGGAGGCGACGTTCACGGCATCGCCGATCACGGTGTGCGTGCGTCCGCCCTCGCTCCCCAGCAGGCTCAGCGAGACCATCCCGGTGTTGATCCCCACGCGGAACCGTGGCCAGCCACCGTGCTTGGCGGCGATGCGAGCCGTCTCCTCCTGCATGGCCAGGCCGGCCCGAGCAGCGCGCATCGCGTGGTCCGGCTGGTCGCCGCGCTTGTTGAACGTGACCATCAGAGCGTCCCCGATGATCCGGTCGACGTCGCCCCCATGGCGTCGGACCACAGCAGGGACGGCGACGGTGAAGTACTCGTTGAGCATCGCCGTCACCTCTGACGGATCGTGTCCCTCCGAGAAGGTGGTGAAGCCCTTGAGGTCGGCGAAGAGGATGCTGAGCTCGCGGTGGCCGGCAACCGTCTCCTCCAGGTAGAGGCTGGAGAAGCGCTCTTCGTGCCATGACTGCTGGGCACCCCAGGCGACCAGGACGAACGCCGCCAACAGCAGCACGTGCCACTCCCACCAGCTGTAGTGCCAGTTGGGCGCCACCGTGATCGCCACCATCGCCTCCGCCAGCATCACGAAAGCGGCGGCCATCGCGGCTGGGAGCAGCCCGCCACGGCGACGCCAGAGCCCCACGTACGTCACGGCAGCCGCGAGGTACAGCACTGTCGCGAGCACCGAGGCGAAAAGCATGGGTCCAGACGTCCGCTCCGGACCCATGCCGCGCTGGAACGGCGGCAGGCGGAGCAGCGACAGGACGGCCCAGACGGCCATGAGCACGACGAGGGCCACCCGCAGGCGTCGAGCCACGCGCATGGCGTCGACGGCGCGGTCGCCGTCGATGTCCCCGGTGGACGCGACGGCGAAGAGCGACCCGAGCGCGATCCCCACCGGTGTCGACACGTTGAAGCCCACCCCCGGTGCCTCGAGCAGGATGTGTGGTGTGGCCAGGGCGTGCAGGCCCAGGAACCCGGCAGCGGACAGGAACGCGAGGGACACGAACATCACGCGAGCGTCCCCGCGGCGTGACGCAGCGGTGCCCGTGCCGTATGCCGTGATCGCGCTCAGGAGCGCAGCGCCGAAGACCACCCAGAAGTGCGTCGGGTCGTGCTGCCACATCCGGTCGAGGGGTGGCTGCAGCCGCAGGAGGGCCAAGCCAGCCAACGGCAGGGCGAGCACCACGGCCCACGCCCACACGGGAGTGCGAGTCCGTGCCTGAGCACCCGCCCGGGCCGTCACGTCACCAACCCTCAGTCGTGGGCCGTGACGCCGCGAGCGGCCGCTGCCGTCATTGCGAGGTACTGGTGCACCTGCGAGACCACGACCGAGCCCTCGCCGACGGCCGAGGCCACCCGCTTGACCGAGCCGCTCCGCACGTCGCCGACCGCGAAGAGTCCCGGGAGCGAGCTCTCGTGGGGGAACGGCGGCCGCGCCAGCGGCCAACCGCCGCCCACGGGTTCCCCGGTCGCCCCAGCCCCCGTTACCTCCGCCCCCGTGACCCCAGCCCTCGTCACGTCGGCCCCCGCCACCTCAGCCCCGGTCAGCACGAAGCCGCGCTGGTCGCGCTGCACCTCGGCGGGCAGCCACTCGGTGTGCGGCGCCGCGCCGATCATGATGAAGAGTCCGTCGGCGGGGATCGTCCGTCGCTCGCCGCTCTCGCGGTCGGCGATGACGACCTCGCTCAGCCAGCCGTCGCCGCCGCCACCGACCACCTCGGCGTTGGGGAGCACCGTGATCCGCGGGCTCGCGTCGATCTCGTCGATGAGGTACTGCGACATGCTCGAGGACAAGTCCGGCGTCCGGACGACCAGGGTGACGTCCGCGGCATACCGCTGCAGGTGGAGCGCCGCCTGTCCAGCCGAGTTGCCGCCGCCCACGATGATCGTGTGGGCCCCGGTGAGGCCGTGCGCCTCGGACACGTTGGCGCCGTAGTAGACCCCCGACCCGCTGAGCACCTCCAGCGAGGGCACGCCGAGCCGTCGGTAGGCGACACCCGCGGCGAGGACGACCGCCCGGGCCTGCACCTGTCCCGCGCCCTGGACGTCGGCCACGAAGACGCCCTTCTCCGGCTCCAGGTGGGTGACCCGCCTGGTCAGCACGAACCGCGCCCCGAACACCCACGCCTGCTGGAACCCGCGCTGGGCCAGCTCGGCGCCGCTCAGCCCGCGCGAGAAGCCCAGGTAGTTGCGGATCAGGGAGCTGGTGCCCGCCTGCCCGCCGAGCGCCTGCTCCTCGACGCAGAGCACCTTCAAGCCCTCGGACGACGCGTAGACCGATGCCGCAAGACCCGCCGGGCCGGCGCCGATCACCAGCACGTCGACCTCGCGGTCCTCGTCGTCGATGTCGGTGTGGATGCCCCATGCCTCGCAGATCTCGGCATCCGTCGGGTCGACCAGCACCCGGCCGCCCAGCGCGGCCAGCCACACGACCAGCGGCCCGGTGGCGGCGTCGGGCTCCGGCGCACCGATCTGACGCAGCACCTCGGCCGCCTCGGGTGTGCCGCGGTCCAGGAATGCGTGCGGAATACCGTTGCGGGTCAACAAGCTTCGAACCACATGTCCCCGAGGGTCCCGCACGGCTCCTACGACGACCACTTCCCGCTTTGAGCTGGCGACGCTCCGCGACCACATCTGTACGAACTCGCCGACCGTGCGGTTGAACAGCTCGTCGGGCGAGGTCCACGGCTTCAGCACGTAGTAGTTGATGTCGCCGTGGGCCATTGCCTGGAGAATGGCGTCGGCAGTGGCGCGGTCGGCCCAGGCACCCCAGGGGACCAGCAGCGCCCGACCGGCGTCGGGATGGAGGGTCCGCACCCGGCCCAGCAGCTCGGCCCCGGGCAGGCCAGGGAGCCATGGGTCGGCGAGGACGAGGGCCACCGGGTCGTGCCGCTCGGCCGCCCGCTCCAGCTGGGCCAGCGCCGAGGCGCCGTCCGGCTCGCCCCAGACCCGGAAGTCGCCGCCGAAGCGGCGCGACAGCTCACCCTCGATGCGGGAGAGGCTGTCGACGTCCGGGTCCACGGCCAAGAGTAGGGGTCGGATCATGGCGGCTCCTGTCCGTCGACGGTCCGCGGGAAGACCGCCCTACAGCAAGGTACTAGGGCCAGCCCGGCCCCCGAGGCGAATTGGGCAGGGAGGCGACCGGCCGGCATACCACCAAGGGGTATGCCGGCCAGTCGGTCTGCTGTCATGGGCCGCCGGTCAGGCGGGCATCGCCTCGTACTCCGCTGCCTCGGCCTGGAGCTCCTGGCGGCGCGCCCGCTGCGGCAGGAAGAACGCGAGCGCCTGGGCCAGGATGGCCAGACCGACCGCGATGAGGGCCACCCGCTCGATGGCGGCCACGAACGAACCCGCCGTCGCCGCCGAGCCGACCGTCGAGAAGAACACCGTCCCGAGGGCGGCGACACCGAGCGCCGAGGCGAGCTGCTGGACGGACTCCAGCAGGCCGGACGCCGAGCCCACCTCGTGGTCCTGGACCTCGCCCATGATGACGTCGAACAGCGGGACGAAGATCATGCCCATCCCGAAGCCGTACGCCAGCAGGGGGAGCGAGAGGTTCCAGCCGCCCACCGCGGTACCGTCTGCTCGGATCACGGCGTAGACCGCGGTCAGGCCTGCGGTCATCACTGCCAGGCCGAGATGCAGGATGCGGCGTTCCAGCCGGGCCATCGTGGCCGCGGCGAAGCCGGACCCGAGGAAGGCGCCGATCGCCCACGCGGCCATGGTCAGGCTGGCACGGACCGGAGTGCGGCCCAGACCCAGCTGCAGGAACAGGCCCATCGCCAGCGAGAACCCGACGATGGCGCCGAAGAACACGACCACGAAGGCGACGCCCGAGGCGTAGGAACGCCGCCGGAACACGCCGAGCTCGACCAGCGGCGCCCCACCCGAGGCGACCCGACGGCGCTGGTGCGCCACGAATGCGGCCAAGAGCCCCACCGCGACCGCGGCCATGCCGAAGATCCACGCCGGCCACCCGTGCTCGCGTCCCTGCACCAGCGGGTAGACCAGCAGCAGCATGCCGAGGCCGGCCAGGACCGCGCCGGTCGCGTCCAGCCGCATGCCCCGGGCGCTGGGCTCGACCCGCGGGAGGAACCGGGCACCCACGGCCAGCGCGAAGATGCCGAGCGGCAGGTTGATCCCGAAGACCGCCCGCCAGCCGGTCCCGAACAGGTCGGCGTCGACGAGGAAACCTGCGACCACCGGGCCCAGGATGGTGGCCAGGCCGATCGCCGGACCCAGGGCCGCAAACGCCTTGCCGATGTCCTGGGGCGGGAAGAGGTCGCGGATCAGCCCGAACGTCTGCGGAACCATGAGCGCCCCGAGGAGTCCCTGGGCCGCTCGGGCCCCGATGAGCGCCTCGGACGAGGTTGCCGCCGCGCAGGCGAGCGAGGCAAGGGTGAAGCCCGTGACTCCGACGAGGAGCATGCGGCGCCGGCCGAACATGTCGCCGAGGCGGCCCCCGACGAGCAGGCCCATTGCGAGCGCGAGCGTGTAGACGGCGGCGATCCACTGGAGCTGGGCGTAGGAGGCGCCAAGCTCCGCGCGGATGGTCGGCGCCGCGACGTTGACGATCGTGGCGTCGAGAAGGTTCATCAGGATGGCCGCCAGCACTGCGGCCATCCCCAACCACTGCGCGCCGCGGGTGGCGCTGTCCGGTGCTGTCTCAGAGTGCGTCGCGGAGTGCCCCTCAGAGTGCGTCGCTGCGTGCGGCGCAGGGTGCGTCGAAGTGTCTTTGGCGAGTGCCTTCGCTGTGGTTTCCATGCCTCAACGCTAGATCCCGTATAGGAACACTTCGTTCCTAATTGGCGTGGCAGAATTCCCGTATGGCAAAGACTTCGGCACGGCTGCTGCGGCTGCTGTCGCTGCTGCAGACGCCGCGCGAGTGGACTGGCACCGAGCTCGCGGAACGACTGGGCGTGACGACTCGCACGGTTCGCAACGACGTCGAGCGGCTCCGCGAGCTGGGCTACCCGGTGCACGGCACGCGGGGAGCCATCGGCGGCTATCGGCTCGGCGCGGGGGCGAACCTGCCGCCGCTCCTGCTTGACGACGACGAGGCGGTAGCCGTCGTCACCGGCCTGCGCAGCGCCGCCACCGGCGCGATCACGGGCATCGAGGAGTCGTCGCTGAGGGCCCTCGCCAAGCTCGAACAGGTCCTCCCGTCC
>DASSJT010000020.1:0-17864 GCA_035691065.1 Dermatophilaceae bacterium
AGGAGAGGTTTCTCCG
Source organism: Dermatophilaceae bacterium (assembly GCA_035691065.1). Lineage (GTDB taxonomy): Bacteria > Actinomycetota > Actinomycetes > Actinomycetales > Dermatophilaceae > DASSJT01. The sequence continues at coordinate 17 of DASSJT010000020.1, forward strand.
CGATTACGACGCCGACGTGGTGGCGCCGCGGCTGCTGGAGTTCCTCCGCGGGGGGTTCCTCGACGGCTGACCCGCCCTCGGGTCACCGGAGCGGACGACCGTCTCCGGTTGCGGCAGGTTCGTGAGCCCGCCGACGCAGCCGCAGCCTGCTGCCACCGGTCACGACAGCGAGGCCCAGCAGCGCCCCGGCGAGCACGTCGGAGGGCCAGTGAGCTGCCGAGACGATCAGAGCTGTGATCATCAGGCCCGTCGCGGAGACCATCGGCAACCACAGCCACCAGCGCGCCCGTGGCCAAACGACGAAGATACAGCCGGCGAGGCACACCACCACTGCGACCACGTGCCCCGATGGGTAGCTGCCTCCGCTCGCGGCCACGTCCCCGTGGGGATCGGGGCGCTCGATGGCGAACTTGACGACCAGCGTGACCGCCATCGAGGCGCCGGCCAGCACAGTGCTGTAGACCACCGGCCACCAGGACCTTCGCCACAGCGACATGACGAGCGACGTGAAGGCCAGCAGGAGGTACATCCGCTCCGGCCGCAACCTCGACATCCATGGGCTGACCCGGATCTGGGAGGGGCCCCACACGTCCTCGGGCCGGAAGTGGTGGATCACCTGCGTGTCGAGAGACTGCGTCACCCGGGTCACCATCAGCACGGTGAGCGCGACGAAGAGCCCCGCGAACCAGAGCGCCAGCCAGGTCGGCCAACCCACCCTCGTCATCACGGAATGTCCGGCCCCGGAATGTCCGGCCCCGGGCTGACCGGCCCCGGGCTGTCCTGCCCCGGGCTGTCCGGCCTCGGGCTGTCCGGCCTCGGCGTCCGTCGTCTCCGGCGTTCGCCCGCCAAGCCGCGTCCCCATCGACACCATGCTGCTACAGGCGCCGTGCTTCGGAAGCCGATTCGTCAGACTGCGGCGACCGCGCACCCGAACGGTCGACGGCGGGGTCAGCCTGACGGGTTAGGCTGGACGTCCCCGCGACCCCACGGCGTGGGGTTTTCGTGCTGTCCAGGAGCTTGTCCGTGAGTCTGAATACGCTGGCCGAGGCGCTTCGCCAAGATGCCGCGGTCGCGGCGGTGCTCGACCATGCCCGCTCGTCCGCCGCGACGCTCGACGTCTCCGTCGTGCCCGGCGCCAGGCCCGCCCTGATTGCGGCGCTCCGCGGGGCCGCCGACTCTCCGCAACCGCTCCTCCTGGTGACCGCCACCGGGCGCGAGGCCCAGGACCTGGTCGCGGCGCTGACCTGCTTCGTCGGCGCCGACCGGGTCGCCGAGTTCCCGTCCTGGGAGACCCTGCCCCACGAGCGGCTCTCGCCGCGCAGCGACACCGTGGGCAAGCGACTTGCGGTCCTGCGGAGGCTCGCGCACCCCGAACCCGACCAGCCAGCAGCCAGTTCCGATGGGGGGTCCACAGCAGGCGAAGTCCCCCGTGCGTCGGCACACGGGCCGCTGGACATCGTCGTGGCACCCATCCGGGCCGTCCTCCAGCCCATCGCCAAGGGCCTCGGCGACCTGCGTCCGGTGTCGCTGCGCCCAGGCGACGAGCGGCCGCTCGAGGACGTCGTCGAAGCCCTGGCTGCGGCCGCCTACACCCGCACCGACCTCGTGGAGCGGCGCGGTGAGTTCGCGGTGCGCGGCGGCATCCTTGACGTCTTCCCGCCGACCGAGGAGCACCCGCTGCGCGTGGAGTTCTGGGGCGACACGGTCGAGGAGGTCCGCTGGTTCAAGGTCGCTGACCAGCGCAGCCTGGAGGTCGCCGAGCACGGGCTGTGGGCGCCGCCGTGCCGCGAGGTGCTGCTCACTGAGGCCGTCCGCGAGCGTGCCCGGGACCTGATGGAGCAGCTGCCCGGTGCGGCCGACCTGCTGGGCAAGCTTGCTGAGGGCATCGCCGTCGAGGGCATGGAGTCACTCGCGCCGGCGCTGGTCGACGGCATGGAGAGCGTGCTCGATGTGCTGTCCCCCGGCACGGCGGTCGTCGTCTGCGATCCCGAGCGGGTGCGCACGAGGGCCCACGACCTGGTGGCCACCAGCCAGGAGTTCCTCGAAGCGGGATGGGCCAACGCGGCTTCCGGCAACTCCGTCCCGATCGACCTCCAGTCGGTGCTCGGCTCCGCCTCCTACTGGAGCCTGGCCGACCTGCGCGCGCATGCCGCGGCCACCGGCCGCCCCTGGTGGGACCTGACACCGTTCGAAGCCGACCGTGAGCTGGCCGAGGAGGGCGGCGCGATCAGCACGGGCACGGTCCAGAGCCCGTCCTTCCGCGGGAGCATCCCTGACGCCGTCGACGAGCTCGGCCGGCTGGCCCGCGAAGGCTGGCGGGTCGCCGTCATCACCGACGGCCACGGTCCGGCCCGGCGCGTCGCCGAGGTGCTGGCCGAGCACGACGTCCCGGCCAGCCTCGACCCCGATGGCCTTCGCCTCGAGGCCGGCGTCGTGCACATCGCCACCGGTTCGATGGGGAGCGGGTTCCTGGCGCCCGCGAGCCGCCTGGCGGTGATCACCGAGACCGACCTCACGGGCACCCCGGGCCAGGGCCCGTCGACCAAGGACATGCGGCGTATGCCGTCGCGGCGCCGCAACCAGGTCGACCCGCTCCAGCTCACGCCCGGTGACTTCGTCGTGCACGAGCAGCACGGCGTCGGCAGGTTCGTGCAGATGACGCAGCGCACCGTGGGCGGTGCGACGCGCGAGTACCTCGTGATCGAGTACGCCCCCTCGAAGCGCGGCCAGCCGGGCGACCGCCTCTACGTCCCCACTGACCAGCTCGACCAGGTCACCCGCTATGTCGGCGGTGAGCAGCCGACCCTCAACAAGCTGGGTGGCTCCGACTGGCACAAGACCAAGAGCCGGGCTCGTCGCTACGTCAGGCAGATCGCGGCCGAGCTGATCCAGCTCTACAGCGCGCGCATGGCCACGAAGGGTTTCGCCTTCAGCCCCGACACGCCGTGGCAGCGTGAGCTCGAGGACGCCTTCGCCTACGTGGAGACACCCGACCAGCTCAGCTCCATCGACGAGGTCAAGGCCGACATGGAGCGTGAGGTGCCCATGGACCGGCTCATCTGCGGGGACGTCGGCTACGGCAAGACCGAGATCGCCGTCCGCGCGGCGTTCAAGGCGATCCAGGACGGCAAGCAGGTCGCCGTGCTGGTGCCGACGACGCTGCTTGTGCAGCAGCACTACAACACCTTCTCCGAGCGCTATGCCCCGTTCCCGGTGACGGTCAAGGCGCTCAGCCGGTTCCAGACCGACGCCGAGGCCAGGGACGTCATTGCCGGCCTGGCCGACGGCAGCGTCGACCTCGTGATCGGCACCCACCGGCTCCTCTCCAACGACGTGAAGTTCAAGGACCTCGGACTCGTCGTCGTCGACGAGGAGCAGCGCTTCGGCGTCGAGCACAAGGAGCAGCTCAAGACCCTGCGCACCGCGGTCGACGTGTTGGCCATGTCCGCGACCCCCATCCCGCGCACGCTGGAGATGGCCATCACCGGCATACGCGAAATGTCAACTCTCGCAACGCCGCCCGAGGAGCGGCACCCAGTCCTCACCTATGTGGGCGCCTTTGACGAGAAGCAGATCGTGGCGGCGATCCGCCGCGAGCTGCTCCGCGAGGGCCAGGTCTTCCTCGTGCACAACAAGGTGTCGACCATCGAGAAAGCCGCCAGCCGCATTCGCGAGCTCGTCCCCGAGGCCCGGGTCGCCACCGCCCACGGGAAGATGGGCGAGCACCGCCTGGAGCAGGTCGTCCTCGACTTCTGGGAGAAGAAGTTCGACGTCCTGGTCTGCACCACGATCGTCGAGACCGGCCTGGACATCTCCAACGCCAACACGCTCATCGTCGAGCGCGCCGACGTGCTCGGCCTGAGCCAGCTGCACCAGCTGCGCGGCCGAGTCGGCCGGGGGCGCGAGCGGGCCTACTCCTACCTCCTGTACCCGTCCGAGAAGCCGCTGACGGAGACCTCCCACGACCGGCTTCAGACCATGGCCAGCCACACCGACCTCGGCTCGGGCATCCAGATCGCCATGAAGGATTTGGAGATCCGCGGCGCCGGCAACCTGCTGGGCGGCGAGCAGTCCGGGCACATCGCCGGGGTGGGCTTCGACCTCTACGTCCGGCTCGTCGGGGAGGCGGTTGCGAGCTTCCGCGGAGAGGGCGAGGAGCCGCCTGTGGAGGTCAAGATCGAGCTGCCCGTCGACGCTCACCTGCCGCACGACTACGTGCCGGGGGAGCGGCTGCGCCTCGAGGCCTACAAGAAGCTCGCAGCCGTCGTCGACGCCCAGCAGCTTGCCGACATCGAGGCCGAGCTGCTCGACCGCTACGGACCGCTGCCCGAGCCGGTCAAGAACCTCGTCGAGGTCGCCCGACTGCGCACGGTTGCCCGTCGGGCCGGGATCGCCGACATCAGCGTCCAGGGCAGCTTCGTGCGCCTCGGGCCGGTGCAGCTGCGCGAGAGCCAGCAGCTCCGCCTCCAGCGCCTGTATCCGAAGTCGCTCGTCAAGGACGCGGTCCGTACGATGCTCGTGCCCAAGCCGACGACCGCGCCGGTGGCGGGCCGCCCGCTGCGCGACACTGCAGTGCTCCAGTGGGCGAGTGAGCTGATCACCGCGGTTCTGCTGGACAATGTGGCGGTGGCGTCGGGCTCTGCTTCAGGCGGCGCCTCGAGCCCGGCTTCGGGCGCTGGCTCAAGCGCCGCCTCCGGCACGGCTCCAGCCGCGGCCGCCCCGGCGGCCACGGCTCGATCATGGTGACTCAGAGTGACGACGACAAAGGAGTGGACGCCGGTGAAGACACGGCTCAGCATGCGCGGGGTGGCTGCCGCCCTGGTCCTCGGAACGGCAGCGGTCCTGTCCGGCTGCGGCACGGCCGGCACGGCGGCGGTCGTCGACGGCCACGCGATCAGCGAGAAGGACGCCCAGATCGCGGCCCAGCAGATCAACGAGGCCTTCCACCCGGAGTCCCCGCTGACCCCCCGTGACGCGGTGAGCGCACTGATCACGGCCCCGTTCATCCTCGACGTGGCCAACCGGATCGGCCACCCGCAGACCGCATCCGCGGCCATGGCGGCGATGCCGACGATCACCGCTCCCGCCGAGTCCACGATCGAGGTGGTGCGCGCCCAGTCGGCGATCCAGTACCTCAGCGAGGCCGACAAGACCGCGATCATCACCGCGCTCGGCAAGGCCAAGATCACGGTCAACCCCCGCTACGGCACCTTCGTCCCGACCCAAGCCGGTCTGGTTGCCACCAGCCCGAACTGGATCGTCGCTCCCAGCTCGAAGTAGTCCGCGCGTGACCGGCCGCCTGGTCCTGCTGGCCAGCAGCCCACGGGTGTCGCCCGGACTGCTCACCCGCGATGCGTGGCACGCCCTCGACGAGGCGGCCACCGTCTGGGCGCGCGCCACGGATGAGCCGCTTGCCGAGGCGGTTGCCGAGGCCGGCGTCGACGTCACACCCCTTCCCGAGGAGCTGGCCGCGCCACCGGCCGCGGCGCGTCACCTGGTCGAACAGGCCAAGCAGGGGTATGCCGTGTGGCTGGTTTCCGCGGACGCAGACCCCGGGCTGACCGACGCCATCGCTGCCGAGGTCTCCCGGCTCGAAGACCCTCCGGAGGTGGAGGTGCTGGTCGGCTCGTGGGACGCGCCGGGGTCGCGGCTGCTCGACGTCGTCGCCGTGATGGACCGGCTCCGGTCTCCTGGCGGCTGCCCCTGGGACGCCCAGCAGACCCACGAGTCCCTGGTGAAGTACCTCGTGGAGGAGGCTCACGAGGCGGCCGAGGCGATCGAGGGGGGCGACCGGCAGCACATGGCAGAGGAGCTGGGCGACGTCCTGCTCCAGGTGGCGTTCCAGTCGCGGGTCGCGCAGGAGCACCCCAGCGAGCCCTTCGACATCGACGTGGTCGCCGGGGTGCTGGTCGAGAAGCTGGTGCGCCGCCACCCGCACGTCTTCTCCGACGGGGACGCCAGCACTCCCGAGGACGTCGAGCGCAACTGGGAGCGGATCAAGGCCGAGGAGAAGGCCGCTCGGGCTACCAAGTCGACCCATGCGGGCGGGGAAGGCGGGCACGAAGGGCTGCTGCACGGCATACCGGCATCGCTGTCGACGCTTCTGGTGGCGGAGAAGGTGCTGGCGCGCTGGGAGCGTGCAGGCAACGACCCCTCCGCGCTCACGGCGGAGGAGGGTGACCTGGGTGGCGCCCTGCTCGGGCTTGTCGCCCGGGCGCGGCAGCAGGGGGAGTCCGCCGATGCGCTGCTGCGCCGGACGCTGCGGGCGTTCGGTCAGGACGCGCAGACCGGCACGAAGGGGCGGTCGGGCAGGTAGTTGCGCCACTCCTGCTCGGTGAGGGGGCGCCCGGCCAGGCGACAGGCAGTCGCCACCCACGAGCGAGGGTCGAGGTTCCAGGTGAGGACGGAGCCGCCGGCGCCGGCGAAGAGCAGCTGGGTGTTGTCCTTGGAGAAGGAAGGGGCGCCGTCCTCGTACACGGTCACGGTCCCGAGGTAGGCTCCGGTTCGCCCGTCCCAGTAGCTGAGGCGGCTCTCGTTGACGCTGGCGACGAGGGAGCCGTCGTCGCTGAACACGCTCATGTAGCCGACCAGACCTGCCTGGACGGCGTTGGGTCGGGAGATCCACTGCATCGTGGCGGCGTCAACGAGGCCGACCCCGGTGTCGCCCGTGTTGACGAGCAGCCGCTTGCCATCCGGCGACGGAAACAGGTTGATCACCGGGAAGCCGAGGTCGGGGATGGGCCGGACGGTGCCGGCCCGATAGTCCACGATCGCGTCGGACAGGTATGCGGTGTGAAGGTCCCCACTGGGGGTGAGGCCGGGGATCTCGCGCGGGTTGGGCTCGCCGCCCTGCTGCCGGTACACCTGGATCGGTTCACGCACGGGGTCGAGGGTCCGGGCGTCAAGCACGTGCAGTCGGCCGGTGGTGGTGCCGACGAGCAGGAACCTGCCGTCGACGCTGAAGAACGCGATGGAAGCGCCCTCGCTGGTGCCGGGTGGCCCCAGCCGGTGCTCGGCGAGCTGTCGGCCCGTTGTGCTGTCCCACGTGCGCACGACCGGTGCACCGGTAGTGATGTTCAGCGTGGTGCTGTCAGGGTGCCAGGCGATGTCGATGAACTCCCGTTGCTCCATCTCGGGCGCCACCACCGGGCCCAGTTTCCCGGTGGCGACGTCCCGGACCCGGAAGCGTGGCCCGGTCGTGACATAGGCGACCTTCCGTCGGTCCGGCGAGATCCTGTTCACCGCCATGTCCCACCCCAGGGAGGCTCCAGGCTGGGCGGTGATGAAACGCCGGTCACCCGCGAGGTCCCACGCCTGGACCAGGCCTGCGAGCGTCGCGGTGTAGAGCGTCTTGCCGTCGCGGCTGAACCTCGGATGGCCTGCGGAGCTGTCCTGTTCGAGGACCTCGACCGGGTCGGCCCCGCGGATGTCCCAGACCGTCAGCCGATCTCCGCTGGCAGCCACGTGGGTGCCGTCCGGTGAGAAGGCGAGCCCAGAGGTGGAGCCCTGGCCGGACAGGAACGCCCGGGGCCTGAGGGTCGAGGCCTCGAGCAGGACGGCCTCGACTCCCGCGCCCACGGCCAACGTACGACCGTCCGGGCTCTGCGCCAGCACCTGGTCGATCTGGCGCACGCCGAGGTCTCCGGGTCCCACGATCCGCCGCATCTTCCCGCTCCGGAGGTCGGTGACCCGCAGCGGTCCCCCGTCGGCTCCCGTGGAGTAGAGGGTCCGCCCATCGGAGCTGACCGTCGGGGTCCCTCCGTCGCGGAGCGGGAAGCTCGCGACGGGCCGGCTGGGCGTGCTCAGGTCCCACACCGCCATGACGCTGGGCTTCTCACCCTTGAGGTGGTGCAGGAAGACGGCCAGCCAGCGGCCGTTCGGACTGAAGCCCATGTTGTCGAAGACATGGAAGCCGGACGGGAACCCGCCGAGCTGCACCGCAGACCTCGCCCCGGTCCGGTCCAGCAGGACGACTGGTGGCTCCACTCCATCCTCGACCAGGTCGGCCCACATCGACACCGCGTACCGCTGGCCGTCCGGGCTCGGGACGACCGCGACACCGCGCACCTTCTCTGGAGGCGAAACCCGGCGCAGGGTCTGGCCGTCGAAGAGCTCGAGACCGACGTCGTCGGCAACCATCGTCGCCACCTGACCGGTGGCGTTGTTGACCCCCAGGCTGAGGATCCGGCCGGCACTGCGGGCGCTGCCCACGAGCGACGGGCCGCGGGCGAGGGTGGCGAGGAGGTAGTTGCGGGTGTCCACGGAGTTGTCCAAGGTGACTCCGGCAGCGGCGAGCAACAGGGACCGGTCGAGGTCCTCGGACCGCAACGCCTCGGCTCCGAGTCGCCGGGCGTCCGCGGCGCGAGCCTGGTGTGCGGCCGCCGCTGCCTCCTGGTCGGCGCGGTCGGCTGCAGTGAGGGCCAGTGCGCCCGCGACGAGGGCCACCGCCAGCAGGGCGGCCACGGCGGCGAGCCCGGCGCGGAGGCGCTGGTTGAGCCGGCGCTCGCGGCGGACCTGTGCCTCGGCGGTGCGCTGCTCCTTGTCGGCCAATGCGGCCGAGGCTCCGAGGAACTCGAGCTCGGCACCAGTCAGGCTGGCCTGGGTGCGCGAGTACCACTCCGAGGCGCGAGCTTGGCGCACCCCCCGGTAAAGCTCACTGTCGGGTCGGCCCAGCTCGTCCCAGCTCTCGGCGGCGACCGACAGGTGTCTCATGATGCGCAACCCGTCGACGTCCTCGTCCAGCCACGACCGCAGCCGTGGCCAGGCCACCGCCAACGACTCGTGGGCGATCTCGACGGTGTCTCCATCGCTGACCAGCAACCGCGCTCCGAGGAGCTGTTCCACCAGCCGTGCGTGCGCGTCGTCGCCGGCGACAGACCGACGGGGCACACGGGTGCGCACGGGGTCGCCGCCCTCGTCCGGCGCGACCAGCCGGAGCATGAGCTCGCGCAGCATCTCCTGCTGTTGGGCGTCAAGCCCGCGGAAGACCCCCTCGGCGGATTGGGCGACCGCTTCGCGCACGCCGCCGGTCGCGGCATACCCCTCCACGGTGAGGGTGTCGCCCTCCCGGAGCCGCCAGGTCTGGCGCAGCACGTGCGACAGGAGCGGCAGGGCTGCCGGCTCGCCGGCGACCTCGCGCACGAGCAGGTCCACGAGTCCCGGCTCGAGGCGCAGACCGGCCTGCGCTGCGGGGCCTTCGATGGCGCGACGCAGGTCGGGCTCGGTCATCGGGCCGAGGAGGTAGAGGCCGCCCTCGACGAGACGGGCAAAGCCGGGGTGTGGCGACAGCTCGCCGATCCGGTCGGCCCGCATCGTGACCACCAGGTGGTGGCGCTGGGCGAACTCGACGAGGGCCTCGAAGAACTCGGTCCGCTCAGGCGACCCCTCGTCGAGGGCCAGGGCCTCCTCGCACTGGTCCACCACCAGGACGGTCCCGGGATGGCGCGGCACAGCAGTCATGGCCGACATCGGGTGGCTGCCTGGGGCGACGACGTAGACCCGGAGCCCGTCTCGCTCCAGGGCGGCGGCCACCCCCGCGCGCACGAGTGAGGACTTGCCGCATCCGGACGGGCCTACCACGGCGAGGACCCGTGACTCGTCGAGCCGACGCAGGCAGGAAGCCGTCACCTCCTCGCGGCCGTAGAACGTCGCGGCGTCCTCGATGTCGTAGGCCACCAGCCCGGGGTACGGGCACTCGGTGCTGGGCTGGGTGATGGTGGCGGCCACAGCCAGCGAAGGGTCCTGGTGGAGGATCGCCTCCTCGAGCGTCACGAGGTCGGGGCCCGGGTCGAGACCGAGCTCGTCCAGGAGCACCCGTCGCGCCCGCTTCAGCGTCTGCAGCGCCTCGGCCTGGCGACCGTCCTGGTACAGCGCGAGGGCGAGCAGGCCCCACCGGCGCTCGCGCAGGGGCGCCTCGCGGACCATCCGCTGGGCAGGGGCCAGCGCCGCACGGTGGTGCCCCGCCAGCAGCTCTGCCTCGGTCAGGAGGTCCTCGGCCTCGAGCCTCAGCTCGACGAGGCGTTCGGTTGCCACCCGCCCCGGTTGCCACTCGACGAGCTCAGCGAACGGCTCGCCGCGCCAGAGCGCGAGGGCCTCACGGAGCACGTATGCCGCCCGCTCCGGTTCGCGGGCGGCGACCAGCTCACGAGCCCGCTCGAGGAGCCGACCGAACTTCAGGTGGTCGATGTGGTCCGCGTGGTGGACCAGGCGGTAGCCCTGCGGCGAGGTCTCGATGCTGTCGGCGCCGAGCGCCTTGCGGATCCGGACGACGCAGCCCTGGACGACCTTCGCCCAAGACGCGGGCAGGTCCTCTCCCCAGATCGCCTCGGCAAGAGCGTCGGCGCTGACGGGGACGCCGGGGCTGACAGCCAGAGCCTGGAGCACGACGCGGTCGCGCAGGCCGAGCGACGAAGGAGTCCCGTCCACCTCGAGTGGGCCCAGTACCGCGATCCCCATGGGACGACGGTCGACCCTTTGTGCGTGGCCGTCAACCAACGCGTTACCGCGGTGATACCGGATGGTGGGCCGCCTGGAACCACCTGGTGTCACACGCGCACGGTGTCAGCCAGGGCAGACGGATTCCTTCCTCCGCTCGGGGAGGTAGGTCCGCCACTCCTCCTCGGTGAGGTCGCGGGGCACGATCCGGCAGGCGGCCGCACGGGCAGCAGCGGGGTCGGGGTTCCACTCCGACACGGTCCCCGCCGGTGAGGCAAGGAGGACACCGGTCGTGCCGGTGAAGGCCATGCCGCTCGTGGTTGCGCCGCTCGGCCCTCCCTCCTCGTCGTGGACCGACGCTGTGAGGCCCAGGGTGCTCGAGTCCCAGAGGCCGACTTGGCCACCACCTGCGGTCAGGAACCGGTCACCACCAGGCGAGAACTGGATCAGGTAGCCATTGCCGCCGGTGTGTGCACCCGACGCCCTCATCCTGGTTGCCAAGGTCGCAGGGTCCACGACGGCGACGGTGGCCGGCTCATCCCGGGTGTAGTCGGCTCCCACGACGACCACGAAGGTGCCGTCCGGCGACCACTCCAGGGCAGAGACGACGAATCCGGGGTCCACGGTGCGCAGGACCCGCCCGGCCCGGAGGTCCAGCAGCTGGATCGTACCCCCCGCGTTCACAACAGCCCGACTTCCGTCGCGGTTGACAGCGGCCCCGTCCACCGGCGAGCCGGGTTTGACCCTGATCGGTGGTCCGGCTGGACGCAGCGACGACGTGTCGATGGTGTGTACCCAGCCGCTGTCCGTGCCGAGGACGACACGGGACCCGTCACCGCTGAAGGTGACCTTGTGCAGCACCCCCTGACTCGCGGGCGCCTGGTACCGCGAGAGCCTCTGGGCCGTGGTGCGGTCCCAGAAGTCGACCCACTGGTCCCCCTGGACACTGGCAGCGACCTTGCTGTCCCGACGCCACGCCAGATCGACGTAGTACGTGGGGGTGTGGCGGAATGGCGATGGGGGTGTACGCCGTCCCGTCTTCACGTTGAGAAGCTGGACGGCGAAGGACTCCTGGCCGTCGGTGATCAGGTAGCCGGCCGTCCGCCCGTCAGGAGAGATCTGCACGTGTGTGACCTCAGCATCCGGAGGCTTGGAGATGGGCAGCTTTCGGACGAACCGTCGGTCCCCGAGCACGTCCCATGCCAGCAGCCCGTTGAGGTCCGACGCGCTGTACAGCGTCCTGCCGTCTGTGCTGATCCGCACAGCCGTGACCTCTTGTCCCTCGCCACCGACGTGGAAGCGGGCGTCTTCGCCCTCGCCGTTGAGCGGCCGCGCCACGGCTGTGCCATCCACGGCGTAGGTCAGCTGGTTCCCGTTGGCAGAGAAACCCACGTCCGACACCTCCCCGCCCTCGTCGAGCACCTCCTTCACCGTCAGGCGGGTCGGGTCCAACAGAGCAACCTGCGTGTCGCGGACCACTGCGAGGGTGGAACCGTTCGGGCTGAGCGCAAGCTGGACGGGGTCCGTGACGGATGCAGAGGCGACGACCTTCCCTGTGGCAACCTCGACGGTTCGGACCAACGGTTCGGGTGACGTGATGTGGAGCCGCCCTCCGTCGTCGCTGATGGCAACCCGGTAGGCGATGAAGGGCAGGGTGAATGCAGCGACGGGGCGGGCGAGGTTGGCGCTGTCCCAGACCCTGACCCAGGTGTCCTCGTCCAGCTGCTTGGGGTGGATGAACCCCGCGGCGAGCCAGCGTCCGTCACCGCTGAACGCGAAGGACTCGTGAACCACTCGGCCCCGCGGGACTCCGCCCGGCTGAGGGCCACTGAGCCGAGCGGTCTTGGGGTCGAGCACGCGCAGGGGTACAGGGTCTACGCGTCGCTCTCCTGTTGGCGACCACGGGTTCACCGAGGCGACGAGCTGGCGGCCATTGGGGTTGTACTCGACCCGCCTGACGGGGACGTCGAAGTTGCGGGCGACCTCCGCCAGCGTGGTGGTGTCAAAGATGGTCAGACCGGTAAAGACGCCCCCTGCCGCGAGGGCGCGTCCATCGGGCCGGATGGACAGGGACGTGGCCCCGAGGGACTGGGTGGCGCTGACGACCTGGGGTGCCCTGTCCAACACGGCCGCCAGGTTGGTCTCGGTGTCTGCTGAGTCGTCAAGTCGAGTGCCGAGTACTGCGAGCAGGAGGGCGCGGTCCAGCGCAGGGGTCCGCAGGGCCTCGGCGCCGACGCGACGTGCATCGGCGGCACGCGCCTGCTCCTCCGCGCGTGTCGCCTGCTGGTCGGCGCGGGCGGCGGACGTGTAGGCCAGGGCGCCGGCGATGATGGCCACGGCGAGCAGCGCGGCGATCGCGGCGAGCCCGGCGCGCAGGCGCTGGTTGGAGCGCCGTTCCCGGCGGACCTGCTCCTGCGTGGCCCTGGCCTCCTTGTCGGCCAGGGCCGAGGAGGCGGCCAGGAACTCCCGTTCGGCGTCCGTCAGGCTCGGGTGGGCCCGCTGCTGCCACTCCGCCGCGCTGGCCTGGCGCGCTCCCCGGTAGAGCTCACTGTCCGGGCGGCCCATCGCAGCCCAGCTGTCGGCGGCGATGGCGAGGTGGCGCATGATGCGCAGGCCGTCGATGTCGTCATCCAGCCACGACCGCAGCCGCGGCCAGGCCAGGGCCAGGGACTCGTGGGCGATCTCGACTGCCTGGTCGTCGCTGCTGACGAGGCGGGCACCGACCAGCCGCTCCAGGACCTCGGCACTGGTCTCGTCGACCGCGACCGAGCGCCGGGGCACTCGCACGCGGGTGGGGTTCCCGGCATCGTCCGGCGCCACCAGCCGCAGCATCAGGCCCCGGAGCATCTCCTGCTGTGCCGGTGTGAGCTCGCGATAGAGACGCTCGGCAGACTGCGCGACCGCCTCGCGGATGCCCCCGGTCGCGGCGTAGGCGGACACGGTGAGGGTGCCGCCCTCGCGTCGCTCCCAGGTCTGCCGCAGGACATGGGACAGCAGTGGCAGCCCGCCCGGCTCACCCTCGACCTCGCGCACCAGCAAGTCGACCAGTCCCGGCTCCAGGCGCAGGCCCGCCTGTGCGGCGGGGCCCTCGATCGCGCGGCGCAGGTCCTCCGGCCCTATGGGGCCTAGGAAGTAGAGGCCGCGCTCGACCACCCGGGCGAAGTCGGGGTGAAGCGAGATCTCGCCCAGTCGATCGGCCCTGATGGTGACCACGAGCCCCGCGGAAGCACTCGCCTCGGCCAGCGCCGCGAAGAAGGCGGCCCGCTCAGGCGATGACTCGTCCAGGGCGAGCGCCTCCTCACACTGGTCCACCACGAGCACCGTCCCGGCGGGAATGCCCGACAGGGCATCCATCGGGCGCTTTCCCGGTGTGATCACCCGTACGCGGGTGCCGTCGCGGAGCAAGGCGGAGGCGACGCCGGCGCGCGCCAGGGAGGACTTCCCGCTCCCGCTCGGGCCGGCAATGGCGAGCACGCCGGAGGTGTCGAGCCGGCGGAGGCACGCCACGATGTCGGTCTCCCGGCCGAAGTAGGCAGGGGCATCGTCGACGTCGTAGGCCATCAGGCCGAGGTAGGGACACGTCAGGCTGGGCTCGCGCAGCACCACCTGGGCCACCAGATCGGGGTCCTGCTGCAGGATGGACTGCTCCAAGGAGGCGAGGTCGGGCCCCGGGTCGAGACCGAGCTCGCTGACAAGGACCGCGCGGGCCCGCTGAAGGGTCCGGAGGGCATCCCCCTGCCTGCCCAGCTGGTACTGCGCCAGGGCCAGCAGACCCCAGCGCCGCTCCCGGAAGGGGGCATCCTGCACCAGCCGGTAGGCCGAGCCCAGCGCCTCCTCGTAGCGGCCCCGCCTCAGGGACGCCTCGGTGTGGAGATCCTCGGCATCGCGCCGCAGCTCGACGAGCCTCTCGGCCTCGACCCGTCCGGCTCCCCACTCTCCGAGGTCAGCGAACGGATCCCCGCGCCAGAGCCCCAGTGCTTCGTTCAGCAGGAAAGACGCCCGCTCCGGCTCGTCCTCGGCCAGCAGCCCGCGAGCCCGAGCGAGCAGGTGCTCGAAGCGCAGGTGGTCGAGATGGTCGACGTGGGCGAGGAGCCGGTATCCCTGCGGGGAGGTGTCGATGGCGTCCGGGCCGAGCGCCTTGCGCAGGCGCACGATGCAGCCCTGCACCACCTTGGCCCAGGATGCCGGCAGCTCCTCACCCCAGAGCGCCTCCGCGATCGCCTCCGGCCGCACCACCGTTCCGGGGCGCACTGCCAAGGCCTGGAGCACGACTCGGTCTCTCGGCCCCAGGCGCGTCGTGCCCCCGTCCACTTCCAGGGGGCCCAGCACCCCCACACGCATGGTCTGAATGTGACAGGCCCGAGCGGTCGGGTCAACGACGCCGATACCTGGCTGATACCAGCACAGCACCGGACTGGAACCACGGCGTGCGACAACGGTCTCGGACATGACGTCCGACCAACGCACCACACCAGAAAGAGAGAACACAATGTCTCGTACCACCGCCGTTCGCCGGGGGGCCGCCGCACTCGGCGCCTCCGGACTGATCGCACTCTCCCTCGCCGGGCCCGCAGCCGCTAGGCAGGACCCGGGCAATGGTGACCTCCACGGGCCCTCCATCATTGTTCCAGTCGACCCGAACCCGATGCCGCCCGTTGTCCGTGTTGACGACAACGCCCTGGAGTACCTCCAGATCGGGGGAGGCCTGCTGGCGGGCATGGCGCTCGCGGGTGCCGGGGCTGCCCTGGTGTCTCGGCGCAATCACGCCCACGTCAGGCCGGCGTGAGGGGGCGGCGCGGCCCGGTGCAGCCTTGGGTGTGCCGGGCCACGCCGGGTCAGACCTGCCAACTGTCCTGCGTGGAATGTCAGGCCATCGAGGGACTAGCGCCCAGCTTCGGCAAGCCGCGAGGTTTGGCTTAGCAATTCCAAGGTTCCATTAGAATTCCAAGCATGACGCTCACGCGCCGCGAGATGGCGATCGTCGAGCTGTTGCGCTCGCAGCCGTTGCTCGACGCGGGTGCCATTGCCGAGGCCATCGGCTCCACGCGGTCGGCCGTGTCGGTTCATCTCTCCAACCTCATGAAGAAGGGCGCCATCCTGGGTCGCGGGTACGTCGTGCGCACCGAGCCTGGGGTCGTGGTCGTGGGTGGGGCCAACATGGACATCAAGGCGCGCACCCTGGCCCGTCCTCTGCCTGCTACCAGCAACCCGGGAACCGTGGTGAGCACGCCGGGCGGCGTCGGCCGCAACATCGCGGAAAACCTCGCCCGCCTGGGACGGCGTACCCACCTCGTCGCGGCCGTCGGTGCCGATGCCCTGGGCGAACAGCTGGTCGCCTACACTTCGGCAGCCGGCGTCCACACCCAGCACGTCGTCGTGTCGCCCCACCCGACCGGCACCTACCTCGCGGTCCTCGACGACCGGGGTGAGCTGGTCGTCGGAATCTCGGACATGTCAGCCACCGACACCCTGACCGTCGACCGCCTGGGCCGCTCCCGAGAGCTCACCGGGACCGCGGATCTCCTCGTGCTCGACGGCAACCTGGCTCCGGCCGTGATCGGGTGGCTGCTCGACATCGCGGCCGCGTCGAAGACTCCGACAGTGGTCGAGCCAGTGAGCGTGGCCAAGGCACGCCGGCTGGCACCGATGCTGGGTCCCGCCCGGCCGATCTTCGCCATCACCCCCAATGTGGACGAGCTCGCGGCCCTGGTCGGCTCGGAGGCTGCCCACACCCGCAGGGCCATCGCGTCAGCAGCGCGGCGGCTCCACGACCAGGGCATCACCCACGTCTGGGTCCGGCGCGGACCGCAGGGCAGCCTGCTGAGCACGCAGTCCGAAGGGCACCACTCGCTGGTTCCCGTCGCGGCGCCGCGGACGCGCGTCGTCGACGTCACCGGCGCCGGTGACGCCATGACCGCGGCGTTCGCGCACGCGATCCTGCGTGGCGACGCGCCCGTCGCCGCGGCCGAGTACGGTCACCGCGCCGCAGCCCTGACTGTCGCGAGCCAGGAGACTGTGCGGTCCGACCTGACCGACACCCTCATCGCGAGCCTCGAACCCAGCCTGGACGGTGGTCTCGACCACGGCCGCGCACCGCAAGGAGTCCGCCCATGACCGCGCCCCTGACCTCACCCCTGACCGCGCCCCTGACCTCGCCGCACCCGATGCTTGCCCTGTCCGAGGAGGTGCGCGACGCCCTGGCCGGGGGCCAACCGGTGGTGGCGCTGGAGAGCACGATCATCAGCCACGGCATGCCGTACCCGCGCAACGTCGAGATGGCCACGGAGGTCGAGGGCATCGTCCGCGACGGCGGCGCGACCCCGGCCACGATCGCAGTGCTCGATGGGGTGCCCACTGTCGGGCTGACGCCCGACCAGCTGGAGGTGCTGGCCAGCGACCCCTCGGTCGCCAAGGTGAGCTTGCGCGACCTACCGCACGTGATCGCCCGGCGCGGGCACGGCGCCACGACCGTTGCCAGCACCATGCGCCTGGCTGCGCTGGCCGGCATACCCGTGTTCGTCACCGGCGGACTGGGCGGCGTCCACCGCGGTGCGACGACCACGATGGACATCTCCGCCGACCTCATCGAGCTCGCGCAGTCCGACGTCGCGGTCATCAGCGCCGGGGTCAAGTCGATCCTCGACATCGGGCTGACCCTCGAGGCGCTCGAAACCCTGGGCGTCCCGGTCGTGGGCTACGGCACGGACGAGTTTCCCTCGTTCTACTCGCGCCGCAGCGGGCACCCCGCTCCGCTGCGTGCCGACACGGTCGCAGAGCTGGCGGCCATGATGCGAGCCAAGTGGGACCTCGGGCTGGCCGGCGCGATCTCGATCGCGAACCCCGTTCCCGCTGAGGAGGAGATTCCGGCCGAGGAGATCAGCGGGCTGGTCGACCAGGCGCTCGCCGAGTGCGACGAGCGCGGTATCCACGGCAAGGACATCACCCCTTTCCT
Source organism: Dermatophilaceae bacterium (assembly GCA_035691065.1). GTDB lineage: Bacteria > Actinomycetota > Actinomycetes > Actinomycetales > Dermatophilaceae > DASSJT01. The sequence continues at coordinate 17,403 of DASSJT010000020.1, forward strand.
GCTGGGCCGGATCGTCGAGCTCTCCGGTGGGCGCAGTCTCGAGACCAACATCGCGCTGGTGCGCAACAACGCGCGCCTGGGGGCAGCCCTGGCGGTCACCTACCAGCGCCTCGGCTGACACCCGTGATGTATGCCGGGTGGTCACTCAACAGGTGGTCACCACCCGGCATACGGCGGGCCCTTGGCCTCTGTCGGGGCTCGGCACACCGTGGTGAGGTGGGTCCGACCCCAGGGGGTGGTGCGTGTGAGCCCTTCATCCGGAACCGCTGCACGGAGGCGAACGAGCCTCGGCGTCAACCTGGTTCGCAGCGCGTCCGCGAGCGCTGGCGCCGTGGACGTACGCCCTGTGAGCGCCGCTGTCTCCCGACTGCGACCCACTGACGTCGTCCGGTCGTTCGATGGTCCGGCCGGCGCATACGTCCACGTGCCCTTCTGCGAGCGGATCTGCCCCTTCTGCCCGTA
>DASSJT010000021.1:0-5049 GCA_035691065.1 Dermatophilaceae bacterium
CGTCCAGCGCCCCGACCTCCCAATCTCTTCTGACGCCTCCCTGGGGATGCACGCCCCTGGAAGCGTCAGATGAGATTGGGAAGTGAAGAAAGGATTGGGAAGTCCGGTCAGAAAGCCTCGATACCTTGGGAATTCGACAGCGCGCCCCCCCAAGCACCAAGCCCCCCACACCCACCCGCCGACACGTCACCCAGCACTTTGGCGGGCCTCTCCCCCGCAGCACGCCACGCAACGCAACGCTCCCCAGCCTCCCTCATCCGACGCGGGTGAGCCGCGTGGCCCGCCGCCGGGCGTGTACTGACGACGTCGCGCTCGGATGTGCGGGAGCAGAGAGGGACGTTGATCATGTGTCGTTGGCTCGCGTACTCCGGCTCGCCGGTGCTGCTGGAGGACCTCCTGTTCAAGCCGGAGAACTCCCTGGTGGTCCAGAGCCAGCATTCCCGGCTCGGCGTGGAGACGGTCAACGGTGACGGTTTCGGGGTCGGCTGGTACGGCGTCGGGGAGACACCGGGCATCTACCACAGCACCGAGCCGGCCTGGAACGACCGCAACCTGCGCGAGCTCTCAGCACACGCGGCTGCCGGGCGGGTCTTCGCGCACATCCGCGCGACGACGGGCACGGCGGTCCAGCAGACCAACTGCCATCCCTTCCGCCACGGTCGATGGCTCTGGATGCACAACGGGGTCATCGCCGACTTCCCGTCGGTGAAGCGCGACCTGACGCTGGCCGTCGACCCCGGGTTGTTCCCGGAGATCGAGGGATCGACCGACTCGGAGCTCTTCTTCTTCCTGGCCCTGACCTTCGGTCTCGAAGAGGACCCGCCGCAAGCAGTGGCCCGGGCGGTCGGGCTCATCGAGGAGACGGGGCGACGCCACGGCGTCCAGTACCCGATCCAGATGACGGTGGCCACCACCGACGGCGAGACCACGTGGGCGTTCCGCTACTCCAGCGAAGGCAGGTCCCGATCGCTGTTCCACAACGCTGACGTGGCCACGCTCCGTCTCCAGTATCCCGACAACCCGATACTCCATGGGCTGTCCGATGACGCCCGCCTCGTGGTCTCCGAACCGCTGGGTGACCTGCGGGGAGCGTGGCGGGAGGTGCCGGAGTCCACCTGCCTCATCGTCCAGGGTGGCCGCGAGGAACGACGGGACTTCTCTCCCTCCCCTGTCCGTGGCGTAGAGGTCCCATGAGCGACGACGCGAGTGCCGGCGCCTCGTCGAACGGCTCCCACAGCTCGCGGTTGGCCCTGCTGTTGGCCGCGGCGATGTTCGTGCTGGTCGTCGACACGTCGCTGATGAACGTCTCGATCTCGGCGGTCGTGAAGGACCTGGACACGACCGTGAGCGGCGTCCAGTCGGCGATCGCACTCGAGGCCCTGGTCTCTGCCGCGTTCATCCTGATCAGCAGCAAGGTGGGTGACCTGATCGGGCGCAAGCGGGCGTACGTCCTGGGTCTCCTGGGCTACGCGATCGGAGCTCTGGCGATGACGCTGGCCCAGGACCTGACCGCCATCATCGTCTTCTGGGCGATTCTCGGCGGGTTGGGGGCATCGCTGCTGTTGCCGGCCATGCAGTCGCTCATCCACGGGAACTTCGACGGGCCCGCCCGCAAGAAGACCTACGCGCTGGTCGGGGCCGCGGCGGCGATCGCGGCCGCCGTCGGGCCGCTGCTCGGGGGCTTCGTCACGACGTACCTGTCGTGGCGGGTCGGGTTCATGCTCGAGGTCGTGGTGATCGCGGTGGTGCTCGCCAACATCAGGCTCGTTCGCGAGGTCCCCTACACGGGACCTCGACGGGTCGACGTGGTGGGCTCCTTCCTCTCGGTTGCCGGGATGGGCGGTGTCGTCCTGGGCATCCTGGTCTGGCAGGAGGGCGGCGAGGCAGTGGGAGCGCTGATCGCGGTCGGCGTCCTGGGGCTGGTTGCCCTGTCGTACTGGCTGTTGCGTCGCAAGCGTCAGGGCAAGCCCACGCTGCTCGATCCGGACCTGTTCCGCTTCCCGCACTTCAGGGTCGGCATCCTTCAGCAGATGATGCAGCAGATCACCCTCGGCGGGGCGATGATCGTGCTCCCGATCTTCTTGCAGATGACGCTCGAGTACAACGCGATGGAAGCGGGGCTGTCGCTGGCGCCGTTGTCGCTGAGCATGTTCGCGGTGGCCATGGTGGCGGGGAGAAGGTCGGGGAAACGTCGAGCGAGCAGCATCGTTCGTGCCGGGTTCACCCTGACGGCCGTCGGCATGGCCCTGATCATCCCGCTGGTGCCGCGCGCCGACCTCGGCTGGTGGCTCGTCGGTCCGCTGCTGCTCGCGGGGTCGGGTCTGGGCCTGTTGGTGTCCCAGCTCAACAACTACACGTTGGCGCCGATCGAGGAGGAACGGGTCAGCGAGGCTGCCGGCGTGAACTCGGCGGCCGGGTCGTTCGGGCTGTCGTTCGGGCTGGCGGTCGCAGGTGGCCTGATGCTGGCTGCCCTCTCCCTGAGCTTCACCCAGATGACCGAGGCGAGCACGGTGATCCCCGCTGACCAGCAGGAACAGATCGCGCAGGCCCTCGAGGACGACGCTCAGGTGATGAGCGACACCCAGATCAACGCCTTGCTGACCGACGAACCCCAGCCGGTCCAGGACGAGATCCTCCGGATCAACTCCCGCTCGCGGGACCTCTCGCTCCAGGTGGCCCTGCTAGTGCCCGTCCTGGCCAGCCTGATCGGGCTGCTGAACTCGTTCCGGATGGGGCGCCTTCCCGATCTGGCTCCCTCGGGCTCCGTCGAGGAGACGACCTTGGGCTGAATGCCATCGGTCAGGCCGAGGCGATGTGGATGACCGCGGCCGGGTCGACGATGTTGGCCGGGTCGCGTACGGCGCCCAGCAGCAGGCCGTCGGCCACCACGGCCGGGCCGTCCACGACGGTGCCGAGGACACAGGTGATGTTGTCGCGCCCGCCGCTGGCGAGCGCCGCGTCGAGCAGCAGGTCGACCGCCGCGTCGTCGGCATGCGTGGCCAGGATCTGCTCGATCCAGCCCTCGCTGACCTGGTCGGTCAGTCCGTCGCTGCACAGCAGCACACGGTCGCCGAGGCGGAGCACCACCGGCATCACGTCGGCATCGGAGGGGTCGTCGGCGTTGATCGTGCGCATGACGACGTTGCGCCACGGGTGGACCATCGCCTCGGCCTCGGTCATCCGGCCCTCGTCCAGCATCTGCTGCACCCAGGTGTGGTCGCTGCTCAGCCGGGTGAGCCCGCCATCGCGGAACCGGTAGGCGCGTGAGTCGCCGACGTGCGCCAGCGCGAACCGCTGGCCGTCGGTGAGCAGCGCGGTCAGGGTGGTCGACATGCCGCGGAGCGCAGGGTCGTGCTCCACGCCGTGACGCACCTGGCGCTGGCTCTCGGCGACGGCGCGGCCGAGCACGCTGGCCGGGCGCAGGCCGACGCGCGCCAGGGCGGAGGCGGAGACGACGTAGGCCGTGGTGGCCGAGGCGACCTCGCCCGCGGCGTTGCCGCCGACACCGTCGGCGACGAGCATCAGGGTCGGCCCGGCGAAGCCCGAGTCCTCGTTGCCCGTGCGCACGAGTCCGACGTGCGTGCGGCCGGTGGCAGAGAAGCGCATCACCTGAACCACCTCCGTCGTCGTACCGGTGCCCCGAGCGTGTGTCCTGTCAACGCAGGGGCTGGGTCGGATGGTTCCCCGATCCCGAGGTGGACAACTCTCCCACAGGACACCGACGGTCCGGCGAGTCGCGCACGTCGGCAACAATGGCGGCATGGAGTGGGTGCTGCTGGGCGTGTCGGTCGCCCTGATGCTCACGTGCGGGGTCTTCGGGGCCGCCGAGTACTCGCTCGTGACCGTCGACCGGGCAGCAGTCGAGCGCGCCGTGGCCGAGGGCGACCGCTCCGCCGAGGGCGTACGGATCGCGCTCAAGTCCCTGTCCACCCAGCTCTCCGGCGCCCAGGTCGGCGTCACCCTGACCAACCTGATCATCGGGTTCCTCGCGGAGCCCGCGATCGCCCAGCTGATCGACGGACCGCTCGAGGGCACCGGCCTTCCCGCGAGCTGGGTGCCCGGGATCGCGGTGGCGATCGGCCTGACCCTCGCCACGATCGCGACCATGCTGTTCGGCGAGCTGGTGCCGAAGAAGATCGCGCTAGCGAGCCCACTGGCGACGGCGCGCGCCACCCAGCGCTTCCAGCGCGGGTTCACGACCGCGATGAAGCTGCCGATCAAGGTGCTCAACGGCTCCGCGAACGCGGTGGTACGGGCGCTGGGCATCGAGCCCCAGGAGGAGCTCCGCTCGGCACGGTCGTCCGACGAGCTGGCCTCGCTCGCCGGGCGCTCGGCAACGGAGGGCAAGCTCGACAGCGAGACCGCCCACCTGGTGCAGCGGTCGGTCGCGTTCGGCCCGCGTACGGCGGGCGAGATCATGACCCCGCGCGTGCAGATGGCCTGCGTCGACTCCGGCGACCCGGTCTCCGAGGTGATCGAGCTGAGCTCGGCGACCGGCTACTCCAAGTTCCCCGTGATCAAGGGCTCCACCGACCACATCGTCGGCTCGGTGCACGTCAAGCAGGCGGTGGCGGTCCCCCGCTCCGAGCGGGCGTCGACGCAGGTGCGCGAGATCATGGTCGGCGCCACCGTGGTGCCCGAGTCGCTGCGACTCGACCCCCTCCTGCAGCTGCTGCGGGCCGAGGGGTTCCAGCTCGCGATCGTCTCCGACGAGTACGGCGGCACGGCCGGCGTGGTCACCCTCGAGGACGTGGTCGAGGAGATCGTGGGCGACATCGCCGACGAGCACGACCGCTACGGCTCCCGGTTGCGGCAGCGTCCCGACGGCAGCTGGATCGTCTCCGGACTGCTCCGCCCCGACGAGGTGCGCGACGCGACCGGACTGGCGCTGCCCGAGCACGAGGACTACGACACCGTGGCGGGCCTGCTGGTCCGGGCGCTCGGCCGGATCCCCGAGCGGGGCGACCAGGTCGACGTGCCGCTGCCGGTCGTGATCCCCGAGGACGACGACAAGGACCCGGTGCAGGAGTTCGCCCAGCTGCGCGTCGT
>DASSJT010000022.1:0-2029 GCA_035691065.1 Dermatophilaceae bacterium
TGCGCAGCTGGGCGACGTGCATCGACACGGCCGCCTCGCTGACGGCGAGCTCCTTGGCCGCCGCCTTCACGGATCCCAGGCGGACCACGCAGGCGAACGCCCGCAGCTGCGTGGGTGTCACGCTGTGGACTCTACAAAGCCGGTGATCGCCGCGCCTGCGGTTCGGTCAGCCGGTCCGTACCACGCGCACGAGGGCGTCGTACGCCGTGCGCTCGGTGCTGTCCGGCCCCGCCACCCGGCGCTCGACCCGGGTCGCCCGGACCACGTCGTACGACGCGTCGCCCAGGTCGGCCAGGACGTCGTCGGCGGTCATCAGGACCGAGGGGTCCTGCGGCCCACCGGTGCCTTCGGTGAGGTTGCTGCTGTCGTGCGCCACGAGGAAGAAGGTCCCGCCGGGGCGCAGGCAGCCGAACGCGGTCCGCGTCGCCTGCCGTCGCTCGGACTCCGCGAGCTGCAGGTAGGCCAGGACCGCCAGGTCGTAGGGCTCGGCGCCGGACTGCCAGGTGAGCACGTCGGCGCACACCCAGGTGACGCCGGCATCCGGCGCGGTCTCGCGGCCGCGCTCGAGTGCCACCTGGGAGAAGTCCACCGCGGTCACGTCCCAGCCGCGGGAGGCCAGCCAGACCGCGTTGCGCCCCTCGCCGGCGGCGAGGTCGACCGCGCGACCGGGCGGAAGGTCTGCGAGCGCCGCCTCGACGAACTGGTTCGGCCCGAGCGACCACACCCGCTCGCTCTCGGCGTAGCGGGCGTCCCACTCCGTGGCGTCCACGCTCAGGCTTGGGCGATGTCGTCCTGCTGGGCGGCGATCTGGCTCCGGACTTCGTCCATGTCCAGACCCTTCACGCCCTGGATCACCTGCTCGAGTGCCTGCGGCGGAAGTGCGCCGGGCTGGGAGAACACGAGGATGCCGTCCCTGAACGCCATCAGCGTGGGGATCGAGGTGATGTTGGCGGCACCGGCAAGCTGCTGCTCGGCCTCGGTGTCGACCTTCCCGAACACCACGTCGGGGTGCGTGGTGCTGGCCGCGTCGTACGTCGGAGCGAACTGGCGGCACGGGCCGCACCAGGATGCCCAGAAGTCGACCAGCACGATGTCGTTGTCGAGGATCGTCTTCTCGAACGCCTCGGTGGTGATGTCGATGGTGCCCATGGATCCCTCCGGTCGGTGTCCCGGGTGTAGCACGCGCGCGCCGCGGAACATTCCACAGGGTGCGGGACCATGATGGCCCTCCAGCGCGCCGGTCTAGTCAGCTGCGTCCGTTTGGTGGGCTGCCTTGACGGTTGGAGTGTGCAGGTCTCTAGGGTTGTCGGCAGTGGTCAGCCGGGTGCAGGAACGCGTTCTTCGACCGGGGGGATCGATGAGCGCCCTGCACCCGGCCCCACTACCAGCGACCTCCACGCAGGGCCCCGCGGAGCACCGAAACGCTACCGAAGCCGGATCGCTGCCGACATCATGGAGTCGTGGAGGTCCTGGTCATCGAAGACGAGGTGCTGCTCGCCCAAGCACTGGCCGAGAGCCTCGAGTCCCGCGGCTTCGTGGTGACGCTGTGCCATGACGGCCAGTCCGGCTACCGCCGGGCCAAGGAGCTCGACGTCGACGTCATCGTCCTCGACCTGATGCTGCCCGGCATCTCCGGCGGAGAGGTCTGCACCCGGCTGCGTGCCGAGGGCGTCTGGACACCGATCCTGGTGTTGACCGCGCGGGAGGCGGAGGCGGTGGAGACCGAGGTGCTCAACCTCGGGGCGGACGACTACCTCCGCAAGCCCTTCTCCTACGAGGTCCTCGTGGCCCGGTGTCGCGCTCTGGCCAGGCGGGCCACCGCGGGTGCGCCGGCCGAGGTCGTCGTCGGTGACCTGGTGCTCGATCCGCGCCGGCGGACGCTCCGACTCGGCGAGACCCCGATCGAGCTCACGCGACGCGAGTTCGCCCTCCTCGAGTACCTGATGCGCAACCGCGACCGGCCACGCACCAAGCAGGAGATCCTGGACCACGTGTGGGGGGTCGGGTTCGCCCGCGACGCCAACGTGGT
>DASSJT010000023.1:0-15883 GCA_035691065.1 Dermatophilaceae bacterium
GGTGGCCCGCGGCCGGCATACGATGCCAGCCAGCCTCGGGGACTCGGCGGCCCCCGGGCCGGCGTCAGGCACATCTCACCACGTGCACCTCCTCCTCGAGCTGACGGGCAGCCGAGCCACGGTTGGACCGGGGTTGGCGCGCAAACGCCAGCCCACGGCGATTCCGGCGATTGATGTGTGTGCTGCGGGGGCAATTCGGTGCAGGATGGGTAAAAGAGCAGTGTCCGACCCCCAAGGAGGGACTGTGTTCCGCACCAAGAGCAAGACCGAGCAGCTCGCCGAGGCCGCGAGCGAGCAGGCATCCCGGCAGGCCGAGGCCGCGGCGGCGGGCGCAGCCGCACTCAAGGATCGCGTTGGCCCGGCCGCGGAGGCGGCGCGGGAGAAGGCGACGGCGGCCAAGGACTGGGCTCGCCCGCGCGTCGAGCACGGCATCGAGGTGGCCGCGCCGAAGCTGGAGAACGCCGTGTCCAACCTCGCCCCGAAGGTCGACACGGCACGCGACAAGCTCGTCGACGAGGTAATCCCGAAGATCGCCGACGCCATCGCGACCATCGCCGCCAGCGCCGCCGCAGCCAGGGACTCGGCAACCGAGGCAGCGCGCGAGCACGCCGAGCGCGCGCCCGACGCCTACGCCGTGCTTCGCGGCGAGGCGGTCGCCAAGACCAAGCGCGGCAAGGGCAGGTTCCTCGTCGTCCTGGGCCTCGCCGCCGCAGCGGTGGCGGTCGTGACTGCGAGGAAGAAGGCAGCACCGCGCGAAGACCCCTGGGCAACACCGATTCCCGAACCCTATGGCGTCGCGACCGCCGCCGGCGACGGCCGCCCGAGCACCACGTCCACCAGCACCTCGATGAGTGACAAGGTGAGCGACCTGGCCGCGACGGCCAAGGACAAGGCCACGAGCGCTGCGAGTGCCACGGCGGGTGCGGCCAAGGAGGCAGCCTCCACCGCCAAGACCGCCGCCAAGAGCGCTGCGGCGACCGCCAAGGAGAAGGCCTCGTCCACCGCCTCGGCGACGTCCGAGAAGGTCGACGAGGCCAAGCCGGAGCTCAAGGGCACTGCGGCCGACGCGACGAGCGACGTCCTCGCGGCAGCGGACAAGGCCGCGGACGCGACGGCCAACGCGGCCGACAGCGCGAAGACCACGGCTGCCGACAAGGCGAAGAACGCCACGGACTGACCTCGGGCCAGGCGCTTTGGGGCGCCTGACAGCGAAGGTGGGCGGACGGCATACCAGCAAGGGGTATGCCGTCCGCTCACCTGTACGTCCGCCGCGTCCCGACCTCCTGATGTCAGGTGACGGGAGAGAGCCCCTGTTAGATCCCTCCCGCCACACTGGAGAAGATGAGCGAGTCAGTCGGCGATTACGCGAATCTGGTGTGACCTGGGTCACATAGCGCCGAAGGGCGGGCTTCGCCGACCGTATGCCGTGGGCTCAGCCCCTGGAGCAGTCGAACCGCAGGCGGCGGGCGACGTCGATGCCGGGGTTGTCGCCCGAGTTGCTGGTCGAGACCGACCCGCACCACCACCCGCTCGCCGAGAGGGAGAGCGAACTCGTCGACACCCTCCCCACGGTGCAGGTGAAGTCGACGGTCTTGCTCGTCCGCGAGCACGAGGCGCCAGACGCCGCGAGCGACGTGCCGTCCGGGAGCCCGGTCAGCTCGAGGATCGTGCCGGCGCGCTGCGTGGTGCTCCAGACCACCGAGGAAGAGCGGCCGTTCGTGAAGACGATCGTCACTCGGGACGTCGCCGATGCGCGCGCGCTGCTCGAGGAGCTCGAGCTGGAGTTGGAGCTGGACGTGCTGGAGCTCGACGACGGCCTGGTGGACGTCGTCGCTGTGGTTGCCGTGGCCGTGCTGCTGCTGCTCGAGCCGAGGGCGGACCCGGGGAAGCCGGGCGTCTGGGACCCCAGCCCGAAGCCGGGTCCTGACGAGGACCCGGTGCCCGGCCTGGCCCGGGCACCGTCCCCCGAGGAGCCCACGGGCGAAAGGGCCAGCGCCGCCCCAACGATCCCAACCAGGAGGACGGCACCTGCGGCGGCGAGCGCGCCGCGCGAGATCTTGAGGGCACCGGGTGCCGTGATGCCCATCCCCCCGCCGGCGCCGATCGCCGCCAGCGTCTTGGCCGACGGGTACACCGCCGCCATGAGGATCGGGATGCTGACCAGGCGCATCCGGGAGGACTCCTCGGTCACCCAGAGGGCTGCGGCATCGCAGTCGACGCAGCCGCGCAGGTGCTGGTCGACCCGACGCCGTTCTCGAGCCGACAGGGTTCCCCGAGCCCAGCGGCCCAGGCGCTCCCGGACCGGCCCGCAGGCGGCATCCGAGGCGAGGGGCACGCCGTGCTGAAGATAGGACGCGCGGAGCCCTTCGCGGGCGCGGAAGGCGAGCACCGACGCCGCACCGGTGCTGATCCCGAGCCGCTCCGCAACCTCGTCGAGGGACAGGTCCTCCACGGTGGTGAGCACGAGCACCGCCTGCCAGCGCGACGGGAGGGCACGGAACGCCTCGGTGACGGTGTCGCGGTCGACCGCCGCCTGCGAGTGGTCTGGCGTGACCAGCTCTGAGCCCTCGCCAGCCTCGCCTCCGAGGTCGTCGACCGGGTGCACCGCAAATGGTCTCCGGGCCTCCTCCGCCTGGATGTTCCGCATCGTCGCGAACACGTACGAGCGGGCATTCGTCTTCGGGCCGTGCCCGCGCTTGATCGCCCCCAACACCCGCAGGAACGTCTCCGCCACCAGGTCATCGGCCTCGTCGTGGGAGCGGGTCAAGGTGCTGGCATAGCGTCGCGCAGCCGGTGCGTGCTCACGGTAGAGCGCATCGAGCGTCGACTCGGGGCGCCAGGGCTCTGGCGCGGGATTCGAGTGCCGCGCGGTGTGCGCGGCTCGGCCCAGGGGCATGGCGGCTGGTTCCTGCGGCTTCCTGTGTGGCCATGCCCGGGGCGGCACGGCCGGCGATGGGGGCGAGCGACCATTCTTGCCGATAGCGGGGCTTTTGGGTCGCATCTGCGCGCACCCGAGTGCCTCTCCCGATCTTCCTTCCAGGTCACCTCACCTGGTCGCGGCCGGACTGCGCGAAGCAGCATCTTCGAGGAGCGCGAAAACCCGCTCAGTCCAGTTCAGTCAGTGGTGTCCGGCGACGTGGCAGGCACCAGTCCCGCCTCGCCCGCGCCGGATCCGGACGTCTGCTCCCGCGGACCGACGCCGACAGGACCGACACCGGCCGGACCGACACCGGCCGGACCGACATGGGCCGGACCGACACGGGCCGGGCCGCCGCCGTTCAGCAAGGCCGTAGCCGGCGGCGATCCTGGATAGGCAAGGCTGCGCGCCCCCTCGCGCAGGGCGCGCAGGAAGGCGGCCACTGGAGCGGACAGACGGGTGTATGCCGGTGTGGCGGCATAGATGGTCCGTGACGGGGTGTCGTCGGGGTGCAGCGGGACCAACCGGATGCCCGCGGGAACCGCCTCGACCGCGATGGAGGGTACGAGGGCGATGCCGAGCCCCGAGGCGACGAAGCCGAGCTTGGCCAGCCACTCCCCGACGACGATGTCGATGCGAGGAACGAAGCCGGTGGCCAGACTGGCACTGATCAGCATCTCCTCCGGCCGGTCGCCACCGGCGATCCAGGTCTCGTTCGCGAGGTCGCCCAGCCTCAGCCGCCTGCGGACCGCGAGCGCGTGGGCGGCGGGGAGGGCGACGAGCATGCGGTCCACCAGCAGCCGATGCAGGGTGACGTCCTCAGGGCTCTCATCCTCGCCGACGCTGATCACGGCGAGGTCTATCTCGGCGGCGCGCAGGGCCGCGAGATGCTGACGAGTCAGGCCCTCGCGGTGAGAGATCGACACCGCCCGGTGGTCCTGTTGGAAGGCCGCCAGGGCCCGTGGGACGAGGACGGCGTTGGCCGAGGAGAAGGCGCCGAGCCGCAGACGGCCGCTCGCGTGGTCGCGCAACCCGGCCAGCTCGCGCTGGGCGACGTCGAGGCGTTCGAGGACGCTCTCGGCATGGTCGAACAGGACCTGGCCCTCCTCGGTCAGCTGCACCCGGTGAGGCAGCCGCACCAGGAGTCGCGAGCCGACCGCGGCCTCGAGGGAGGAGAGCTGCCGGGCGACCGACGCGTGCGACACGCCGATCGCATCTGCCGCCGCCCCGATCGAGCCGGCGCGAGCAACCTGCGCGTACACGCTGAGCCACCTGAGGTCCACTCGCGCCATCGTAGGCCCGGCGGGTGCGGGCCCAGCAGCACGGTCGTCCCCATCGCCTTGTGCCGCAAGGAGTTGGGCGATTCATCCCAACTGTGCGCCTTCTCGGCTTACAGCAGCGTGGCTTTCGTCAACATGGTTGGGCCAAACTGACGTATGAGAACCCGGAAAGCACGACGGCACACCGGCAGCTTGGGCAGGTCAGCCGACGCACCGGCATACTCGCAATGCGCTCCGCTTTCATCTGGGCAACGGCCGGTGGCGTTCGCGTCAGGTCACGGGCACTGTCGTCGCGGGTGTCGTCGTGTGCCGCAGCAGCCACAGCGCGGCAAGGCCGGTGAGTGCCGCGACCGAGGCCGCCATGACGAGGCCCGCGGCGACCCCGATGACCACCGTGAGCGCGGTCGCCTGCCCCTCGTGCCAGAGCGGCGTCGCGATGGCGAAGAACAGGCCGAGGCCGACGAGCCAGGACCCGCCAGTGGTGAGGATCCAGCTGGCCGAATGCAGCAGGCTGCGCCGGAGCTCGAGCCATTGGGCGGTGCCGATCGAGGCAAGCAAGGCGGAGCCGAAGACGACTCCGAGGCCGATCTGTACGCCCACCGGCCAGTCGCCCACGGCATCGCCAGCGACGGTGGGTGCCATGGCGATGGCGTAGGCAAGGGCGGCGGCGACGCTCGTGTTCCTCGTGAAGCGGTGGACGCTGAGCTTCCCGATCGCTCCGCTGAGTACGTGGGCCTGGCTCCAGCCGAGGGCTGCGCCCTCCACCAACCCGGCCAGGACGAGGGCGACATAGGCCACTCCTTGGCGCATGTCACGCGTCGCCACGCCCGCGAGGGCCGGGAAGGTGAACCCGGCGGCCTCGAAGGCCGTCACCCAGAGGAACCAGGAACGCCACAGGCGCGTGCCGTGGAGGACCGCGGTGGCCCGGCGAGAGTGCTGGTCGGTGTCCATGCCGCCAGAGTGGGCACTCGGGTGTGAGGCTGAAAGAGGCCAACGTCCTCCTGCTGGGGACCGCCCCCGCGGACGCGGACGTTCACAACCACGTCGCGGACACCGCGACAACGCTCGGTGGAGACACTCCGCGGGTCCGTCTGCCGACACCGCACAGGGCCCTGCGCTGGGTGGAACACTGGCGGTATGCCACAAGGGGACGGGATCCCCCTCGCGGATGCCATCGACGAGCTGCGACGAGAGCTCTCGAATGCGCTGGAGCGGGGTCGGGGACAGGCCGTGCAGTTCGAGCTCGGCACGGTGACGATGGAGTTCGAGGTAGGGATCACCAAGGCGGTCGAAGGGAAGGCCGGGGCGAAGTTCTGGGTGGTCTCGCTCGGCGGCTCGAGTAGCCGCGAGGCGTCGTCCACGCACCGAATCACCATGGAGCTCACTCCGGTGGTCGACGGCCGGGCCAAGCCGCTCATCTCCGACCGCCGCAAGCGAGAAGGCGACTGAGCCACCGTGGCGGCCGACCCGTCGCGACTGGTCGACGTGCGGGCCACGCTCCCGGCCGACGACCAGGGCGTTGTCTATGAGGAGCAGGGCAGCGGTCTGCTGGTCACCGACGACCTCGTGCTGACCGCTGCCCATGTGGTTTTCGACGACGACGAGAAGCTGCCCGTCATCCTGCGGTTCCCGGTGTCCGGGACCGAGTTCGAGGGCACCGTGGTGTGGCCGAAGCGCCGGGGCGACACCGACGCCGCACTCGTGCGGCTCACGGGCAGGACACGCCCACCCTCCATCGGCAGGGCACCGCGGTGGGGGCGGTTCACCGGTCGCGAGGCCAACCAGGCCGTCGATGCAACCGGCTTCCCCCGGGTGATGCTCGAGGAGGGGCACCGGGTGAGCTACCAGCTCAGCGGTCACATCAACCCCCAGGGGGCGCTGAAGGAGGGTCGCTACCTCCTCTCGGTCCAGGACGCCCCGGCGGACCCAGGGCCCGGCAAGCCGTCCCCCTGGGCGGGCATGTCGGGCGCCAGTGCGATGTGTGGGGGTGCCGTCGTGGGCGTGGTGGTGATCGACACCAAGGGCTTCGACCGCGACCTGCTGACGGTCGTGCCGACGGTCGAGATCGTCGACGACCCCGCCGCAAGAAAGCTGCTCGGGCTCTCGGGCCCGCCGATCTCGGTCGAGCTGGCCCCGCTGCTATCGCGGCCTGCGATGAGCCACGGCCGTCTTTCGCCGGCCCAGCTGCTCCGGGCCGATGAGGAGGTGATCCCGTTCCAGGGACGGGAAGCCGAGCTCGAGAGCTTGACCGCTTGGTGTCAGTCAGGCGAGGAGTTCGGCGCGCGACTCATTGCCGGCCCGGGTGGCCGTGGCAAGACGCGACTTGCGCAAGCCTTGGTCGAGGGGATCGAGCGCTCCGACGGGCGCTGGATCAGCGGCCTGCTGTCCTCGAGCATCCCGGCCGACGGGGATCTGGGCCTGGTCATGTCGACGTCCCTCGAGCACCCGGTTCTGCTCGTCGCCGACTATGCGGAGAGCCGGGGCAGCCAGCTCGACCGGCTGCTCTGGGCCTACGAGACGGCAGACAACCCGCCCCGCCTGCGCCTGCTGCTCCTGGCCCGCGACCGAGGGGAGTGGTGGGACCGACTGTCCGACCGTCACCCCGGTCTCCTTGGGAACGCCGCGTTCCTCTCCCTGCCCCCGCTTCACCCGCTCGTGGACCGCGAGGCTGCCTTCGCCTCGTCGGTGGCGCACTTCGCCATGCGGCTGGCCGGCATCCACCCGGACGTCGACTGGCCCGCAGTCGCCGCGACGATCGGCAACCGCGACCTGGGCGACGAGCGGTTCGGCGATCCGCTGGCGCTCCAGCTCGAAGCCTTGCTGGCGCTGCTGGAGTCAGCCGGTGCGTCGGAGCCGAATGAAGCACCGGAGCTGCGGCTCATCGCGCATGAGCGGGAGTACTGGCGCAACACCCTGGCGGCCGAGGGGCTTGACCTGACCCCGCGCCTGCGCGACCAGGCGGTAGCGGCCGCGACCCTGATCGCCGCGCGCGACCGGCCAGGCGCCTTGGCCCTGCTCCAGCGCGTGCCCGAGCTGGTCAACCCAGGACCTGTGGCCACCTGGCTGCGCTCCCTCTATCCGACCGAGACCCAGTCCCGCTACTGGGGCCCGCTCCAGCCTGACCGGCTCGGCGAACACCACATCGGCGCCGTGACCCGCGACGACCCGTCCCTGCTCCCGCACCTGCTGGGCTCGGACAACGTCAACGAGCTGCAGGAGGCCCTCGTCATCATCGGCCGGGCGATGGCGCACCAGAAGCACCTGCAGGAGCAGCTTGCCGAGCTCCTGCGGTCCGGTCCACCGGTGCTCAGCACGGCGGCCAGCCTCGCCGTCGACCGCGTCGCCAACCCGCTTCCCCTCTTGCGGTCACTGCCCGAGTCGGTGGGTCACCGCTATACGCTGGATCCTGACGACTACGGCAGCGTCTCGAGCTGGGGCCACGACACCAACGTCCCCGAGCGGCTCTCCGAGATCGGCCGGGGCATCGGTGAGAACCCCTACACGTCGTCGCGTCCGGCGGATCCGGTCACGGCCTTGCCCCTCGAGGGGTGGCGTGACCTGCCCCCGGGCTCCCCACCCAGCGAGCCACGCAGTGAGCCACCCGGCGAGCCACCCAGCGAACCACTGAGCGAGCCCCCCAGTGGACCCCCGAGCGCTGTTCCCCCGTCGAAGCCGGGTCAGTCGGGTCCACCGACTCCGCAGGGGCCGCCCGTGTCTTCCGCGCCCGGTGCCCTCGCCATCGCCCGCGGGCGCGACCACGAGCGTCTCGCGACGCAGGCCTACGAGCGCGGCAACCTCGTGCTGGCGGCCCACGAGTTCGGCAGCGCCGTCGCGGCGTTCCGGGACCCGCACGTACCCCAGGAGCACCTGACCCGAGCCCTGCTCGGACAGGCCGCCGCGCTCAACGACCAGCGGCTCTTCCCCCAGGCCTCCGCCGCGATCGACGAGGCCGTGTCCATCTTGGGTACGGAGGTGGCGCGGGGCGCCATCCCGGCCGACGTCCTGGGCCGGGCCCGGGACCTCCAGGGCGGCATCCTTGCGGAGATGGGCGAGCTGGAGCGAGCCCTGAGCTGCGGCTATGACGCCGTCAGCATCCTGGAGGGAGTGGACTCTGGTCCCGAGCGGTCACCCGACTCGCGCCGCGACTACGCCAGGGCGATCAGCAACCTCGCCGGCCTGCTGCAGCGCACTGGCCGCACCGGCGAGGCGGTGAGGCTGTCCGACAACGCCGTCCACCTCTTCGAGGCGCTCCGGCGCGACGGTCACCTCGGGCCGGCTGACGCCACCTACGGCCGGGTGGTCCTGGGCAACGCACGAATCATGGCCACCGCACGGGGGCCGCAGGGAGGGCTGGCGGAGGTGGACCGCGCGATCGCCGAGTTCGAGCGGATCGGCGCCATCGACGCCGACAGCCGTCGGGCGATGACGCCCGAGCTTGCCTCGGCGCTGGCTTTCCGCAGCGTCCTGCACTCGCAGCTGGGCCGGCGTGCCGAGGCCATCAGCAGCGGCCTCGAGGCCGTCTCCCTCTACACCGAGCTCGCCGAGCTGAGGCCGGGGTTCGTCCCCGACCTGGCAACCTCGCTGCTCCACGTGGCCAACCTCCGGCTCGAGGCAGGAGAGGCGGCGACAGCGGTCCAGGTCTCACAGCGGGCCGTCGATCTCCTGTCGTCGGTGCTCACGTCCGGGGAGCAGACCGGCACGACGCCGTCGGCCTCGCTCACGCGCTTCCTCTCGTCGGCCGAGGACACCTTGCACCGTGCCCGGGCGGCCGCATGGGCAGTGGCCACCGAGAAGCAACCGGGTTCAGGCTGAATCGGCCAAGTCCTCCGACGCTGGGTCCTCGGTGGTGCTGAGGGGCAGAAGGGCGCCACGCGCCATCCACGGCTCGGGCCACAGCATGCCCTTGAGCTTGCGCCGAGCGCGGCTGCGGGCGGGGCTCGGCCGCGTCGCGCGCAATGAGGAGCGGCGGATGTAGTCGCCTGTGATCCAGGTCACCGCCATCCCGACGCTGTAGACCGCGCCGGACTGGAGCGGCAGGACGTAGAGAGTGACGAGGGCAAGGACTCCGATGGCACCAGCCGCCACGATGGACGTGATCAGCTCACGGATGCGCACGATGGTCTCCTCGTCGGCAGTCGGTGTTCGCTCTGCCCGGGGGAGTGGGCGTGGCGGTCATCGGGACATACCCCAAGGTGTCCGCCCCAAAACTCTTTCACCATGCGATGAATTAGTGCACGATGGAGGCATGGCTGAACACACGCCCCGGACACCCCCCGGAGGCTCATCGAGGCGCCTGCGGCACACCTCCAACGCGTCGGTCAGCGGAGCCCACCGAGCGCCGACGGCCACCCTGGTGCGCGTCACACGCCCGGTGGCAGGACTGCTCGCGGGGCGACGGTGGTTCCCGCTCTGGGCGGTGCTGCACCACCACGGCCGCAAGAGCGGGAAGGAGTATGCCGTGCCGGTCGCCCCGCTGGTCAGCCCCGACTCCTTCGTCATCGGACTGCCCTGGGGGCCCAAGACCAACTGGGTGCAGAACGTCATCGCCGCCGACGGCTGCACGATCCGGTGGAAGGGCGTCGACTACCGCTTGAGCGACCCGCACCTGGTCGGCGTCGAGGCTGCCCTGAGGGCGGCAGGACCGTTCCAGCGGCGTGTGCTCAGGCGCACCAGGATCCCGGCCTTCCTCGAGCTGCGCCGCTGACCGACCTGTGACGGGACCTCGGTCCCTGTGCTGCTGCACGGCATACGGCATGTAGTTGCCTTGAGCACTTGAGCTCAAGGGGAGGTCGACCATGCGCACTCGTCTCGCTCTTTCTGTGGCTGCCGCTCTGGCGGCGGCCATCGCCCCGCTCGGGCTTGCCGCGCCAGCCTCGGCCGGGCCGGTGTTCCACCTGGTGTTCAACGGCAGGGTGGCCATCGGCTCGTGGACGACGTGTCCCCAGCCGAAGCTCGGCGACACGTGCCTCGACACGGTCGTGATCGCGTCGGACGCCAAGAGCTACGAGAACAGCGACCAGCCCACCGGCGGCCACTTCCTGCACAGCAAGGGCGACCGGGTGACTCTGCGGCACTTCTGGTACACGATCACGGAGTTCGAAGGCGACCTGTTCCCGCAGACGACCAAGGAGAGCTTCGGGGGCACGGATGTGGGTGTGAGCGTCAGCATCACGAACCGGCTGACCAAGGCGAGCGCGGTGGCGCCGAGCATCCCGATGCGGACGTTCGACTACGTCAACGACACGGAGACGGAAGAAACCGGCTCGGTGAGCGTCACCTGGCAGCCGGCCGGGCCGCTCGAGCCGGTTCGCGAAGGCGGGCGGACGAGCACCCGGGACTACCTGATGAAGTTCTCGACGAAGGGGTGGTCGCGGATGGCGACCGCCGGAGGCACTGACGGCGGGGCGCCGATCGCGGGGTCGGTCTTCCAGAGTGAGACGGTCATGTACTCGGTGCGGCAGGCCGAGCTGAGCGTGTACAAGGGCCGGCCAGCAGGTTGAGCGGTTCGGCTCTGGGCGTTTGTGCGTTTGTGCGGTTCCTCGGCTGTCCGGGTCAATGGCTCGGCGTGCTGCGCCCGAAGCGGAAGCGGTTCAGGCTCTTCGGCCCGGGGACCACATGGAGGAGACCCCAGAGCAGCCCGAGGACGACGCCAGCGGTGACGGCGTTCCAACGGCGCTGCATCGGGTCCACGGCGTAACCGCTCCAGCCGCCCTCCTCGCCAGCCGCCGCGACGAAGTAAGCCGCGAGCAGGACCGGTACCGTCACCCAGGAGATCCTCGGCTCCGGCAACGGGCGGCCGAGCAGCCGCATGGCGAAGTAGGAGAGAACGTAGATCGTCGGTACCAGCAAGAGGACGGCCGGCAGCCAGCCGAGTCTGATGCTTCTACGCAGGTCCCGCTCGACCGGCCGCTACCCTGAGCCAATGGGCGAGGCGGCAGGTGCAGCTGGAGCGGCCCCGGATGCACTCAGAGGGGGTGCGGTCACTCTCCGCCCCATCACGGCCGAGGACATCGAGCCGCTTGAGCTGACGGGGGCTCACTGGGGCGACGAGTTCGAGTTCTTCGGGTTCCGAGCCACCAACCAGCTGGCCAGGTGGTACGCCGCATCCGGCTGCCTCGAGGCCGACCGCGGAGCCCTTGCCGTCCAGGCGATGGACCGGCTCGTGGGCCGGGTCGGTTGGCACGCCGTCGAGTACGGTCCCGGCGGGAGCAGCCGCGCACTTCGCATCGGGATCGGGCTGCTGCCTGAGGCTCGCGGCATGGGGTTTGGGTCGCGCGCCCAGGATCTACTCGCGCAGTACCTCTTCGCCACGACCCTCGTGCACCGCGTCGAGGCGGGCACGGACATCGGCAACGTCGCCGAGCAGAGGGCCCTGGAGAAGGCGGGCTTCGTCCGTGATGGCGTCATGCGCGAGGCGCAGTACCGCGACGGGACCTGGCACGACGTCGCGCTCTACAGCCGGCTCCGCACCGACGGCTAGCCGGTGCCGGCCGGGTTTCCAAGGGGTTCCAGCCGACTTCCGTCATCGGCGTGTCACACCATCGCGGGCGGCGTGTCGCCACTTTGTTGCGAGAAATCCTCCTGCAGGGAGGCGGAAACTCGTGAAAGGGAGGGCAGACTGGACCCCATGCGCCCCCCTACGCAGACTGTCAGACGCCGTCCCGCCTCCAGCCCCTTCCGCACCGAGACCGTGCCCGCGCCGCCGGAGTACGCCGTGAACGACCGGGTTACCCACGACCGACACGGCCTGGGCCGGGTGATCCGTCTGGATGGGCCAAGAGTAGATGTGCGCTTCGGCGCGCAGATCGTCAGCGTCGCCGTCACCAGTCCGCGCCTCCAGCGGCTCTGAGCGCAGCACGCCGGGAAGCGGCGGATCCCGCACGCCGCACTCAATACGCCTGGTTGGCGAACGCCGCCTGAGCGCAAGGATGGGTCTCGGGCAGCACGAGGTGCCCGCCCGCCTGTTCGGCTTGCGCTTTGGCATGCCCTAGAGGCGTGTGCGGGTCCGCCCACGCCACGTGGACGGCCCGGTTTCCGCTCTGGCGTGGAGCGACTGGTGTCACCGCGACCGGGTTGCCCTCGGCATCGGCGACGAACAGGTTGAAGTCGTCGTACTTGAATGCCTCGATGTCGACGATCGGCTTCGGGTAGTGGTGGTAGCCGGCGGCCGTCGGGAGAACGCCGGTGTGACTTCCGGCAGGCAGCGCCACCGAAGCGTTGAAGATCCCGTCGGTCCACGCTGCAACGCCGTTGGCGTCGGTGATGGGCACCGTCAGCAGCTGTGTGGCGTCGTGGTAGCCGAGTGCGTCGTAGGCCGCAGTCGTGTCGGGGAAGCCGGCGACCAGCCGCGCGGTCAGCTGCCGCAGCTTGTCCACCTTCGCCGGATCGGCGCAGAACTGCGCTGACCACTCGATTCCTGCGAGGCCGAAGACCAGGAACCACCCGGTGGCGTCCTTCAGCCAGATGCCACCGCCGTGGTGGTCCTGGTAGGGCGGGCTGCCGAACCACCAGGGCTGAGTCTGCTGGACGAGCTTGATCATCAGGTTCCTGCTCCGCGTGTACTGCGGGCTGTCGGTGCGTCCGGGATGGTCACCCACCTCGATGGTCCACGGCTGGTCCTCGTGCTCGGTGTGGACTCCGACGTTCGTCATGGCGGTGGCTCCTTTGCGGACCGAGTGAAGGGCGTCGTGAGGCCCACGGTAGAAACGCCCCATCTCCGTGGATCTCGACATCGCGGAAACTCCCAGCAACTTGCCAGCAACCGGCCCGGCATACCCACGGCTGGTGAACCAGGGGCCACAGGCGGAATGGGCGGGCGTCCCGGGACGTTGGTCCCGAGGAGACAAATACCCATCGGGGTATGTTCGTAAGAACCATGGATGGCCCAGCGCGAGGCGGCGCGACGGCGCGCCCACAACGACGGGCCGGACCACGGGCCGGACGACGGGCCGGATGATGCGCCCAGGAGGTACGGAGCCAGACATGACAACTGACGTGGGAGCAGTGGCCCGAGAGGCAGGAACGCTACCGACTTGGTCTGCGGCGCTTGCCGTAGTGGCACACCCCGACGACGAGTCCTTCGGACTGGGGGCGGTCCTCGACGCGTTCGCCCGCTCGGGAACGGCGGTGTCGGTGCTGTGCCTGACCCGTGGCGAGGCCTCGACGGTCAGCGGCGTCACCGGTGACCTGGCCGCTCTGCGGGCGGCCGAGCTCAAAGGCGCAGCCGCCGCGCTAGGGCTGGACAGGGCGGAGCTGCTGAGCTACCCGGACCGCGCCCTGGGTAGCGTCCCTGCGCCGAGCTTGGCCAAGGAGATCACCGACGCGATCGAGTGGTCGGGTGCACAGGGTCTGGTCGTCTTCGACCCTTCCGGGGTGACCGGCCACCGTGACCACGCGGCAGCAACCCTGGCCGCACTCGATGCCGCCAAGGCCCTCGACCTCCCGGTGCTGGGCTGGACCGTTCCCCGCGCGGTCGCAGAGCAGCTCAACGAAGAGTTCGACACCGGCTTCGTCGGCCACGAGCCGGACGACGTCGACCTGACGGTCGCCGTGGACCGGAACCGGCAGCGGATGGCGAGCCTCGCGCACGCCAGCCAAGCCGTCCCCACCAGCGTGCTGTGGCGCCGGCTCGAGCTGCTGGGTGACGTGGAGTACCTGCGCTGGCTCAGGCGATCAGACCCAGCCACCACGGACTCCGCAACCAAGGAATCGCAAGCCACGGACTCGGCAACCACGGACTCGGCAGCCACCGCCCCCGCAGCCACCACGCACTCCGCAGCGACCGAACCGGCAGCCGACATTGCCACCATGCGCGTCGAGTACCGCGATGGCGACCGGTTCGACATCGATGTCCGCAGTCACCGGATCACCGTCGACCAGCCGGTTGACGTGGGCGGGGAAGACGTGGGGCCTACACCCACGGAGCTGTTCGTCGCTGGACTCGCCTCCTGCGTCGCCTTCTACGCCCGTCGGTACCTGCGTCGACACAAGCTCGACGCCACCGGCCTCGTGGTCGAGACGTCCTACCGCATGGGCACCAAGCCGGCCCGCGTCGCGGCGGTCGACATCTCCATCCAGCTGCCGCACGAGATTCCCCAGCAGCGGCGCGACGGCCTGCTGGCGGTCGCCACCCACTGCACGGTGCACAACTCCATCACCACCGAGCCGGAGATCGGGATCACCCTGGCCCCCGCCATGCGGCCGTAGGCAGCCGTCGGAGAAGGGGCCGCCTGAGGGGCACTGAGGTGGCCCTCATGCCACAATCCGCCGTGTGACCGAGGAAGACCGGGGCATCGAGTTTGTTCGGCCACGCAGTCCCCACAACGCGACGATCCACCTGGCCGAGGCGGACCAAGCATGGCCACAGCAGTTCGCGCAGCACGCGGCTCGCATCTCCGCGGTTCTCGGTGGTCATGCTGCGGCCGTGGAGCACGTCGGCTCCACCTCGGTACAAGGGCTGGCCGCGAAGCCCATCATCGACATCCTGCTGCTCGTCAGCGACCCCTCCGACGAAGACGCCTACGTCCCACAGCTCGAGGCGGCCGGTTATCTGCTCCACGGCAGAGAGCCGGGATGGCATCAGCACCGGCTGCTGCGGGGTACCGAGCCCCCGGCGAACGTGCACGTCTTCGCGATCGGTTCGTCCGAGGTGGAACGGATGCTGCTCTTCCGCGACCGGCTGCGGGCGCACCCTGATGAGCGTGAGCTCTACGAGCGGGCCAAGCGCGAGCTGGCGGCACGCCGGTGGGGCTACGTCCAGGACTACGCCGACGCCAAGTCGCAGGTCGTCGAGGAGATCATCGCCCGGGCGAGGGTGACCTGAGGCCTTGCCGAGAGCACACTGAAGGGCAGGAGCGGTGACGATCCGCACCGCGTAACCACCGGTGTGCGCAGGGGCAGGAGGCGACGAGATGGACGTGCGCCTGCGCGGTTTCGGAACCATAGAGGTCGACGGACGCGAGTACCCGCACGACGTGGTCATCGACGCTGGCGACGTGCGCAAGCGGAAGAAGAGTCCGTCCAAGTCCTACCGGGGCGAGTTCGGCCACACCCCTCTGTCGGTCGACGAGGAGCTCCCCTGGGGTGGGAGCCGGCTGATCATCGGCACCGGGGCCTACGGCTCGCTTCCGGTGATGCCCGAGGTCGTGGAGGAGGCCCGTCACCGAGGCGTCCACCTCGACGTGGCGCCGACCGAGGAAGCCTGTCGCCTGATCGCCCGTCTCGACCCCGGCGAGGTCCACGCCGTGCTCCATGTCACCTGCTGAGAGAGGCGATTCCGATGGCTGACTTCCGTCCCGCAAACCTGCGCAGAATCCGGTGGGAGTACCGGTCGCCCGCTTCCGTCAGCGGCATACCCGTTGTCCACGTGGCCTTGGGCGGTCGTGACCAGGGCGGTGGCTACCGCCCAGGCGTCGCCCGGGGCATCTTCGCGTTCGGGGACATCGCCATCGGCCTGGTCGCCATGGGCGGGGTCGCCCTCGGGCTGGTCGCACTGGGTGCGGTGGCCATCGGGCTGTTGGCGGTCGGCGCGGTCGCCATCGGCTTCAACGCCGTGGGAGCCGTCACATTCGGACTGCTCCTGCCGCCAGGCCGCGGGGCACTCGGGCGGGATTCCCGCGCGGGCGGCTGAACGGCATACGAACACCTGAGGGGTATGCCGTTGAGCCGGCTCAACGGCATACCTCGC
>DASSJT010000024.1:0-7557 GCA_035691065.1 Dermatophilaceae bacterium
GCCGCGGTCAGCGGCTCGGCGGACGGCTGGAGCAGCGCCCCGCCCCGCAGCCGCTCGGCGATGCGCGCCCCGCCCTCGCGGATCTCGCCCTTGCGCTCGTCCCAGGCGTCGGCCACCGCCGTGAGCACCTGCTGCCAGCTCGGCATGCCGTGCATGTCCTCGGGCGGGAAGTAGGTGCCGGCGTAGAACGGCACCTGCTCGGGCGTGAGGAAGACGTTCAGCGGCCAGCCGCCCTGGCCGGTCATCGACATGCACGCCTCCATGTAGATCGCGTCGATGTCCGGCCGCTCCTCGCGGTCGAGCTTGATCGGCACGAAGTGCCTGTTCATCTCTTCCGCGGTGGCCTCGTCCTCGAACGACTCGCGCTCCATCACGTGGCACCAGTGGCAGGCGGAGTAGCCGATCGACAGCAGGATCGGCTTGTCCTCGGAGCGCGCGAGCGCGAGCGCCTCGTCGCCCCACGCGTGCCAGTCGACCGGGTTGTCCTTGTGCTGCAGGAGGTACGGCGACGTCGCGTTCGCCAGCCGGTTGGCCACGCTGGGCTCCTCATCTCTGTCGGTGAGTGCTGGACTGGGTCGCGCCGCTCGGGAGCGGCTCGGTGTGAACGCCTGCGGGCGTCACACCCTCGAGCGTAGGTTGCCCTCAGGGATCCGTCGTGAGGGGAAGCCGTGACGACAGCCATCCGCATCGAGGCACTGCCGGCGCGGCTGGGGGACTGCCTGCTCGTGGAGTGCCCGCGTGAGGACGGGCGACCGTGGCGGATGCTCGTCGACGGCGGCCCACCCGACACCTGGCCGCAGCTGGAGCAGCGACTGAAGCAGCTCGAGCCGGGAGACCGGCAGATCGACGTCGCCGTGGTGACCCACATCGACAGCGACCACATCGGTGGCATGATCCCGTTCCTGGAGAGCGAGCACGCCGACCACGTCGCCGACTTCTGGTTCAACGGCCGCACGCACCTGCCCGACGTGGGCACGACCCGCAGCGTCGACCAGGGCGAGAGCGTCACGTCGGCGCTGCTGGGGCAGGCCACCGGCCGGGCACGGCCGTGGAACCTCGCTTTCGGGGGCGGCCCGATCGACGCAGGGGAGGAGGCCGGGTTCGTCGAGGTGGCGGTCGAGGACGGGCCGCACGTCACGGTGCTCTCGCCGACGACGAAGCGCCTGACCGTGCTGGCCCGGCAGTGGTTCAAGGTGCTCGCGGAGGAGCAGCGGCGTCGGGAGCGGGAGATCACCCCCGACGTGCTGGCGCCGCTCGACGACCTCGTCGCCATCGCCGCCGCGCCGGCCCCCAAGGACTCGTCCGTGCCCAACGGGAGCAGCATCGCGCTGCTGGTCGAGCACCGCGGCGCGAGCGTCGTGCTGGCCGGCGACGCGTTCGGCAGCGTGGTCGGCGCGGGCCTGAAGGGCGTGGCGGCGGCGCGGGGCCTGGAGCGGCTTCCGGTCGACGCGTTCAAGCTCCCGCACCACGCCAGCAAGGGCAACGTCCTCCAGGCCATGCTGGAGGCCGCACCCGCACGGCACTACCTCGTCTCCACGAACGGCGACACCTTCCACCACCCCGACGACACGGCCCTGGCCCGCGTGGTGCTCAGCGCCTCGCCCGGAGCCACACTGTGGTTCAACTACCGCACCGCCCGCACCGCGCGCTGGGCCGACGAGGCGCTGTGCGAGAAGCACGGCTTCACGGCGCGCTTTCCCGACGCGCCGGAGGCTGGTGCCGTCCTCGAGCTGCCTCCCAGGCCGTGACGCCCCGCCCGACCAGCGGGTCGAGCGGGGCGCCGGCTCAAGGGGTCTGCTAACCGACGGTCGCGGCTGCGTCCTGGGACGCACGCTCGGCGACCGGCACGAGCTCCTGCCCAGACCCTCGCCCAGACTCTCGCCCGGACCCTCGCTCCGAGTGGGGTCCGGCCTCAGCTGCGTCGTCGAGCATCGTGGCCTCGTCGAACGGGTCGGCTCCCGACAGCACCCGCGTCGCCTTGTCGCGGTCGATCTCGCCGACCCAGTGCCCGATCAGCACGGTCGCGACGGAGTTGCCCGCGAAGTTCGTGAGGGCGCGCGCCTCGCTCATCATCCGGTCGATGCCGACGATGAAGCCGACGCCGTCCACCAGGTCGGGGCGGTGCGTCTGGAGCCCGCCGGCCAGTGTGGCCAGGCCAGCGCCGGTCACGCCGGCCGCTCCCTTGGAGGCGATCACCATGAAGAGCAGGAGGGAGATCTGCTGACCGAGCGAGAAGGGCTTGTCGAGCGCCTCGGCGATGAACAGCGACGCCATCGTGAGGTAGATGGCGGTGCCGTCGAGGTTGAACGAGTACCCCGTCGGCACGGTGATGCCCACGACCGGACGCGAGACGCCGAGGTGCTCCATCTTCGCCACCAGCCGGGGGAGCGCGGACTCCGAGGACGAGGTCGACAGGATGAGCAGGAACTCCCGCGCCAGGTAGCGCAGCAGCGCGAAGATGCTGAAGCCGGCAGTCACCCGCAGCAGGGTGCCGAGGACCACGAAGACGAAGATCGCGCAGGTGGCGTAGAAGGCGACCATGATCAGTCCGAGGCTCTTGAGCGCGTCCAGGCCGGTGGCGCCCACCACGGCAGCCATGGCGCCGAACGCTCCGACCGGTGCGGCATACATGATCATCGCCATCAGCCGGAAGACGAGCCGCTCCAGGTGCTTGACCCCCGCGAGGATCGGCTCACCGGCCCGGCCCATCTTCTGCAGGGCGAAGCCTACGAGCAGTGCCACCAGGAGGGCCTGGAGCACCGACCCGGCAGTCAGCGAGGACACCAAGGTGTCAGGAACCAGCCCGAGGATGAAGTCGACGGTCGTGCCGTGCTCCTCGCCCACGGCCTTCTGGCCGGAGGCGGCCAGCTCCTTCGTCAGGTGCAGGCCGGAGCCGGGGTGGACGACGTTGCCGACCACGAGGCCGATGGCCAGGGCGACGGTCGACATCGTGAGGAAGTAGCCGAGGGCAAGGCCGCCGACCTTCCCGACCTGGGTGGCCCGGCGCACCGATCCGATACCGAGGACGATGGTGCAGAAGATGACCGGCGTGATCATCATCTTGATGAGGCTGACGAAGAGGGTGCCAAGCCACTTCAGCTTGACGGCGAAGTCCGGGGCGATGAACCCCACGGCGACGCCGAGGATCATCGCCACCACGACGGCGATGTACAGGTAGTGCGTGCGGTCCCGTCGCGCTGTGGGGCGGTCGACGGCGCTGTCGGCTCTCGTGCTCACGGTGTGCTCCAAGGGTTGGGGGCCCGGCGGGCGGCCGGTGCTGACTCCACGAGGGTGCTGGCCCCAGTGGCTAGGGTCACGTTTGTGTTCATTGAGTTCTCCCGCCCCGCGCGGGGGGCGTCCCGGCCGGCGCCACCGGGGGTATGCCGGTGAGTCCGGCGCGGTGGGTCCGGGCGCCGGTCCGCTGGAGCGTGGCCACGCAGACCTTCGCTCTGCAGGTGCTCGTCGCCCTGCTGGTGGTTGGGGTCGGCACCGCCGGCGCGTACGTGCAGGCCCAGCACGCCGTCACCCAGGAGGCGACGGCACGGGCCACGGCGGTCGCGGAGACCGTGGCGAGCACCGCGCTGGTCATCGCCGGCGTGGAGGCGCGGGACCGCGAGGGCACCCTCCAGCCCTATGCCGAGCGGGTCCGCCGGCAGACCGGCACCGACTTCGTCGTGATCATGAGCCCTCAGGGCATCCGCTACACCCATCCCGACCCGAGCCGGATCGGCCAGCCCTTCATCGGGCACATCGACGCGGCGGTGCGGGGCGGCCGCGTCGTCGAGGACTACACGGGCACCCTGGGGCTCTCCCGCCGTGTCGTGGTGCCCGTGCGGGACGGCAGTGAGGTGGTCGGTCTGGTGGCCGTGGGGATCCGCACCAGCGCGGTCTCCGACCGGCTCCGCGCCCAGCTTCCCGGGCTGCTGCTGGCGGGCCTGGGGGCGGCGCTGCTCTCCGGGCTCGGAACGGCGCTCGTGGCCCGGCGGGTCCGTCGGCAGACGCACGGACTCGGTGCGCGCCAGCTGAGGGACATGGTCGAGTACTACGACGCCGTGCTCCACGCCGTCACCGAAGGCCTCCTGCTCATCGATGTGGACGGGCGGCTGGCCCTGGCCAACGACGAGGCCCAGCGGCTGCTCGGCCTGCCCGCCGACGCCCAGGGCCAGCAGGTCGACCGGCTGGGGCTCACCGCTCCCCTGGCCACCGCCCTGACCGACGCGGACCCTCGCGAGGACGAGCTGCACGTCACCTCCGCCCACGTGCTCGTGCTCAACAAGGCCTTGGCGAAGTGGCATGGCCGCACGCTGGGCTACGTCGTCACGCTTCGGGACCGGACCGACCTGGAGCACCTCACCGGTGAGCTCGACTCGGCCCGCGGGCTTTCCGAGGCGCTCCGCTCCCAGGCGCACGAGGCGGCCAACCGGCTCCACGCGATCGTCTCGCTGATCGAGCTCGGGCACCCCGACCGGGCGCTCGCCTTCGCGACCGAGGAGCTGCAGCTCTCGCAGGTGCTCACCGACCGCGTGGTCGGCGCCGTCGCCGAGCCGGCCCTGACCGCGCTGCTCCTGGGCAAGGCGGCCCAGGCCAGCGAGCGGGGCATCGACTTCCGCATCGGCGACAAAGCCCATTGGCCCGCAGACGTGGCACCGCCGCGCGACGTCGTGACGATCGTCGGCAACCTGATCGACAACGCGTTCGACGCGGTCACCCCCGCTGTCCCGGCCGGCGGCTCCGGCGTCGGGAGCGGCGCGGGCACGGTCCCTGTCGGCCCTGGCCCGGAGGGCTCGGCCAACGCCACGGCCGCTGCTGCGGCCCCCGAGGGCGGCCCAGCTGGGCTGCGCAGCGTGCTCGTCGACTCGAGGGTGGAGGGCGACGAGGTCGTGCTCACGGTGGCGGACTCGGGACCGGGCCTGCCGCCCGATGCCGTGGCGGACAGTTTCCGGCGGGGCTTCACCACCAAGGAGGACGGCAGCGCCGGCCGCCGCGGCATCGGCCTGGCCCTCGTGGAACAGTCGGTCCATCGCCTCGGTGGCCACCTCTCGGTCGAGGGTCCGCCGGGCGCCAAGTTCACGGTTCGGCTCCCGATCGGGGGCAGACGTGCGTGACCCCAGCCTGATCCGGGTGCTCGTCGTGGAGGACGAGCCGGTCGCGGCACAGGCCCACACGGCATACGTCGGCCGGGTCAGTGGCTTCGAGGTAGCGGCGACGGTGGGCACCACCCAGGCCGCCCTGCGGGCACTGCAGGAGCTCCGGGTCGACGTGGTGCTCCTGGACATGAACCTCCCCGACCGCCACGGCCTGGACGTCGTGCGGGCCATGCGCGCGGCCGGTCACCGCGCCGACGTCATCGCCGTGACCTCCGCCCGCGACCTCGAGGTGGTGCGGGCAGCGGTGTCGCTGGGCGTGGTGCAGTACGTCCTCAAGCCGTTCGTGTTCGCCACCCTTCGGGATCGGCTGGAGGCGTACCGCACCTACCGCGACCAGCTGCGCGGCTCGGAGGAGGTGGGCACCCAGTCGGAGGTCGACCAGCTCGTCGCCGGCGTCCGTGCGCCTGCTGGCGCAGTTCTGCCCAAGGGGATGGGGGAGGAGCTGCTCGGCCGGGTCTCCCGGGCCCTGCGGCAGGCAGGGCGGGGCCTGTCGGCGAGCGAGCTCGCCGAGGAGCTCTCGGTGAGCCGGGTGACGGCCCGCCGCTACGCGGAGTACCTGTGCGACTCCCGGCAGGTGCTGCGCAGCCAGAGGTATGCCGGTGCGGGGCGCCCCGAGGTGGAGTACCGCTGGGGGGGCTGAGCCCCACGCCGGGAGCGGGTCAGGAGTCCACCGCTTTGACCAGTGAGATCATCGCGGTCAGCCGCTCGGCGTCGCCGGCCTCGGCGGCATACACCGCCTCCCACATGAGCCGCACGGTCGTCCAGTGGCGGGCGACGTCCTCGTCGATCCCGGCTGCCTCGCTCAGCAGCTCAAGGCGGTGGCGCACCAGGTAGCGGAACGATGAGCCCGAGCCCAGCTCGTCGGCGCGGTTCCAGAGCACCGGAGCCAGCTCGAACCCCGGGTGGCCGTTGAGCGGCTTGGGGTCGATGGTCAGCCAGGGCTCGCGCTCCGCGGCGAGGACGTTCTCGAAGTGCAGGTCGCGGTGGAGGACTCGCCCGTCACAGCCCGGGTCGCTGGCCAGCTCCCCGGCGAGTCCCTTTGCCCGGGCGACCATGCGGCGCGGCAGCTGTTCGGCGGCGCGGTCCAGGCGCGGCGACATCTTCGCGGCGACCTGGGAGAGCGCCGGCAGCTGGGGGAGGGCTGGCACGTTCAGCCGGGCCAGCAGCCCTCCGATCACCTCGCAGGCCTCGTCCACCCACATCTTCGTGAGGTCACGGTCGGCGTCGAGCCGCTCCAGCAGGAGGGCACCGCGTGATAGCTCTGCGGCCACCAGCCGGACCGCGCCCTGCCCGTTCCACCGGCGCAGGGCCAAGGGCTCGCCGAACGCCTCCTCGTGGGGCCACACGACTTTGAGCGCCAGGCGCTCGCCGTCCCGCGACACGGGGAGGACGACGGCCGTGAAGCCGGACCTCGCCGGTTCGTCGGGCGCCAGGCCCCAGTCGTCGAGGCAGCCGGCCAGCAGCCGCGGGAGCTCGGCGGCCCAGGCCGCGCCGTCGGGGCCGCCCTCGGCGGGCAGCAGGGAGATGTGCTCGCGAAAGGCCTGGGGGACCAGCGCGGCCGCCTCCGCGACAGACGTCACGACAGCCCGGGGAACGCGGTGAGGGAACCGCCCCACCGGCGCTGCTCGACCTCGACCGCGGCAAGCCACCTGAGCAGCTGGGGAGCCGCCTCCCGTCCGCCGGCCGAGGGGTCGAGCGCCGCGGCCAGCGCCGCCCGCAGCCGGCCGAGGACCGACCCCGCCAGCCTGCGGGCTGAGGCGGCCGAGTCGACCGGGAACGGCAGGGTGTAGCCCAGCTCTGCCGGGGGCGCTTGAGCCCCCGCGAGGGCCTCGAGCCGGATCTGGAGGGAGCGCAGCACGCCGAGCGTGCCCTGGGCGCGCTTCCGCTCGCCGCCTGTGGTCTTCAGCGGGTCCTGGGCAGCGACGGGCGTGCCGTCGGCAGCATGGGCGGCCACCACCTCGAAGCCGTAGACCGCGGCCCGGACCGACGCCAGTGGACCGCCGGCGAGCTCGGGGGATGGCCAGGCCGTGGTGTCCGCGGGCAGCCGTGCGCCGAGGAGCTGGGCCGCCGCCGCCCGCTGGGCCATCAGCGCGCCCACCATCGGGAACAGGTAGCGGTCGGCCGCCAGCACGGCCCGGGCCACGGTGGGTTGGAGCGCGGCGGCCTCCAGGCTCCCCAGAGCCTTGGGCGTGCCAGGGGCGGCCGCAGCCGCCATCAGGCGCCCAGCCTGCGCGTCGGAGACCAGGTGCTCGGGCACTCCTCGGGCTCGCAGACCGGCGGCGAGGCGCGTGGCCTGCTGGCGGTGGACCTGGGCGAGCTGCCTTACCACGTCGGACGGCTTGCCCGCTCGGCCCAGTCCCTGGGCCCAGGAAGCCAGCCGTCCGGTCTGGTCGAGCAGCCGAAGGAGGGC